>JAQBOH010000130.1 GCA_028288125.1 Mucilaginibacter sp.
GCCGGTCGATGCACCAAAGGTTGTGATATTGGTTTGTGTGCTGATCGTTACTGCTAACGCTGATGATGGCTGGGTGATCGTTACGCTGACTGTTGAGTTGTTTGAATTGTTGTCCTGTACCGTTATGGTATAGGTGCCTGCTGCAAGACCGGTAAAGGTTGGACTGCTTTGTAATGTTCCGCTGCCTATTTTATACTGGTATGGACTTGTGCCGCCTGAACCGGCTACTGTTACCGCGCCGGTCGATGCGCCGAAAGTTGTGATATTCGTTTGTGTGCTGATCGTTACTATAACGGCCGTGACAGCAATGGTAGCCGAGGTAACCCCGGTAAGTCCGGCTGAAGAAAACTGCAGAGTTCTATTTCCGTTAGCACCTGTAATCATAAGATCACTAAATGTGCCAACACCTGATCCATCGGTTGCAATAGACAATGTACCTCCTAAAGTACCTGCGCCAGACGCAATGGATGAACTTATTGAAATACCTGCCTGATTTACAGTATTACCTGCAACGTCTTGAACCAAAATTACCGGCTGCTGAGCAAACGTTACACCGGTTAATATGCTGGAGGATGGTTGAATACTAATTGCGAGCTTAGCTGCTGCGCCTGCGATAACCGTAACAGTGCCGGAGGTAGTTGCAGTAAGTCCGGTGGATGTTGCTGAGATATTGGCTGTCCCGGTGAGAACACCCGTCATCACCGCGCTCTTGGTATCCACCGCCGCGACAAGGTTGCCGGTGGCTACGCCGAGTGTTTTATTCGTTAATGACCAGGTGCCGGCTGCATTGGCCACGAAGTTGCCTGCCGCGTCACGAGTGATCGAATAGCCTGTTATTGTGTTGCCGGATGTCAGGTTTTGTGCGGATACGACACTTCCTGTTCCGTCTGCTGCCGTTTCTACACGTACCGCTGTGGCTGCGCCCGCGCCGAGTGTAATATTGCCTGAATTAACTGAAGTAAGCCCTGATGATGTAAATTGAAGGGTACGAACGCCAATAAGGCCCGAAATATTAAGATCAGTAAAGGTGGCTACGCCGCTTGAATTGGTTTGAACAGTCACTGTTCCTGCCAAAGTTCCCGCGCCTGTAATTATGGCTGCTGTAACATTTATGCCAGCTTGGCTAATGGGGTTGCTTGAACCATCCTGTAACTGAATAACCGGCTGCTGTGTAAAAGCGATCCCGCTTTGCGCCGCCGACGATGGCTGCGTGGTAATTGCCAGTTTAGTTGCTGCCAGCGAATTTACGGTAATAGTAATACCAAAAGTTTTATTTCCCGTACCGTTACTGGCGGTAACCGTATAAACAGCTGAAGCTGCACTAACAGTAGGTGTACCTGAAATAACACCTGTTCCTACATTGATACTTAAGCCGGCGGGTAACCCCGGACTGATACTATAGGTCGTAGGGCTACCGCCCGTAACCGTTGGATTTAAGGATGTTATGGCGTTATTAACCGTATAGATCTGCGGTGAAGAATAAGAAAGGGACGCTGGCGCTGCCGGGCTGTTTGTCGTAACCGCTATGATGCCCGAAGTTACTCCTGTATATCCTGGAGTTGAAGAAAAGCCGAGGGTAAAATTGGCCGTTGACGCGCTGGTTATGGAAAGGCCCGTAAAAGTAGCCACTCCATTAACAGCCGTTACAGTTAACTGCCCGTTCAATGTTCCGGTGCCACTTGCAAGGGAAACCGTAACCGTGGTTGTATTATCGGTAGTGACGGTATTCCCGTATTGGTCCTGGATATAAATAACCGGCTGCTGAGCAAGAGTAACCTGGCTCAAAACTGTTGTTGACGGCTGGGTATTTATAGCCAGTTTATTTGCCGGGCCGGGGTTAGGAAGAACAACAAAGCTATTAGATGTGCCAACTAAAGTAGGGTCATCTGTACTTAGTGTTGTTAAAGTATAAGTACCAGCAGTGGTGAGGGTCATGTTCCAACCGGTTAGCGCGCCGAGTGTAAAAGCGCCGGTAGGGCCGCCGCCGCCTATCACGGTTGAAGCCGAAGAAACCACGTTTGTACTGGTATAGGTATTGAAGAGTGTACTGCCAGGAGCAACGTTCCTGGCTGAAATTTGTATTGTAAATGCAACCCCGGCAGTTTGGATGCCAATGTTACCGCCGCCATTGGCCTCAACTAAAAAATGATCAGCTCCCTGCACGGTCACACCTGCGGATTTAGTGCCTTCTAATTTGCCTGTTTCTGTATTGGTTGCTGTTACAACAGCCCCTTTATATAGTTCATTGGCCAACCCCGGTAAGTTAGTAGTGGAGTATGTCCATGCCCCTGATTGCGAAGTTAGCGCGGGAGATAAAGGACTGCCATCTACATAAATAGTTAAAGTGCCGTTAGCGCCTGTTCCGCTGATACTTGTAGCCCCGGCCAATATAGGGCCGGTAACTGTGGGAACAGAAGCTGAAGCCCCCAAAACTGTCACCACGTTGGAAAATCCACTTGTGTTTTTGTTAGCTGCTGAAGCAGTGGCCTTTAAAAGGTCGTTTGTAGCAAGTGTAATTCCGGTTAAAGTCCAGTTGCCAAAAATATTTACTGTGGTTGTGCCAATTGAAATGCTATTTTTATAAACAGTAATAGTAGTTCCCGCCGCTTCCAGTGATGTACCCAACACACTTGTCTGGCTATTATTATAAGTACCTGTTATTACCGGGGCAACAGATGTTCCACTCAAAAGATTTTGAACAGTAACTGCATTAGAGAGAGCCGATAACCCGGAAGTCGCGTCAATAATTGCGGCAGCGGTTATTACGTCTCCGGCAACTAAATTTAAACCGGTAACTGTCCAGCTGGTAGTCGCGTCTGCTGTTGTTATCTGGCGTTCTACACCATTTATATACAGATATATTTTTGAGTTTGCGACCTTAGTTCCACTTACCGAGGTACCGGTATCATAAACAGGGCTTGTGGTAATTACAGGTGTGGCTGTCGCGCTAATAGTTCGGTATTGAAAGTTAGATGGGTTAGAAACACAGGTTCCCGCGGTAACATTTTGTGCAGTTGCCCAAAATGTACCAGCCGGTACAGAGTTACCAGTATTAAACAATTGAAAACTCCATGCTGCCGATGTTCCGCCCGCAGTTGTTATTGCCGGCGCATAAACAGCATTTCCTTGATAATCAGTACTTATTGTAAATTCCTGACCGGCAACAAAATTCTGAGAATTTATTGTAGTGGTTACACTTGAAATACCATGAATAAAAATTTGTACAGAGGTAGCCGTTGTTGTTTGACCGGGTAATGCCGTCCAAGTACCCACATAACCCTTAGAGCCATTAACAATACCCGTTATAGTTGGAGGCGTGGTACAGACCTGCCCTACTATAACAGAATTTGATGCAGCGGAAATTGTGTGTCCAACTGCAGTCGCTTTGGCCGTAATTGCGTTACCCGCTGCTATTACGCCACTAACACCCGACGATAACGTCCAGGCATTAGCGGTAACCGTAGCGGTTCCCATTGAAACCCCGTCTTTATATATTGTAATTGTAGTACCATCAGCTTCTGCACTCGTACCCGTTATTGAATTACTACTGGTTAGTAAAGAGCTGGAAATAAAAGGAGCGCTGGTAACAGGTGATGAAAAAGTAAACCCTGTGGTCATTGTTGACAGGATCGTAGGGGGAAAACTGGTAATGGCTGTGCTAAAAGCGGCGAATGTGTTACCGCTATAGGAATTGTCTGCTATGCCGTTGATATCTGATACGGTGCCGGAGGGAAAATCACTTTGCCCGCTGGTAATAGTAGTGGCGGCAAATCTGAACGAAGCCGTTGCCGGGTTGGTTGTCAGGTCTGACAGAGGGACATAAAAATCGTAAAATACGTTTGTATTCCCACTACCTGCAGGCAGGGCGGTAGCAGCAATGGAACGCTGCTCTTGTGTACCGGAAGCATAATCATTTATGACAGCCCCTGTAACAAGATTCCTAACCCTTACGCGAAAGTTTGTTTCCAACGTTACGGATAACTCAAACCCCATATCAGCAGGATTGCTGATATAACTGGGATCGGTAGGGCCAAATTGCCCATTATTATCTATTAGCAAACAGTATCCTTTGGATGCCGAAGAGTTTTTCCCGATGCGGAAGCGGATGATCAGATTGGTTCCATCATTTAGCACGTAAACAGATTTGGAGAACCCTACAATATCAGTTTGCCCGCCTGAGGCACCTGTGGTCAAATCCGAAGCGGGCTCACTTGTTACTTCAACAATCGGAGTCATTTTCAACTCACTTTGGACGCCGTCGTCAACCCCGCCCTGGAAACCGGCGGTCGTAGCGGAAGTATAACCGTTGCCACTAGGGTTCAATACGTGTTTACCAGCGACGGTTGAAGCGGGCTTGTAAATTAACCCGGGGGTTTGGGCATTTACGTTTAACGTGAAAAATGTCAGGAAAAAAAATAAGATAAAGGAAACTGAAAGTATCTTCTTTAAATATTTTAGGCCAAACGACCATTTGGCCTTGCGGTAAAAATTTTTTTCGTACATATCACCTTTTTGGGCATAAAAACGGCATATGAAATCCGCTTTCATTTGATCAATAGTTTTAGGGGTTCGAAAATTTTACTGCTGAATATCCTTAGGGGGAAATAATCAATAGTTTAATTTGCAAAACATAACAGGCAACTATTGTACCGCGACCAAGGAGGCTAAAGAAATTATCATTATTATCAAATAACTTGACTTGCATTGTGTATTTTATACCATTAATTAATAATTAAGTCACTATTTGAAATATTTCCTTAATTTTTTTCGAATTTTATCGGCTGTAAATTCCCCATTATTCCACATAAAGCATTTCGTTATTTCCCGTTGTGTGATATAAGCACGTTTGTGACCGGGTCTTTATAAAGGTATTCGCCAGGAGCAAGCGAAAGCAGCATTTGCCGAACTGTGGAGGGCTTTCAGTTAAAGGAAAGAAAAGTTCTATAATTTATTTAAGTTAGCCCCTTATAATCCATGGCAGGCATTTACATTCATATTCCTTTTTGCAAGCAGGCCTGCCATTATTGCGATTTTCATTTCAGCACTTCGTTAAAATATAAAGACGAGCTTTTGCAGGCGTTGCTCAAAGAGATAACCCTACAAAAAAACTATCTTGACGGCGAGACTGTTGAAACCATTTATTTCGGCGGCGGTACCCCTTCCCTGCTGAGCACCGACGAACTGAACTTACTCATCAGCACGATAACCGGCTTACATACGGTTGCCGCCGATGCAGAAATTACCATCGAAGCGAACCCCGACGACCTCGATAAAGCCAAAGTGCAGGCACTCCGCGAAAGCGAAATAAACCGTTTCAGTATAGGCATACAATCATTTTTTGATGAGGACCTTGCCTGGATGAACCGGGTGCACCGCGGCAATGAGGCAGAGGCAGCAGTAAAACGCGTACAGGATGCCGGGTTCGAAAATTTAACCGTCGACCTGATATACGGCTACCCGCTGTTGAGTGATGAAAAATGGAAATATAATTTGGACAAAGTATTTGAACTGGGCGTGCCCCACATCTCGTCCTACTCCATGACGGTTGAACCGCAAACCGCGCTGGCATCATTCATCAACAAAAAGAAACAGCCCGCAATGGAGGACAAGCAAAGCGCCGCGCAATTTATTTTTATGATGAATGCCATGGAATTGCGGGGATTTGAGCATTACGAAATATCCAATTTTTGCAAGCCGGGCCAATACTCAAGGCATAACGCCAATTACTGGCGGGGCGTAAAATACCTCGGCATAGGCCCGTCGGCGCATTCATATAACGGTGTCTCGAGGCAATGGAACATAGCCGGCAACGCCAAATATATTCAGTCAATAGGGCTAAATAAGCTGCCGGCTGAAATGGAGGCGCTAACCGAAGCCAACCGCTTAAATGAATACATCATGACGTCGCTGCGCACTATTTGGGGGCTCAACCTGGATAAGCTTGATTTAATAGCAAGTACCGCATCCAACCACCTGTTAAAGGCCGCCCGGCCCTATTTCGACAAGCAGTGGATCATCCAAAAAGAAAATACAATTTACCTAACCCAGCCAGGTAAATTATATGCTGATAATATAGCTTCGGGCTTGTTTTTTTAAAGACCAAAGTACGACACAGTGTGTCGCACTGTCGCAGTGCGACAAGAAAAAAATGCCTATTAAAAAACCGGAATTTTATTTACTCCGTATCTCTCCCTAAACACAATAACAAACAACATGAAAAAAATTATTATCGCGACGTTTGCCTTAGCAGCTATTGCAATTTCACCGAAAGCTAACGCTCAAACTAAAATGGTTGGCGGTGCAGCCATGTACCCAACAAAAAACATTATTGAAAATGCTGTTAACTCAAAAGACCATACTACACTTGTTGCAGCAGTAAAAGCAGCAGGATTGGTTGAAACTTTAGAGTCTGCCGGGCCATTCACCGTGTTTGCTCCGACCAACGAGGCATTTCAAAAATTACCTGCCGGAACCGTTGACAATCTAGTAAAACCCGAGAACAAAGCTACGCTTACAAAAATCTTAACTTACCACGTGGTTGCAGGCCGTTTAAGCGCCCGCGATTTATGGGCAAAAGTTAAAGCCGGCAATGGAAAAGCAGAGCTAAAAACGGTACAGGGTGATGAGCTAACCGTTATGGCTCAAGGTAAAAAATTATACTTGGTTGACGAAAAAGGCGGAAAATCATGGATCACCATTGCCGATGTAAATCAAAGCAACGGGGTAATCCATGTAGTTAACACCGTATTGATGCCTGATTAATTCCCAATCTGGTTAATGTGAAGCCCGGCGATTTTATCACCGGGCTTTTTTGTTTTTTGTCATCCTGAACGTAGTGAAGGATCTTCTTCAAGGGTCATGTTTCCGATTGTATGGCGTAGAAGATCCTTCGTTTCACTCAGGATGACAAAGCATCTGTTCCATCTCAAATCTAACATCTCAAATCTACGAAGTATGGTCCACTACGATCTTCCACTCGCCATTGATCTTGCGGAACCATAGCGTAAAATATCCGCCGGGGGTATCTTTTTCACGCTGCAAATGCCAGCCGCCGAGCATAAAGGCGTTGGTTTTGTCGAGCAGGTCGATCTTTAAAATAGTAAACGTGAGCGTACCCATCGCGGCCTTGCCGGGATAACGTTTTTTATATCCATCGAGCGTGGCCTGCCAGCCGTGCGTTGGCGCCGAACTGCTTACAAACAACAGCGAGTCGGAATGCCAGTAGCCTTGCATAAAGCCGCTGATGTCGCCCTTATTCCAGGCGATGCGCTGTGTTTCCAGCACTTTAATAATTGCCTGCTTATCACTCTGCGCATGCAGTGTCATGAACGCTAAAAGCAGGACGGTCAGGGTTAATATCTTCTTCATCATGCAATTTAAAAATATTTATGAAAAAAGCTTTTAGCTTTGGCTTTATGCTTTCAGCTATTAAGAACATTCTTTGTTTCGGCGAAATCTTATGGGATACCTTTGGGATTGAAAAAGTGGCCGGCGGGGCGCCGATGAATGTGGCCCGTCACCTGGTTCAGCAGGGCGCGGATGTGTCTTTTGCCAGCCGCGTCGGCAATGATGAATCAGGCAAAGGGTTGATTGAATTTCTGAAGGCGAGCGGTTTATACAGCGAGTTGATCCAAACCGACGACGAATTGCCCACCTGCGAAGTGACCGTTAAGCTCGACAAGCAGGGCAGCGCTACCTATATTATCCCCAGGCCGTGTTCATGGGACAACATCCAAACCGAACCGGCGCTGACGGAAGCGGCTGAAAAAGCAGCGGCCATTGTATTCGGCAGCCTGGCCTGCCGAGAAAATACGACTCGTGATATTTTATTAAACCTGCTGAATGAAACCGCCGCGCTGAAAATATTTGATGTGAACCTGCGCCCGCCCCATTATATATTAGCGGATATTGAAACTCTCGCGGCACGGGCCGACGTTGTTAAAATGAATGAGGAAGAGGTTATTTTATTGATAGGAGAACCCGGGGACGGCCTCAGGGAAAGGATCATCGAATTTCAAAAGAAATACCACGCCCGGACCATCTGTGTTACCCGCGGCGAAAACGGCGCTATCGTATGGCATGAACATGAATTTTATGAGCACCCGGGTTTTAAGGTAAATGTAGTGGATACCGTGGGCGCCGGCGATGCCTTTTTAGCAACTTTTATAGCGGGGCTGCTAAACGGAGCGGACATGCCGGACTTGCTTAAAAAAGCCTGCGCAGTGGGCGCGTTTGTAACTACAAAACGTGGCGCTAACCCAGTTTATACCATGGGGGATATTGATATGCTTATGGGGTAAACAACCCATAAAAGACGTCATGCCTAACTCGTTTCGGCAACCCACTGAAGTATATACGACAGCAAGGTCTGCTACATGCAAAAGCGCAGACTGAGCGCGCGTGAATAGCCTGAGAGCTGCCGAAACAAGTTCGGCATGACCTGCCAGTTTGTCGGCACGACCCGCTAATTTATCGCCCTCAAAATCCTATTCCACCTTATCTTGTCCAAAAAGGTACCGGTTGAATCAATGCTCATCCAGGTGATCATCGCTTTCCCCACGATATGATCTTCGGGCACGTAGCCCCAAAAGCGCGAATCAAGAGAATTGTGGCGGTTATCGCCCATCATCCAATAATAGTTCATTTTAAAGGTGTAGGTATACGCCTGCTTCTCATTGATAAAAATATCTTTCCCTTTTATCTCAACCTTGTTGTTCTCATACAATTCAATGGCCCGGCGGTATAAAACCATGGTTGAATCAGTTAGCGGAACAGTCCAGCCGCGTTTTGGTAAAATCAGCAGGCCAAAATTATCCTGGTTCCATTTAAACTTTTCGTTATGCGGAAAAACCGACGCGTCGTAGCTGCCGGCGGGCTGTATAACCGGGGTAACGCTTTTAATATTCGAAAATCTTTTAAAAGCCGCAAGATTATTATTTGGGATGATCATTTCGTATGTATTCGCATCTTTTTGCTGCAACACCTCGATGTGCATATCCTGGTACATCTGCGGGTTTACCTCGGTTCCGTTGGTAACTACTGCATAAGATGTTTGGGCCTTCTCCGCGTTTGGCGCGGCTTTATCGTTAATAAACACCTGGCCATTGACAATCGTAAGCCGGTCGCCGGGCGTGGCCTGGCATCGTTTGATCAGGTTGGTACGCACGTCAACGGGTTTATTGTATGATGGATCAGCCTCATCCGGTTTATTAAAAACAATAATATCTCCCTTCTTAATTTCGGTTAATCCCGGCAAACGAAAATAGGGCAGCTTTATGCCATCCCAATAGGTTTTAATATTAGCGCTCGTAACTGTTGATTCTAAAAAAGGAACTGACACTGGCGTAAAAGGCATGCGCGGGCCATAGCTTATTTTGCTCACAAACAAATAATCTCCCGTAAGCAGCGTGCCTTCCATTGAACCCGAAGGAATAGCATAAGCCGAAAACAGCAGCCCGCGGATAACAGTGGCCGCCACAACAGCAAATACAACAGCATCAACCCACTCGCGTGTTTTTGATTTTTTTGGTTGGGTGTGGGAGGTTTTTTTCCGGGAGAAGAATTTCCAGTTCATAACGTCAGGTTTTCACTTAGACGGTTATGCTATCCTAATGTTACAGGTGCAAAAAAGCATGCCCTCTTTGTGCGAAGCAAACACGGCTCCCGTATAGACTCACCCCGACGGCGCTTCGCTGGCCGACCCTCTCTATGGTAAACCATAAGAGGGTGAAACTCAAAAAAAATATTATTATCTTTCTTCCTTAGCCCTCTTTACCGCTTGCGGTAGAGAGGGAGGTCGAGCGTAGCGATGACCGGTGAGTCAACTCTGCGTGCGCCAGGCACACCCGCCTTTTGTCATTATTACCTAACAATTCAACTTCGGCAAACTTTTAAAGAAAATAATCCGTTATTTTATATCAGAAAGGGTACCCTATGCGCGGATTTGAATTTTCGAAGTTTAAACCCAATCAAATCCCCAAAGGCGGATTTGAAGAATTACTAAAATTGTTCCTGGAATTGCTTAACTATACATCGGGCGACGCTGGCGAAGCTCTGGCCTGGATGAACGAGCTCGACAAGCAATATAACATCACCAACGACGAGTATGGGATGGGCAATTTTATTGATGAGCTGAAGGAGAAAGGCTATCTCACCGACGATAATGAAAAAGGCGAATTCAGGATAACGGCAAAAACGGAGCAAAGCATCCGGCAGTCGGCGTTGGAGGAGATATTCGGTAAGCTGAAAAAATCGGGCAAGGGCAACCACCGTTCCCCGCAATCCGGGCAGGGCGATGAAAAGAACGCCGAACGCCGTGAATTTGAATTCGGCGACAGTTTAGACCAGATCAATATGACGCAGTCTATCCACAATGCCCAGGTTAATCACGGCATCGGCGATTTTACCATGACCGAGCGCGACCTGGAGGTAGAGGAAATGGATTATAAAACCCTTACCTCCACCGTGCTGATGATAGACATATCGCACTCGATGATCCTTTACGGTGAGGACAGGATAACGCCTGCTAAAAAAGTAGCCATGGCGCTGGCTGAGCTCATCCGCACCAAATATCCGAAGGATACATTGGATATTGTTGTTTTTGGTAATGATGCATGGCCGATAACTTTACAGGACCTGCCTTACCTGCAGGTTGGCCCTTATCATACCAACACTTATGCCGGTTTGGAATTAGCCACCGACTTGTTGCGACGCCGCAAAACCCATAATAAGCAGATATTTATGATCACTGACGGTAAACCCACCTGCTTAAAAGAGGGAACAAAATATTATAAAAACAGCATCGGACTAGATCGTAAGGTAGTGAACAAAACGTTAAATATGGCGGCACAATGTAAGCGGCTGAAAATTCCCATCACTACGTTTATGATCGCCAAAGACCCGTACCTGCAGCAGTTTGTACGTAAATTTACCGAAACCAACGGCGGCAAAGCTTTTTACAGCTCCCTCAACGGTTTGGGTGAATACATTTTTGAGGATTACATACGGAACAGAAGGAAAACTGTAAGATGATGTCCGGATGTGCAAATTAAACTAACAAAATTAATTAACACTATGGTCCATGGACTATCGACTATGGGCTAAATGACCAATGACTATTGACCAAATGACTAAAATACCAAACATAAAAACCCTCGGCCAGCTAAAGCAAACGGATTATAGGAGCCGGTCGGTAAAAGATGAATTAAGGGCCAACCTGATCGCACAGCTGCAAAAGGGCGAAGGCGGCTTTGAAGGGATATTAGGTTTTGAGGATACAGTTATCCCCGATCTGCAAACGGCCATCCTATCGCGCCATAATATTTTGCTGCTGGGCTTGCGCGGGCAGGCCAAAACACGTATTGCCCGTTTGCTGGTGAACTTACTGGACGAGTATATGCCATATATCGAAGGTTCGGAATTATATGATGACCCTTTACATCCCATATCCTGGTACGGCCATCACATCATTGAAGAAAAAGGCGATAACACCCCGATCGCGTGGGTGCACCGCTCTGAGCGTTATACCGAAAAGCTGGCGACGCCCGATGTAACCGTTGCCGATTTGATCGGTGATGTTGACCCCATCAAGGCGGCCACCATGAAGCTGACCTACTCCGACGAGCGTGTTATCCATTTCGGATTGATCCCACGGGCGCACAGGGGTATATTTGTGATCAATGAGCTGCCCGATTTGCAGGCGCGTATACAGGTGTCCCTGTTCAATATCCTGCAGGAAAGAGATATACAGATACGCGGTTTTAAACTGAGGCTGCCACTTGACCTGCAATTTGTATTCACCGCCAATCCCGAGGATTATACCAACCGGGGCTCTATCGTAACGCCGCTTAAGGACAGGATCGAAAGCCAGATATTAACGCACTATCCGCGTTCGGTTGAAATTTCCCGGAAGATCACTCAACAGGAAGCGTCGCTCACTGCTGAACAGCGCGCGACCATCGAAACCGATGGCCTGGTAAAGGATTTGGTTGAACAAATTGCATTTGAGGCACGTAACTCCGAATATATCGACAAAAAATCGGGCGTATCGGCCCGTTTAACCATATCGGCTTTTGAAAACCTGGTGAGTAATGCCGAACGGCGTATGCTTATTAATCATGAAACCAGCACTTTTGTGCGGATATCCGATTTCCTTGGCGTAATACCTGCCATAACCGGTAAAATTGAGTTGGTTTACGAGGGCGAGCTCGAAGGCCCCGGCAAGGTGGCCAACATCCTTATCGGCAAAGCTATTAAAACACTGATGCTGCAGTTTTTCCCCGATCCTGAAAAATCGAAAAAATCAAAAGCGCCAAACCCATATATCGAGATCATTAACTGGTTTAGCGAAGGCAATAATTTATCGCTTGTTGATGAGCTGCCTTTGCAGGAATATAAAAAGCAATTGAATTCGGTTACCGGGTTAAAAGCACTGGTTAAAAAATTCCACCTAAGTCTTACCGAAAGCCAAACGTTGTTACTAATGGAGTTTGTTCTGCATGGCCTTTCCGAATTTTCGCAATTAAATAAAGGTTTTCTCGACAACGGTTTTGCCTTCTCGGATATGTTCAATAGCCTGTTCAACCTGCAGCCGGATGAAGACGACCTGGATGTAGACGATGACCGTTATTAACGCCGGATAATTAATTAGCCTGTGCATAACCTACACCTTATTTTATTTATTGCCGCCCTATTATTGATTGACCGCTATGTGCTAAGCGGGCTGCGCGGGCTGCCCAAAAAACGGCGGTTCTTTCATAAGGAATCGTTCACCCGCTCGTATTGGATATTTACGGTTTTACTTTTAGCCGTCATCTTTTTTGTTATCTATGTTAAGGTAGGTTTTGGGGTAAGGCTTGGTTTGCTTGTGCTGTTTTTCCTGGCCTATTTGTGCAAGGTTTCATTTGCGCTGTTTATTTTAGTTGATGATCTGCGGAGAGCGGGCCTTTATTTTTCAAGAAAAAAAACACCCCCGCTTCAAACGCCGGAAACGAAGGCCAAAACGTTCGTTATTCCCCGATCGGAATTCCTGATGCAGGCCGGGTTACTGGCCGGCGCAGTGCCGTTGGCAGCAATCGGGTTGAATATGAAGAGCGGGCTGTACGATTACCATATAAAACGCCATACTCTATACCTGCCCAACCTCCCAAAAGCTTTTGACGGTATGCGGCTGGGGCAGATATCGGATATCCATTCGGGCAGTTTTTACAATCCACGGGCCGTGCGCGGCGGCGTTGAAATGCTAATGCGCGAAAAAGCCGACCTGATTTTTTTTACCGGTGACCTGGTAAACGAGACAACCCCGGAAATGAGGGATTACCAGGACATTTTCAGCAAAGTAAAAGCGCCGCTCGGCGTTTTCTCCTCGCTAGGAAATCATGACTACGGGGACTATGCCGAGTGGCCAAACGCGGCGGCTAAACAAAAAAACTTCGACGACCTGTTAACCACCCACAAAAACCTGGGCTGGGATTTACTGCGGAACGAAAACCGCCGCCTGAAAATAGGCAATGACGAAATAGGTATTTTAGGCGTCGAAAACTGGGGCGCGATACACCGTTTTCCCAGGCGGGGACGTATGGATGCCACTGTAAAAAACACCGATGACCTGCCCGTGAAGTTGCTTTTATCGCATGACCCGTCGCACTGGCGGGCACAAGTGTTGCCCGAATACCCGCAAATTGATGTGATGTTTTCCGGCCATACACATGGCATGCAATTGGGCGTGCAAACGGAACATTTTCAGTGGAGTCCTGTACAGTATATCTACAATGAATGGGCAGGTTTTTACCGCGAAGGCGCGCAGCAGTTATATGTAAACGTCGGGTATGGGTTTATCGGCATTCATGGCAGGGTTGGAATATTGCCAGAGATAACGATATTTGAGTTAAAAGCCGCTGCCGATCCAAAATTGAAAGAAGCTTAAAGCAAAATTGCCTGTTACCTTACCCGCAAAATGAAGAGAATATTTCAGCCAGCGTTCGACTTCCTGCTGTTTAGTAATATTTTTATGTCGCTGTGCACGGTTGCGCAGGGGCTGGTCACCTTTTATCTCATCAATGCCAAACCAGTATTCCCGGTGCTTGGTTTGTTGTTTACGTCAACGCTGGGTATCTACAATTTCAGCATATTAATTTCAAAGCCTAAACAACCTGATAAATCGCCATATCGTAGGGTGCGATGGTTTTTTTCGCACTACAGACTGATGGTTACGTTTACCATCGTATCTATGTTGTCGCTGGTGCCCTTATTCTTTCTCATGTCAATGGAAGCGCGCATAGTGCTTATATTTTTAAGTATTTTGTCATTTTGCTACAGCATCCCGTTATTTGCCGTCGGCGACCAAAAGTTTGGTCTGCGCAATATTCCAGGGTTAAAGCAATTCCTTATCACGCTGGTATGGACCATGAGCACCGTTTTGCTGCCAATTATTGAGGCGCAGCATTACCATTTAGCCAATATCTCCATGCGCGATATGACGATACTCGTTGCCAAACGCTTTTTGTTTATTGCCGCATTAACGGTACCCTTTGATATCCGCGACCTTTTCCAGGATAAGCAGTACGGGTTAAAAACGGTACCCGTGGTGTGGGGCGAAAAAAATGCCTACCTTTTTTGCCAGTTTTTGCTTGGCGGATATATTGTTTTGCTGTTCCTTTTCAGGGGTAACGGGTTTAGCCGCGATTTTTTCGCATTAACCATTACCGCGGTTTTAACCGGCTGGCTCATCTTCAAGTCAAAATGGGAAAAGGATGAGTACTACTATTTTTTTTACCTGGATGGGGTGCTTATATTGCAATACATTTTTTTGCTGGTATTTAACAGCTTTTAATTCAGATGGCTGCAACGGCAACTATACCGCATACACCGAAGCTTTTTGCAGATAGGTGTTAATTATGTAACTCCATCAACCTAAACCAACAAAATATACCATTAGCTAAACTGTTATGCCTGCCAATTACAATAATTCTGCCTGGTTTTACGATAGGCTTTCGCGCGTGGTATATGGCATGGCTTTAATAAATACCCAGGTTTACCTACTGCAATTTATCCCCGCAAAGGCAAATGTGCTTATCGTTGGCGGCGGCACCGGCTGGATATTGGACGAATTAAGCAGGATACATCCTTCCGGGTTAAAAATAACCTACGTTGAGGTTGCCGCGAAGATGATGTCCCGCTCCAAAAAAAGAAATACCGGCAGCAATCATATAGCTTTCATTCATGACGCAATAGAAAACGTTTCGCTGGCGGCAGATTTTGATGTGATTATCACGCCTTTTTTATTTGATAGCTTTACTGAATCAACGGCAGACAAAATATTTGACCATATTAATGCCGCGCTTAAGCCGAAAGGCTTGTGGCTCTATGCCGATTTCCAACTCACCGAAAAATGGTGGCAGCAATTCCTACTTAAATTAATGCTGAAATTCTTTAAAATGATCTGCAATATCGAAGCCACCCGGTTGCCGGATATTGAAAAGCGATTTGAAGGGCACAATTATAAGATAATGGCGCATCAAACCTTTTTTTATGATTTTGTAGCTGCGAGGGTCTATACAAATGCTGAAACGATATAATATCGCCAACAAACGTTTAACAGAATTTAATAAAATGAATTAATTATATTTGGATATGGAAAGATTGATGATACAGGTACCTGAAAAAAAATCCAAACTCGTAAAATCCTTACTTAAGGAATTAGGCGTTGTGATTGAACCTGATATATTTAAACTAGCCAAAGAATTAAATAATTCTGTTGGCAAAGGGAAAATACCGTCCATGGAAGAAATCGTGAAAGAAATCCGTATCGTAAGGGCTAATCCCTGATGACAGTTGTTTTAGATACCAATATATGGGTATCATTAGCCCTTAACCGGCAATTGGAATTTATCGCTAATTTACATAAGAATGGAACTATAATAGTTAGTTGTGAAAATTTGGTTAATGAATTAATTGACGTTTTATTAAGACCAAAATTTCACAAAAACTTTCCGAAAAATTACGTGGAAAACCATTCACTTTCACCAGCTTACAACTACCTCATTAAAATTGTCCCACATCGAACACGTGGTTACAGATGAAAAAGATAATTATCTTTTCGCGTTAAGCCGGATTTCAAATGCCGATTATTTCATTACGGGCGATAAACTATTATTAGCAGTAAGTGAATATTATAAAACATCCATTTTAAGTCTTGCTGATTTCAAAAATATAACATCTTAGCATTCTATCCCTGGTAAACAAACTTATACCCAATGCCCCTTACCGTTTGCAGATACTGCGGTGATTCAACGTTCGATTCTATCTTTTTGCGGAGGCGTACAATATGCATATCCAGCGTGCGGGTATTTACATCGGCGTTGTACCCCCAAACCTCCATCATCAGCTCTTCGCGGTTAATTACCTTATTTTTATTTTTCAGGAAATAAAGCAATATGCGGTTCTCCAGTATTGTCAGCTCTACCTTACGGCCATCCTTTATCAGCAGGTGCGTATTGGGTAAATGCTCCATATTGGCAAACTTGTACGATTCCGACTTTTCGCTGTTTAACAAAAACTTTATTTTACTATCGATCATCGCCACCAAAACATCCATATTAAATGGCTTGATGATATAATCGGATACGCCAAAGTTATACGCCTTTATCTTATCAACATCCTGCCCTTTGGCCGTCATCATGATCACCAGGTTATCAAAACCCTTTTCGCGTATGCTCGTGCAAACTTCAGATCCTTGCTTGCCAGGCAGCATCCAATCCAATAAAACAATGTGGGGCTGCTCCTGCAGGATGATCTTTTCAGCATCGTCGCCGTTACTGGCTTCCAAAACTTTGTAGCCCTCTGACTGCAAGCGCTCTGCAACCAGGAAACGCAGGTTTTCGTCATCCTCAACCAGCGCGATCTTTATTTCTTTACTCATCTTTAATTTTCGTAAGGCAAAGTAACGATAAACTCCGAGCCTTCGTTCATTTTGCTGGTAACGATTATATCACCATTCATAAAGTTAACAAGTTCTTTACAAAAAGCCAAACCCAAACCCACGCTGCCGTTCTGATTATACTGATTCTCTACCCGGTAAAACTTTTTAAATATATTGTCAAGCTCTTTTTTTTGTATGCCGATCCCTTTGTCCGCGAAAGAGAATATAATGTTCCGTTTATCCTGCGTAACATTAATATACAGCTGCCTTTTATCGGGATGCGAATATTTGTACGCATTTTCTATCAGGTTTTGAAAAACACTGCCCAGCAATACCGGGTCGGTATAAAACGATTTAACGCCATGCACCGCGCAGCTTATTTTAAAGTCGGGGTATTTAATTTTGAAAGTCTCTTTATAACTATTCACAAATTCGCCCACATCAATTTCCTCTTTTTTAATATCTATCGATTTATTTTCGAGCTGGGTAAATGACAATAGCTTGTTCATCAGGTCATTCAGCTTATCGGCTTCCTCATTTAAAATTTTGCCATACTGCTTACGCTGCCTTTCGCTCAATTCGCTGTCTCCGCTTAAATTCGATCCCGCGATTTTTATTACGCTTACAGGCGTTTTAAATTCGTGGGTGAAATTATTGATGAAGTCGTACTGCAGCTTAAATAATTTGACATTGACATTCAGGTTGCGGTAAATAAGCCAGCCTATCAATATTAAAAAAAAGTATATCAATAACACCAAAGCGGCAATGGGCATAAACCTGCGGTTGATTTCGGCTGTCAGGTAATCTTTCGCCGAACTGAAATATAGCTTTGAATTAGAGAACGCCCCGGATAGCGGCTCCTCAGTTACCAGGTTCCCGTTGCCGGTATCCAGGGGGTCATATACAACGGGTTGTATCGTGACGTCCTGGTACAATTCTTTATGCGTGTTCTTAATTTTGAGCAGAGAAGGATCAAGGAAAAAAGTCATCATATTCTGCTTCGAAAAAGATAACGCATTGCCATGTTTCTGCAGCTCCCTGAATATTCTGATATCCTCGCGCCGCAGGATATTGGAATAGCTGATCTTGTCGGGCTTTATATCATAAAAAGTATGAAAAATTTCGCTTTGGGTTGATCCCCGGGTAGTGTCCGAAAAAGTGATATAATCGCTTAATTTGAGCGCCATTTGCTTAAAATCGGTTTCATCCGGCGTAATTAGCTGGCGTTTCCCAAAAACCCTTCCTTTTTTATAATGATATTGAAAGGTAGCTTTAACCCATATGCCCAGGTGATTTTTAACAAGGCCGCCCTTCGCCTGGTTGCCTATCCGCATATCATAAAAAACGATCCGCTTCACAAAGGGATAATCATGAAAAACAGCATCAGCATATTTAGCCGCCGACGCTGAATCCAAAAACCCCTGATAAGATGTTATTTCGGGTATCTTATTCTGAAAAAGGTCATAATATGGTTTTACAGTTTGTTCAAGTACATCTATCTTTTTTGAGGAAAATTCGTTCTCGACATATTTTCCCATAAGGTTATACGAAACATACAGGGCGATTAAAAACGCAACCGATATCAGGATCAGGAAAATAGTGATCAGTGAAAAATTTTTCCGGTAAACGTGTTGCGCGCTCTTCATATCAGCGGTTTAAGGTTTAACCCGCATGTTGCTATCCAGGAATTTTTCTATTTCAGTATACATTTCCAGCCTGTTGCGCTCATTTCTGAAATTCGCACGCTCATTTGGCTTCAGGAAATACTTTACCATGTCTTTTCCATTTTGTTTTTCCAACTCGCGCACAAATCGGTTTAACTCACTGATATTTGCACGGGGATCCTTCGCTCCCTGGAAAATAAGCAACGGCGCCCTGATCTTATCCGGATGAAACACCGGCGATATGGCCCTAAGCCGGCTTGCGTCGGTTTCGGGGTTTCCTACCATTTCGTACGTCATTTGCAACAACGGTTTTTGAAACGGGGGCGCATCTTTAATATACGTAAAGAAATTAATGAGGCCATGCTGCACTATGGCGCAATTATATAACTCCGGGTGAAATGAAACGCCGTACAAAGCCGAAAACCCGCCGAACCCTCTGCCAAATATGGCTATCTTTTTAGGGTTAGCTGTTTTATTCCTGATAAGCCATTTAACGCCATCTGTAATATCCTGCTGTATTTTTCCGCCGACTTCCTTAAATCCAGCGCTATGAAAAGCCTTCCCAAAACCCGTTGAGCCCCGGTAATTAACCTGAAAAACGGCGTATCCGCGGTTAGCCAAAAACTGCACCTCGGGATCATAACCCCAAACGCTGTGATTAAACGGCCCATCATGCGGCATTACTACTACCGGAAGGTTCGCCTTATTTTCATTTAATGGAAAAGTAAGGTACCCGCTGATGTCCATGCCATCACTCGCTTTAAAGGAGACCGGTCGCATGGCACATAACTCTTCGGATCTAAGGTTTGAATTTATATCGCCCAGCTTGGTTAATTTACCTATGCTGCCTTCATATAAATAATACGAGCCCGGGTTACGATCGGTATAAATATTGATTATAAACTTATTTTCGGCGCTGTCCCTGTCGGTTATATCTACTTCGTTACCTTTCAGGTTATTAAGTACCTTATCGTAAATATCCTCGATATCATTGTTTAAAAAATGTTTTTGCGGCGTTGCGGCATCCCACGAAACCAGCTCAAGCCGGTGTTTATTTCTTGAGTACTCGGCATATTGTATATCAGCATTTCCGATAGCATAAATTATTTTTCGCTCCTTGCCGGTTTCTGCATTTATTTCAACAAGCGCCGTTTTATCGCGCTCATCATTTGATAAAGCGTAGAAATAATTTTTTTCACCGGTAAACGCTATCGGTTTAACTGAAGTTTTAAAATTGTTGGCAATGATACGCTTAAAAGGCAGATGATCATTCGGACGAAAGAGGATGTTTTCGTCAACGCCGTCATATTCCCTAACGAGCCGTATCTTACCATCCGCATCCGGGTACCATTGGGTTATATTGCCGGGGTTTATCAAATACGGGTTTAACGCGCCGGTGGTAATGTTCAGGCGGTATATATCAAAATTTGCCGGATCCCGTTTGTTCATTCGGATGGTAACAACATCCGGTTCATGCTTATTAAGGCACACCATAGATATCCGCACCTTCTTCTCTGAAAGGATATTGCGTATTTTTAAGCTGGAAACATCCAGCGTAAACATCCTGTATCCGTCCTGATCGATAACATCCTGAGAAAAAACAATTTTATTATTATATGTCCAGAAATAATCGTTCCGGATTGAATAATCAGCGAAAGAAGTAGCCATGCGTTCCTCCCCGTCGTCCAATGATTGGATAAATAAATTTTGCTTCTCCTTATAGGGTTTTAGGTACGAAATATACCTGCCGTCAGGAGATATCCTGAAGGTGCTTTTTTCGGGTGTTTTAAAAAAATCAGCAATAGGTACTTGTCTCGCCCTTTGCTGATGACAGGCACATAAGGCGATTACCACATAAATAAAAACTGATGCTTTTAAATGCTTTAGCATTGTAGGTTATTCTGGATTTTAATCAGGTTAAGGTATACAAATAACTCAAAGTATTCAAACTGTCACTACAATTTTACCCGTTAAAAACGTTATAAAAGAACCAGGAGCCAGGAAGCAGGAGTTAAGAGAAAACGATTCATTATCGTCCGGTTCATCTTGATTCTTGCTTCCTGGCTCTTGGTTCACCTAAAGTAATTGATTATTTTTGAACAGATGAAGCGGTTGTGCCTTTTTGCCTTTTTAGTTTTTACCTGTGCCGGGGTTTTTGCCCAGGTCAATGAGCTGCAGCTGGCAAAGCAATTTGCCGATGGCGGCGAACCGCAAAAAGCGCTGGATATTTACCAAAAATTATATAAGCAGGATAATGATGCATATTATTCTGTTTATTTAAGCAGCCTGCTGTCCCTTAAAAGATTTGATGAAGCTGTAAATATCACCAAAAGAATCATGCACAGGCATCCGGACGACCGCGAGTATGTCATCCGGCTGGGCGCTATATATATACAACAGGGCGCAAGTGAAAAGGCTGACGCGCTGTATGATGACATGATAAAAAATCTGCCGCCTGACCAAAGTGCGATCGCCATGCTGGCCGCACAATTTTACCAGAATGCCAATATCGATTATGCGATTAAAATATTCCAGCAGGGGCGTAAGCTATTACACAGCGACGCGCTGTTCTCATACGAGCTGATAAACCTGTACCGTTATAAACGGGATAAGCCGGCTTTAACAGAAGAATATCTTAATTTTCTACCCGCTAATCCTTCGTTTACCAGCCAGGCCGAGAACGCGTTATCAAGCCTGTATGAAGGCGAGGCGGATTATGATATGCTGAAGCAAGCATTGCTGAAACGGATACAAAAAGACCCGCAGCAAACTTTGTATATCGAATTGCTGACCTGGCAATACTTGCAGCAAAAACAATTTGACCAGGCGCTGAACCAGGTACTCGCGATGAGCCGCCGGCAAAATGATGATGGCAGCTCTGTTTTTGAGCTTTGCCGCACCCTTGTTGCAAATGAAGCTTATGATGCTGCCATTCGTGGTTACGAATTTCTGGTAAGCAGAGGCAAGGATCAGCAATGGTACATCCCCGCAAAGATCGAGCTTATCAACACCAAAAATTTACTGGTAACGTCCGGAAAATACACAAAAAACGATTTGCTCAGCCTGGAAAAGGACTACATTGACCTGCTGAATGAATTTGGCAAGAACAGCAATACAGCTTTTGCCATGCAAAAGCTGGCCGGCCTGCAGGCATTTAAACTGCACAAGCTTGATGATGCACAAAAACTGCTGGAAGAGGCGACCGGCATCCCTAACATAAAACCCAGCCTGCTGGCTGCCTGCAAACTCGACCTGGGCGATATTTCGTTACTCAACAACCATCCCTGGGACGCCACATTATTGTATAGCCAGGTTGAAAAGGATTTTCCAAATTCATCAATCGGCCAGGACGCCAAGTACCGCAATGCCAAGCTGTCGTACTACACGGGCGATTTTACCTGGGCAAAAGGTCAGCTGGATGTGTTAAAAGCGGCCACCACGCAGCTGATAGCTAATGACGCGTTAAATTTATCGCTTTTGATCTCGGATAATATTACCGCTGACACATCCGGGTCGGCCCTAAAAATGTATGCATGTGCCGACCTGCAGATATTTGCTGAACAGCCTGACAAAGCCTTGCGTATACTGGATAGCATCGACACTAAATATTCCGGCAACTCCCTTACCGATGATATTTTAATGGCAAAGGCGCGTTTAATGATTCAGCAAAAAGAATATGCCGGCGCGGTTCCGCTCCTGAAAAAAATTGCCGAGGAACATAGCTTTGACCTTTGGGCCGACGATGCCGTTTTTATGCTGGGCGATATTTATGAAAACCACCTGCCGGACAAAGAACAAGCCAAAAAATACTATCAGAAAATCATAACCGACTACGCCGGAAGCCTTTGGATAAACGAAGCCCGTAAGCGTTTCAGACTATTACGCGGGGATAAGAATGAAACTTCGTCTTAGATGTGCAAATACTTGCTTATAGGCATCAGCACATTTGCAATTTGCACATCTGCACATTAAAAAAATCGTATTTTTGCCCCCAATGATCATATTTAACGATACAGTAATTGTAGAAGAAGCTATTCACCAAAAATGGCTCGGGTGGCTGCAGGAAGTACACATTCCCGCAGTAATGGCAACCGGATATTTCAATTCGTACAAGGTATTAAACGTTATCGATTCGCCGAATGAGGGCGTGACCTATTGCATCCAGTATGAAACTGATAATATTCAAAAATTCAACGAATTTTATACAAAACATCTGCACCAGCTCCAGGAAGCGCACAACAGGCAATTCGAAAACCAGTTTGTGATATTTAATACCCTGATGCAAACCGTCGACGCCAAATGAAGGTAATTGAAACGCCGCTTAAAGGCGTACTTATTATTGAACCGCGCATATTTGACGATGCCAGGGGATACTTTTACGAAAGCTACAACAAAGCCAGGTTTACTGAAGCTGGCATCGGGGTTGATTTTGTACAGGATAACCAGTCGCTATCGCAAAAAGGCGCAGTTAGAGGCCTTCACGGGCAGGCCGACCCGTTCGCCCAGGGAAAACTGGTCCGCGTGATCAACGGAAGGGTACTGGATGTGGCATTGGATATCCGCAAAAAGTCACCTACATATGGAAAGCATTTTTCAATTGAGTTATCCGGGGAAAACAAACTTCAATTGTGGATTCCTGCAGGTTTCCTGCACGGTTTTTCGACGCTTGAAGACGATACCATTTTTACCTACAAAGTCAACAACTATTACGATAAAGCATCCGAAATTGGCGTGATATGGAATGACCCTGGTTTGGGTATCGACTGGGGTATTGATCAAAATACCGCGGTGCTATCGCCGAAGGACGAGCTTCTTGTTAATTTTAACGATTTTGTAAGTCCCTTTTAAATTACTGCTTTATCAAATTATACAGCTCATCCAGTTTTGGCGTAAGCACAATTTCGATACGCCTGTTTTTGGCAAGCGCCTCGGGCGTTTCCGCCGCATCAACAGGCTGAAACTCACCTTTGCCCGTAGCAGTAATGCGGCGGGGATCAACTTTTTCAACTTCGGTGAGATACCGGCTTACTGATGTGGCGCGCAATACGCTCAGGTCCCAGTTATCCTTGATCTGTCCCAGGTTGACTACTTTTTTATTGTCGGTATGCCCTTCAACCGCGATGTTGATATCCGGCTCCTTATTCAGCACTGCTGCCAGCTGCTCAAGCGCCATCTTACCGCGCGCGTCAATAACAATACTGCCTGATGGGAACAAGAGCTTATCAGTTAACGACACATATACTTTACCATTGCGGATATCAACCGTTAGCCCGTTTTGCTGGAAGCCGAGCAAAGCCTTCTGCAATTTATCTTTAAGCGCGTTGGTCGCCTCGTCACGCTTGCGCAATATATCTTCTACTTCCTTTAAACGTGCTTCCCGCTTTTTTAGATCGCTGGACAGTTCGCCTACTTTTGACGAGCTGGCGCTATAGTTCGTGTTTAAAGTATTGTACTTATCGCTTAATGCATTGTAAGTGCCTTGCATATCGCTGATCTCGTGGTGCAGGCGCATAACATCAGCCCTTAACCGCGCTACGGTATCTTCCAGACTGCCGGTACGTGTTGAAAGCGAATCGCGCTCGGCTACCAACGCTTTATACTTTTTAGGCGATAATATCACACAAGAGTGTAAAGCAAAAAATAAAATGGCTGCAAAAAAACAATATCTAATTTTCATGTTGAAAGAATATATTAAGCGATGGCATTGTTTAAAAAAACATTTAGCGGATAAATTTTGGCGCATACAGCTGCTGCAAATGTAACGCTATCTTTGAGAAATAGCCGCTCATCTTTTAACTGATGAAAAGCCACAAAGCTTTTGAGCTTTAACAGGTCGATAATTTCATTATCGGCACTATATTCCTTGGGCACGTTTTTTAGCTGGTCCTGTTTCCTGAAATCACCGAATAACTTAACAAACTCCTTCCCGTCGATTATTTTTTTCAAGTCGTTAGCGTTATAATCTATCTCCTGTCTAATCGCTTTTAAGTGATTTGCTTCGGGCATCCAGTACCCGCCGGCGATAAAAGTATTGCCCGATGAAATATGCAGGAAGTATTCAGCGCCGCCTGCCTTTAATCCCTTCGACGGAATGCTTATACCAAAATGGTTTTTATAGGGTGTTTTGTTTTTGCTGAACCTGATGTCGCGGTAAATACGCATCACGCACTTTTTTGGGTCGAGATTTTCATCAACACCCGGATCTATCTTGTGCATCTGCTTCAGCAGCTCACCGGTAAATTCAATTACATTTTCGCGGGCCGCCTCATAGCGTTCCTTATTTGTCTGGAACCATTCCCGGTTATTATTTTCGACCAGTTCTTTTAAAAAATCAAAGGTATGGGGTTGAATCATCTGTATCTAAATGCGGCTGGTAATTTATTTTAGGGGACAGCCAATATAAAAGTAAAACGCGGGAATATCTGAAATTTAACGGAGAAAGCAAAAGGCATCCGGCCAAAATAACACCGCAATATAACCACGGAGAAGTGCTGTTATGGGTCAGCAGGTAAGTTAAAACAACTATACCGAACGCCTCGGCCACATTTAACGCATAGCTTACGTACATGGCCGCGTAAAAATACCCCGGCTCAATTTCAAAATGCAGGTTGCAATGCGGGCAATGGTCATAAATTTTATTGGAGCCGAAACTATATATGCCACCTGCAAACATGCTGCCCCTTCGGCAACGCGGGCATTTGGTATGCAGCATTGCCCATGATTTTGGTGTTTGTGACATAATAAATTTGGAGAGACCGGATTACCGGCAACGAGCCTTAGTTTAAGTGCAGTTTTTCGTCGCGCATATTAAGGCTTATATTTTTACGGCGGTATTTTTTGTACCAAACGAATCCTACAAGTGCAACAGCCAGGTATGGCGCGGCTAACAAATATAATATGCCTTTATTTAAGCCGTTTGCCGTGGTATCGCCGCTTTTCGCATTCGTTGCAACGGTGGCCGCGCATTGGGCGCATTGCGCATTAACCGGCTTTATGCTGAAAAGCATCATTCCGAAAACCAATATAAACAATGCCATTTTTAAGCCTGTTTTCATGATGCAAATTTAGTTATATTTTTTACAATGGGTTGGTTGAATTGGATTAAGTTGATTGGATTAAATTGCCTAAAAATGAATCTAACAACATTTACAACAACTACAACATTCAACTTTGCAACCAATTAAAAATGATAATAAGGAGAGATCATTAAATAAACAATAACGCCTGTTACTGTAACGTACAGCCAGATCGGGAAAGCCCAATGCACCAGCTTTTTGTGTTTGTCAACCTGCATTTGCAACCCGCGGTAAAAGCTCAGTAAAATCAAGGGCAACACGCCTGCCGCGAGTATGATGTGCGAGGTTAACAGCACATAGTAAAAGTATCTTGTATTGCCTGCTGCGGCAATTTCGGCAGCAGATAGCTTTCCATCGCCATTCAAATCGCCGAAACGGGTTTCAGGAGCCAGGTAATGAAAAACAATATACGATACCAGGAACAGCGATGAAAGGCAAAAAGTTAAAATGTTAATGCGCTTATGTACCGTGATGCGGCCATGCATGATAAAATACAGCGAAGTAACAAGCAGCAAACTGCAGGTACCGTTCAGTACCGCGTTAAGCATTGGCAAATAGTGCGCGAACGATGGAACAACCGCCGGCGCCGGAATGAGCCTGCGGTTTAGAATAAGCACTACCGCAAATACGAATACGGATACAACTGCTACGAAACGGAATATAAATTTATCGGTCATATTTGTTTTTATCTTGATACTTGATACTAACTACTTAATACTAAATTGATACTAATACAGAGGCTTTTCTTTCCGGCGTAACTCCTCTGAAATCAGAACTTTTATCTCATCGTTCAACTTCGACATATCAGCGGTTGAACCTCCGCTATAATACCCCCTGATATGTTTGGCCTGGTCAATGAGCATCAGTTTTTCGCTGTAAACAAACTCATCTTTACCAGTCTGCAATGCATTCACTAAAAAGCCATTCCGGGCCAGGTTATATATGGTAGTAGTGTCGCCTGTTAAAAAGGCCCACTTGGGCGGCAGGGGTTTAAATCCTACGGCGTAGCTTTTTAAAACGGGAGAAGTATCATACTCCGGGTCAACCGTGATCGACACAAAATAAACCAGTTTGTTTTTGCTGTAAGTTGTTGCCAATTCACTGACGTTATCGTTCATCAGCTTACAAACCGTAGGGCAACGGGTGTAAAAAAAATTGGCGATGAATATTTTATTTTCAAACGTTTTAAGGGATACCGGTTTGCCGTCCTGGTCTGTTAAATTAAAATCGCTTATGGTATGATACAGCGTATCGGGAATATCCTTTCCCTTAATGCGGTGGGTAGTTTTAGCCGGTATTTTCGGGCCGTAGATTGGCAGCGGCTTATACCTATTTTTGCCTTCGGCGGTTAGTAAATAATATAAAAATCCTGGTACAAGCAGAACAAGTACCAGGATCGCGATCTTTTTCAATACCTTCATTATAGCCTTAAATCAATCCAATAGTGGCTCTCGTTTGTAAGTACCAGTATCAAACCGATTATAAAAAGGATAGGAACTATAATTGCCAGCGCCAGCCCTATTTTTTCGAACTTTAAGTGCATAAAATAGGCAACAATATAAAACGCCTTAAATAAAGTCAGTACAATATAGGCCGGATTTACAAAATGCGATGGCCAATGAAAAGTGGGGGCCAGCCATAACGCAATAATAAACTCGACACAGGTTATACCCAGCAATACGAAAAACACATTCCATATCCTGCGTTTGGTCATTCCTTCGTGCTCGTCGTGCTCACCTTCATGAGCATGCACGTTTGTAGTTTCTGATGACATATATATAGAGGATTAAATTATCAAACCAAATAAAAGAAAGTAAATACAAACACCCATACCAGATCTACAAAGTGCCAGTAAAGGCCCACTTTTTCAACCATTAAATAGCTGCCGCGTTTTTGATAGGTGCCGATAAGCACGTTTACGGTAATAATGATGTTGATGATCACACCCGAAAAAACGTGGAAACCGTGGAACCCTGTTATTGTGAAAAACAAATTAGCAAATTGGTGCGAGGACATTGCCTGCTGTGTAAGCGGCACGCCTTCCTTGAAAAATTCCTGCATTGTTTTGGTATCCGGGATGTGCCCCCACCAAAAACCTTCGCTGTGCAGGTGTGTCCATTCCATTGCCTGGCAGCCTAAGAACATTAAACCACCTATGATGGTGCCTATCATCCACCAAACAACTTCTTTCTTTGAGTTACGGTGTCCGGCCTCAACCGCCAGTACCATGGTGACCGAACTCATGATGAGGATAAAGGTCATTAACCCCACAAACACCAGCGGCGCGCCGCTTTCAATAAGACCGGGAAATGATTGGAATACTAACGAAGGCGCCGGCCATACCGGTGCGCTGAAACGTAAAGCGCCATACGAAATGAGCAATGTTGAAAAGGTAAACGCATCCGAAAGGAGGAAAAACCACATCATCATTTTACCATATTCAACGTTAAAAGGCGATCTGCCTCCCGACCACGGCGTCGTTTTTATTTCGTCAATTTGCTGTGCTGCTGTTGTACTCATTTGTACTGGCTGTTTGTGTTAATATTGGTTCAAAAGTAAAAAAACATAGAGATAAATCCATATAATATCGAGAAAATGCCAAAAAATAGAAGTCATCTCCATTTTATATAAATTCCGCACCTGCGGTATATTGCGGTATGTGCCCCTTATGGTGTTAAGCAATACCAGTAAAGCTGCTATAACGTGCAGTAAATGCGTTCCGCTGAACACATAGATAAACGTTCGCGACGCGTTTGGGTTTACAAAATATACACCCATTTTGTAGGTGAGCACATACCATGCGTATACCTGTATCACAAAAAAAGCAATACCTAAAAAAAACGTGACCCATAAAAATTGCCGCTGTTTTGCAAACTGCAATTGCCTGGCTGCTTTTGACGCGATAAAAAGTGTAATACTGCTAATAATAAGCACGGCAGTACTATACATAAAAGCCCGCGGCATGATAACATCCAGCCCGTGGCCTTTACCGCCGCTGTAAACAATAAACCCGCTGCTTAAAGCCGCAAAAAACATGAACGATGTGAATATAAATATCCACATGTTGAATTTTTTTGCGCCCAGGTTTTGCTTGTCCTCTTGTTGTATCCTTGCCATCATTTCACCTTTCCTATAAAATCAAATAAAAACATAAGCTGCACCACCGGCAAATAAAAAAATGAACCGTACATCAGCTTTTTTGCCGATTCAATTTGCCTGGTGCGCAAAAGTACAAAAGCCAGGTATAAAAAAACAAGGCTGCATAATAATGATACAACGCCCACGTAGTAACCACCATAACCGTAAAACGTCGGCAGCAGGCTAACCGGCACCAGTGTCAGTGTAAAAATAAATGTAATGATCGCGCTAACTAGATCTCTTTTGCCCGATGGCAGCAGCCTGAACCCGGCCAGTTTATAATCGTCATCCAAAACCCACGCAATGGCCCAAAAATGCGGGAACTGCCATACAAACTGTATCCCGAATAAAATAAGCGCGATAGCATCAATTTTTTCATGCGCGGCTACGTAACCGATAAGCGGCGGCAGCGCACCGGGGATAGCACCTACAAATACCGCGATCGGCGATTTACGCTTCAGCGGCGTGTATGCAAAGGCATATAATAAGATGGAAAATACAGAGAGATACCCGGCAGTCAAATTAAGCTGGCCTAACAGGTAGGTTCCAAAAATGGCCATAAATAAACCCATTACTAATGCCTGCCCGGTAGTCATCCGCCCTGCCGGAATGGGACGGTCGCAAGTGCGCTTCATTAAACGGTCGAGGTCTTTTTCGATGATCTCATTAAAGCAGTTAGCAGCCGCGGTTACTAAAAAACCGCCGATGATCAATTTAACCCAGTTCATCCAATCGATATGCCCGTTTACTTTACTGCCGATCAAAAACGATATCGACGCCGAAAACACCACCAAGAAAGTGAGCCGCAATTTAATCAGTTTTGAAAAATCACTCCATTTCATCTGCCAGCCTCCTGTTTGTTAATTGAACGGTATAAATTGAGCATCAGGTAAAACTGGCCGCCGAAAATTAAGGTTGCCAAAAATACATGCGCGGCTTGCGCGACGGGTGGTAATGCCCAATACGACAGCAATATCCCGGTAACCAGTTGCAGCATGATCATCAGGAAGGTAAAGCTCATTACCTGCTGCTGTATGGAGTGCCTGTTAAAACCGCTGCGTATCAATATAAATAATAAGATATTGGCAATAAGTACCAATATGGCCACATCCCGGTGCCGGTAAAATATCTCGCCGGCAGTATTTATCCAGTCCGAGCGGTAACCTCCCTGCAAACGGGCCGCAACTTCATCGATCTTTTCGCGAACTGCCGAGCCGAAGGCAATCTGGAGTATGGTTATGATCAACGTCAGCAACGCTACGACATGCGCTATCGGGCTAACATTCAATTTATGTTTTCCATGCACCTTTGCAAGGTGATAAGTGCTTATAGCCAGCGCCAGTATCGCCAGCGCAAGCAGCATATGTGCAGTAACTATCCATGCCACCAAATTGGTCGACACGACGATTGAACCAAGCCATGCCTGGAATCCAACTAATATTACATTCAAAATGCTCAAAAAAGGGATCAATTTATTTTCGTCCAAGTAACTAAAAGAGAACCAGGCGGTTAGCAGCAATAGAAACCCCGACGCGGCGCCTATCAGGCGGTTGATGTATTCGGTCCAGGTCTTAGCGGCGTTAAACTCCTCGGGAACTAGTATTGACCGGTCTTTACGAAGGCGGCTGGCCAAGTCGCTGTAACCAAAAACATCAAGTGTTTTAGCGAACCGTTGATTTTTGGCCAAACGCCCGGCTACATATTTTTGTTTATAATCAGCCGGTAATTCGGAACTGCTGGTCGGCGGAATATACCGCCCGAAACATTTCGGCCAGTCGGGACACCCCATTCCTGAACCTGTGCTGCGCACAACCCCACCGGCTAAGATCAGTACAAAAAGCAGGGCAATTGTAATAAGATTAGTTTTCCAGAACGTATTTTTTGACGCGGATATGCTCATTTTTTTATAAGTCTGTAGTCTAAAGTCTTTAGTCCTAAGTTAAAAATTCATACACTTTAACTTAGGACTAAAGACTTCAGACTCAGGACTCAGGACTTATTTTACCTGTTCGTTAGCCTTGTTTGCAAGTTCCCATTGGGTATGATGCTCCAAACCGGCAGGGTTATCTTCAAAATCGTGCGGAAGATTCGAGGCCATTGTTTGCGAAAAAGGTACAGTCTGCGGTATAAAATCTTCATCAGCCCCTGGCTTGCTATAATCATACGGCCAGCGGTAAACTGTCGGTATCTCACCTGTCCAGTTACCGTGGAAATGCTCGATAGGCGCCGTCCATTCCAGTGTATTGGCATTCCATGGATTTTGAACGGTTTTTTTACCCCAAAATATAGAATAAACAAAGTTGAATATAAATGCCACCTGCGCAAGGCCCGACATAATAGCCGCCCAGGTTATAAATGTATTTACGGTTAACCAGCGCTTCATTGACTCAAATTCAGTGAAGGCATAGTAACGGCGCGGAACACCGTCGAGGCCCATAAAGTGCATCGGGAAGAACACCAGGTAAGCGCCAATAAATGTCAGCCAAAAGTGCAGGTAACCCAAACGCTCATCCATTACACGGCGGTACATCTTAGGGAACCAGTGGTAAACACCGGCAAGCATACCGAATATAGCCGCCGAACCCATTACCAGGTGGAAGTGGGCAACAACGAAGTAAGTATCATGCAGGTTAATATCCAAAGCAGCGTTACCCAGGAATATACCTGTTAAACCGCCCGATATAAAGAATGATACCATCCCGATAGCGAAAAGCATGGCCGGCGTAAAGCGGATATTACCCCGCCACAGCGTGGCAAGCCAGTTAAACGTTTTTACCGCCGAAGGCACCGCGATAATCAGCGTCGTGATCATGAACACCCCGCCCAGGAACGGGTTCATCCCCGTTACGAACATGTGATGGCCCCATACGATAAACGATAACAGCGTAATACCAATTAACGAGTACACCATCGCATGGTAACCGAATATCGGTTTGCGGGAGTTAACTGCGATCACTTCGGACGAGATACCCATTGCAGGCATAATAACGATATATACTTCCGGGTGACCCAGGAACCAGAATAAGTGTTCGAATAATATCGGGCTGCCGCCTACATAAGGCTGCACCTGGCCATTCAATACGATGTCTGAAAGATAAAAGCTGGTACCAAAGCTACGGTCAAAAATCAACAGCACGATACCTGCAACCAATACCGGGAATGATAATACACCCAGGATAGCGGTAAGAAATAACGCCCATATGGTTAACGGCATTTTCCAAAGATCCATACCCTTTGTACGCATGTTTAATACGGTACTTACGTAGTTAATACCGCCCATTAGCGATGATGCCACGAAAGATACCATGCTGATCAGCCATAGCGTCATCCCTTCGGCTGAACCGGACATTGCCTTGGGCAATGCGGATAATGGCGGGTATATTGTCCAACCACCGCTTGCGGGGCCTTTTTGAACAAAGAACGACGATAGCATAATGATACACGCCGTCAGGAAAAACCAGTACGACAGCATATTCACAAACGGCGATGCCATATCACGCGCACCTATCTGTAAAGGTATCAGCAGGTTGGCAAAGGTACCGCTTAAGCCGGCAGTAAGCACAAAAAATACCATGATGGTACCGTGTATGGTTACCAGCGACATATAAAAATCGGCGCTTAACCTTCCGCCCGGGGCAAAACGGCCCAGCAGGGTTTCCAGTAAAGGGAATGATTTATCAGGGTAAGCCAGCTGTATCCTGAATAAAATAGACAAGCTCATGGCGATAAATGCCATTATAATACCTGTTACCAGGAATTGCTTGGCAATATATTTATGATCCTGGCTAAATACATAAGTATTCAGAAAAGTGGCCTTATGGTGGTGTTCGTGACCTTCTTCGTGATGTACAACGCCGTGATCGTGAACTGCTAATGTTGACATATCGCTAATCTTATAATATTAATTGTTTAACGCTAACCTGTTTGACGGAGTTTTTTTAGGGTCCGTCGATTTTACTTCCGCAAGTTTCAATTCCTTTTTTAACTGGTCGTTTAAATAAGGTTTTTGTCTTGCTATCCAATCCTGGTATTCGGGTTCCGAAACTACTCTTATCACCTTCTGCATGTTGTAGTGCGCAGCCCCGCATATTTTATTACAATAAAGCAGGTATTCAAATTTGGGGTTATCTGTTTTCATGCGCATTTCGGCAGTGGTAATGGTCGGCACAAATTTGAAAAACGTGGGCAATCCGGGTACGGCGTTTAACTGAACCCTGAAATGCGGTAGGTAAAAGCTATGTATCACGTCCTGCGCGTGTAAATTTATCCTGATAGAGTGGTTAACCGGCAATACCAAGGTATCGGCCCTTAAATCGTCAAGGCTGTAACGGTCCCTGAAATCAATGCCCAGTACATTTGAACCGTTAGCCAGCGTAAAATTCACAGCTCCAAGCTTTCCATCCCTGCCGGGATAACGCAGCTCCCAGGCAAATTGGTGGCCAGTAACATCAATATTCAAATCGTTTTTTCCGGGCGTAGTATCCATTACCTTTTGCCAGGTAAAAAATCCGAACACCACAAGCATTGTTAAAACAATTGCCGGAACCACTGTCCATATTTTTTCAATGGTATTATTGTGCGGATAGAAATATGCCTTACGCTTGTCAGATCCCCGGTAAAGGAATAAAAATCCGAATAATGCCACCTGGGTAATCACAAACACGATAAGTGTAAGAACGGTGGTCAGGTTAAACATATCGTCAATAGCGCCGCCATGTGCTGATGCAGCTTCAGGCAACGACATACTGCCTTGTACAGTTAACGACCAGTAAGCACCATAAAGGCCGGCTACCAAAAATATAGCACAAGTGATACCCATTATATTATTCCAGTTCAAGCCTTTTTTACCCTGCATTTTCAGCGACAGATCATAAACCTTTAATATCTTACCCAAAATGGCCACACAAAAGCATGCCACCAGGAATAGCAATACATAGTAAGCGACCCCGGTCCACATGGTGCTCTTTTCCGCAGCCGTAATGCTATCTGCAGTACTTACACTTTGTGCCATTACCAGGCTGGTGCCCGATAACATCAGTACGGCAAAAAATGAAGATAATTTTTTAGAATTTTTCACCAAGTGTTTATTTTTAAAGGTGTTCAAGAGGCCTATGCCGTTTATTAGTTGTTTGAATCCCATTTTACTTGTTGTTTGGTATTCTTTTTATTTGGTGCAAAATTAACAATTATTATATGTGATGATGAAGGCTCTCTTCCAGTAACGGATGTCTTTTCGGCGCCAGCGATTTGAATTTACTCAACGCGTTCAGCATAAAAAACATAAACATACCTGCAAAACCTACAAACACCGCGGCTTCAATGATACCGATCTCTGTATACCAGTGTGATAGCGGGCCCACGGTGCCGGGCATGATCATTTGCCAGTAATCCAGCCAATGGCCGAGGATCAGGATGATACAGGCTACCTTCAGCACTTTTACCATACGTTTTGAATCGCGCGACATCAGCACCAATAATGGAGTGGCAAAGTTGATGACGATATTTAACCAGAACCATGGCTTAAACTCAGGCTCCCATCTTCTGTAAAAATAAGCTGCTTCTTCGGGCAGGTTGGCATACCAGGTTAACAGGAACTGGCCGAACCATAAATAGGTCCAGAAAACCGAGAAGCCGAACATCAGCTGCCCCATATTATGTAAATGGTCTACGGTTACCCACTGTATATACCCATTTTGCCTTAACAAAATAAGCGTCAGAGTAATTGCAGCCATACCGCTCACCCAAAGGGCCGCAAAGTTATACCAGCCAAACATGGTTGAAAACCAGTGCGCCTCTAACGACATGATGCTATCAAAAGCAAATAATGGTATAGTAAAGCCGAAGATCACTAAAAACAAAACCGAAACCTTAAAGCTCTTTTTGTAGTTGAACATCCCGCCCAACTCATCTTCATTATTTGAATATTTTACCAGCAGCCATCCCAGCAAGCTGTAGCAGCCCAGGTACAACACGATACGTGTAAGGAAAAAAGGCACATTTAAAAAGCCCGATTTACCGGCGATAACCGCGTTATAATTTTCGCTCCCTTTCGTTGCGACGCCGTTTAACGCCCATTGTTTATATAAGTAAGGCAAAACTGTTTGTTTACCTTCTTCATTTAACCCGGTATGGGTAATAAATAATCCTGAACAAATAATAACCAATAAAACAACCGCTGCTATTGGTAGTACTTTTGCAAATGCCTGGGGTATACGCAGTATAGAAACCGACCAGCCTGCCTGTGCCACGTATTGTACCGCGCAAAAGAATATACCGCAAATACAAACGCAGGTAAAGTAATACCCCATCAGCAATAAATTCGCGAATGTACGCTCGCCGGCACCCGATAAAAAGCCATAAGCTATTCCAATTAAACCTACAGCTATCATGATCAGGCTCCAGGTTTTGGCCCTGCCTTTAAATTCAAATTGCTCGTCGAAACTATAAGAAGTCTTCATTAAAATAGCTTATAAAGTTTGTAAATGGTGAACATACATAATCACTTTCCAGCGTTCCTGCGGATCAAGCTGCGAAGCGTACGATCCCATCGCGTTTACACCGTAAGTTATAGTATGATAAATTTTACCGTCTGTCAGGTCTTTCATAGCGCCGCCGCGCGACGACTGGCCTTTCGAATAGGATGGCGGCGGCGGAAAACCGTGCTGTACTACAAGCCCGTCACCTTGTCCGCTCACGCCGTGGCACGGAGAACAAAAATGCTCAAACAATACCTTTCCCTGCTCAAAATTTTGCCGGGTTTGCGGCAGCGTACTCTTTACTTCGGTACTTGCTTTTTCATAGCCGTCCTTTGTACCAGGATAGTCAAATTTCACAAATCCAACCGGGATTGTACCTGCAGGCGGAAGCTGTGCCGTTTTACCGTCTTTAAAATTCGGATTTTTTTGGTCCGGGTCGTATGCGATATGTTCATACATATTGGGAGCGTATTCCCAGCCGGTGCTCCTTTTATCCTTGCACGAGGTTATGATAACCGATGCAGCGATAACGATAGCGGTTGTGCCCAATATTTTAATCTTATTCATAGCTAACATATTTTCTGTCGTTATGCTTAACTTCTACTGCTCCTGCTTCTTTTAATAAATTGGTAATGTCTTCGTGCGATGTATTTGTTTTAGCATCAATGGCAATAACAAACCTGTCGTCGGTCGCCCTGAAATCCATTACCCTTGGCGCGCGGCCAGGGAAAAGGTGGGTGGCGTAAAAGAAGGTGATCGTCATACCAAACGCGGTAAACAATACGGTCCACTCAAAAGTAAACGGTACAAAATCGGGAATGGCGAAAGCCGGCTTGCCGCCGATATTCATCGGCCAGTCGTGCACCAGCATATAATACGCCATGCTGAATATAGTTGTACCACCCAGGCAGCCGAACATAAACGCTGCCCAGCCCAAACGCGAATCCTTCATCCCCAACTTTGCTTCGATCCCGTGAATAGGCATCGGTGTATAGACATCGTAAATAGGGATACTATTTTTTTGAAGTTTGTCGATCCCATCCATCATTTCGTCAGGGTCGGCAAAAAGGCCTAAAATATATTTTGTGCTGCTCATTTTTATCTTTTTTCGTAATCAGCCGTGTCCACGCTGTCAAATACGACTAACGATTCTTTATAAAACTCAAGTTGTTCCGGGTCAACATGACCATGTTCGATCACCTTTTTCTTAGCCTGCTCGCTCGAGCTCTTTAAGATCAGTTTCACCTCGGCGATTGCTATTGAAGGCAATACGCGGATGAATAACAGGAAGAGGGTGAAAAATACACCTATCGATCCTATAAATATGCTCATATCAACCCAGGTTGGATAAAACATCGCCCAACTTGAAGGAAGGTAATCGCGGTGCAGCGACGTAACGATGATCACAAAACGCTCGAACCACATCCCTATGTTTACCACGATAGATAATACCCAGGCTATCGCGATGTTTGTTCTGATCGACTTGAACCACATCAGCTGGGTCATCAGGATATTGATACCGTACATCATACAGCCGGCCCACCAGTATGGCCCAATAAACCTGTTCAGGAAAGTATATTGTTCGTATTCGCTGCCTGAGTAATAAGCAATAAAAAATTCGGTTAAATAAGCTACCCCTACAATTGAACCCGTTAAAAGGATGATCTTATTCATCGCTTCGATGTGGAACATCGTAATATAATTCTCTAAACCCAATACTTTGCGTGTTACAAGCAACAGCGTTTGCACCATGGCAAACCCCGAGAAGATAGCCCCGGCAACGAAGTAAGGCGGGAATATGGTGGTATGCCATCCCGGCTCCAGCGAAGTGGCAAAGTCCATGGATACAATGGTGTGTACCGAAAGTACCAGCGGCGTTGATATACCTGCCAATATCAAACATACAGCTTCAAAACGCTGCCATGTTTTTACCGAACCTGTCCAGCCGAAGGACATAACGGAATATATACGGCGACGAACGCCAACGGCGCGGTCGCGGATAGCGGCAAGGTCGGGCAATAAACCGGTGTACCAGAATACCAATGATACAGAGAAGTAAGTCGATATCGCAAATACGTCCCAGATAAGCGGTGAGTTAAAGTTTACCCATAACGAACCATACTGGTTAGGCAGCGGCAGCGAGTAAACAAACATCCACGGGCGGCCCATGTGGCAAAGAATATAAGTGGCCGCGCAAATAACAGCGAAGATTGTCATGGCCTCAGCCGAACGGTTAATGGAGTTACGCCAGTTTTGACGGAACAGCAGCAATATAGCCGAGATAAGCGTACCGGCGTGACCAATACCTACCCACCATACGAAACCGGTAATATCCCAGGCCCATCCTACTGTTTTGTTCAGGCCCCATTCGCCAATACCAAACCAGAATGTCCAGCTCACGGCGAATACCCACAGGCAGGCACCTATAGACGCAACGGTAAAACCTATCCACCATGCACGTCCCGGCATCTTTTCTACCGGACGCAGTATATCATTGGTGATCTGGGCGTACGTGATATCCTTCCCCGTAATTAACGGTTCCCTGATTATTGATTCACTATGAGATGCCATATATTAAATTCTCTCTTGTAATTATTAAGCTTCTATTTCAGATATGTTTCTAACCTTGGTTTGGTATCCAATACCAGGTTTTACGTCTAACTCCTCCAATACGTAATAGGTACGCTCGCTCTTCAATGCTTTCGATACTTCAGAGTTCGGGTCGTTCGCGTTACCGAATACGATAGCGTTAGCAGGACATGTTTGCTGGCAGGCAACTTTAACATCGCCATCCTTCAGCGGACGTTTCTCGATCTTAGCTTTTAATTTACCTGCTTGTATGCGCTGTATGCACATCGAGCATTTTTCCATAACTCCACGGAAACGCGTAACCACATCGGGGTTAAGCACCAGTTGGGTGTGCTCGTTTTGAAGATAGTTATCAAAACGCGAATCGTTCCAGTAGTTGAACCAGTTAAACCGGCGTACTTTATACGGACAGTTGTTAGCGCAATAACGGGTACCTATGCAACGGTTATAAGCCATGTGGTTTAAACCTTCCGACGAGTGAACGGTAGCCAGTACCGGGCAAACTGTTTCGCAAGGTGCATGGTCGCAGTGCTGGCAAAGCATCGGCTGGTAAACCACCCGTACATTGTCCAAATCTTCAAGCTTAGCTATTTCTTTCTCCCTTGTGGTGCCGCCCTCGCCGTTATCGTTAAAGCTGTAATAGCGGTCGATGCGTATCCAGTGCATTTCGCGGCGGCGCATAACTTCAGCTTTACCTACAACAACAACATTGTTTTCGGCACTGCAGGCAACTACGCAAGCGCCGCAGCCTGTACAGGCGTTAAGGTCGATAGCCATTACCCAGTTATACGCCGGATGGTCGTACTCATCCCATAACGAGTATGTTTTATGCTCTTCGTCCTTACCTGAATTTGAAGCCGGATTTTTAAGATATTCTTTAAAGGTAGTTTCCTTAATAATACTGTTACGCCCTTCGATAGAGTGGTGCGTTTGTGTTTGCGCCAGCGGCGAATTATCACCGGTAGCTTTTAACGTTGCAGGCGCGCTTGCCTGGAAAGTTCCATTGCGCAGGCTGTAAAACGGAAACGCGTTTTTGCCAACGTTTAACCCAACCGGACCGGCAGATGTACGTCCATAACCAACTGCTACCGATACCGTGCCTTGTGTTTGGCCCGGCTGCGATAATGCAGGTAAAGTTACCGAATAGCCGTTCGCGTCAATTGTTACCAGGTCGCCGTCTACGTAACCCCACTTCTTCATATCAGCAGGTGCTAAGGCAGCGAAGTTATCCCAGGTTACTTTCGAAACCGGGTCGGGCAATTCCTGCAGCCATGGGTTATTGGCCCTTTTACCGTCGCGCATTGCTACCGACTGGTAAAGCTGCAGTTCCATTTTGTTTCCTTCAGCGATCTGGTTGCTGTGGTCAATTATTGTTTGTGCCACCGCGTTCAGGTCGTGAGAGAAAGTATATGTTCCCGCAGGTTTTTCAGCTTCTTTAACAAAGCCTGTTTGCAATAACGTTTCCCAGCCTTTTTGCCCGGATAAACCGCCTTTTGCCATCAGGTTTTTATCCCAGTTATTCCTTACGTAAGTGTAGTATTCTTTTACAGGATTATCCGACCATAACAGCAGGCTTTGCTCAGCCTGGCGGGTATCATATACAGGGTTAATAGCTGGCTGCTGTATAGTATAATAACCTTCGATCGCATTGTCATCACCCCATGATTCGAGGTAATAATGATTTGGCGCAATGATGTTACAAAGCGAAGCGGTTTCATCAGCATAAGTAGCAAAGGATATTTTCAAACGTACCTTCTTTAATCCATCAGCTACATCCTTGCTTTTGTAATAATCATAAACAGGGTTTGCATTCAGGAAAAATACCGCGTCAACCTCGCCCCTGTTCATTTCGCTGATCACTTCAACCAGGCCGGCATCATTGCCTGCGTACTGGCGCGATGCACCATCCAGATCAATGGTAGTGCCGTAGCTGCCCAACAGCGAGTTGATCGAGTTGACTAGTATTTGAGTAGCTACATCATTTGAGCCTGCAACAACCAATGCTTTGCCTTTGGCGGCAAGCAATTCCTTAGCTACTATAGTTATGGCCTTGTCAGCGTTTGAGTTATTTAATTTTTTTGACCCTGGCAGCGTTGTACCCGAGATGGCATTATATAAGTTAACCAACGCAATTCCTTCTTCCGAAGGTTTGATCGGCATGCGCACGTCGGCATTGGTACCTGTTACGCTCATCCCTGTTTCAAACTGGATGTGGCGCGACATCTTTTTAGCTTCCAACGATTTGTTATTCCGGTTTTGTACGTACTGCCTGATAAATTCGGCCGGTGAGATCCAGGTACCCAGGAAATCAGCGCCAAAGCTTACTATAACGTCCGCTTTATCAAAACGGTAGTGCGGCAATACGGCTTTACCAAAGCTATTCTGGTTAGCCTGGATGATACCGGTATATGATACGGCATCATAAACAACATGTTTGGTATTAGGGTATTGCGCGATAAAATCAGCAATAACAGCCAAAGTTGAAGGGCTGCTGATAGTTGATGATACAATGCGTATTTTTTTACCGCCTGCCTTAATCGCAGTAAGTTCTTTCTTAACAAAATTATCGGTCTGGCTCCAGCCATACTCGGTGTTATCCCGCACAGGGCTTTTCAACCGGTTCGAATCGTAAAGGTCAAGCACCGATGCCTGTGCCTGCGCGCTTACGCCGCCTTTTGATAACAGGTCGTTCGGGTTACCCTCAATTTTAATCGGGCGGCCTTCGCGGGTCTTCACCAGTATGGCATGGCCTTCATAAGTTGAGGTATAGTAGTTGGCTATACCCGGTGTAATTTCTTCCGGCTTTATTAAATAAGGTATGGATTTATGAACAGGCACTTTTTGGCAGGCAGCCAGTGTAACCGCTCCCACGCCAAAGCCCAGGGCCTTCAAAAAGTCGCGGCGCGGGGTAGCGCCTGCAAGGCCGCCGCCGGTCAATACATCTTCAATAGGAATGGGCTCCGCAAATTCGTGTTTGTTTTTTTCAACAAATTCCGGGGTTTTGTTCAGCTCTTCTAAACCTTTCCAGTATTTTTTATTGCTATCCATTTAAGCTATATAAACTGTTGTATTTTGTTGTAAGTTGTGAGTTGCGGGTTGTATGTGGTTTATATGTTCTTTCAACTTATAACCTACAACCTTCAACTAGTTAATAATGGCATTTGCCACACTCAATACCGCCCATTGCAGCAGCGGTAACTTTCTGACCGCGTTTAATTAAGTCGTGCACCTGTATCATGTTTTCGTAATAAGCGTTACCTTTCATGTTCACATCGGTACGCTTGTGGCATTGTATACACCATTTCATGGTCAGCGGCGAATATTGGTAAACCTCTTTCATGGTTTCAACAGGGCCGTGGCAGGTCTGGCATTTCAAACCGGCAACTTTTACGTGCTGCGAGTGGTTGAAGTAAGCCAAATCGGGCAGGTTATGGATACGTACCCACTGCATTGGCCTGGCTTTGGTGCTATCGTATTTTGTTGTTGCCGGATCATATCCCAAAGCGTCATATATCTTATGTATCTCTGGTGATTCGGTTTTAACAACCTTGTGGCAGTTCATACACACGTTTAACGACGGGATAGAAGCGTTTTTTGATTTGTATGCGCCCGAGTGGCAATACTGGCAATCAATTTTCATTGTGCCTGCATGCAGGTCGTGCGGGAATTTAATAGGCTGTACCGGCTGGTAGTCTGTATGCACGTTGGTGTTCCATAAAGTAACCCATGTCCAGCTTCCCATGGCAACGGTACCGCATATCAGTACAAAGAACACCAGCTTTTTATTTTTTGCCAGCTTCTTAAGCGCAGCGTAACGATCAACCGGTGCTTTTTCAACTTCAACCTCTTCAACATACAAGCCCTGGTTTTTTAACAGCAGGCGCTCCAATGTCGAGATAACTTTGTTTAGTACCAGTATAATAATAAATGCTAAAATGATCACACCAATCAGCGCAAAAATCACCAGGCTGCCCGGGCCGGTTTCAACGGGAGCAGCGTTAACGGGAACTTTAGCTGCCGCGGCCTGATCTGTTTTCCATTGTGTCCGCGCATAGGCAATAATATTAGTTGCGTCAGCGTCGGTAATCTCCGGGAAAACAGTCATGTTCGACTGGTTGAACTGTGCATAAATGGCAACCGCTTTTGGATCCTTAGCTGCAATAAGCGCCTGGTTGTTCTCGATCCATTTCACCAGGAATTTGTCATCAGTTTCTGATGTCATCTGCGGACCTAAAGCCGGGCCGACTACCTGTTTATCTATTTGATGGCAGGCAGTACATTTGGCTTTAAAAAGTGCCTCGCCTTTAGCGGCATCGCCTTGCGCGGAAGCAGAGAACCCCAAAAAAGCCAGACAGGCAATCAGCAAAACCGATCTTGAGTATTGTTTGAGATTGAATGAGATACGCCTCATAAAGTGTATTTATGCTAAATAATTTTTTAAATAACGATTTTTATTCAAGCCGGGATGTATCCTCATTCCGAATTTTTCAGCCACAAAAGTAAAATTTATTACAGTATCACTGACAAATAAATGACAGTAATTCCTAATTTATAACCGTTCTAAATTATTCAATAAACCGCTTTAAATCAATAATTAAGGCTTTTTTATTTTTGTAAAAACTTCTTTACTTACAGGATGATGAGCGTATAGATTAAATAATGGTAAGTGAAAAAAATACTTTTTTGTTTTTATTTTTTGTGATAAAATACCAGTCCGGTATTTAGTTGCATATGCTGGGTTCTGCTGTTGAATAACCGTCAGGCACACCTATTTTAATCGCGCAAGTTCCTAAATAAAAAATCCCTTAACCATTACGTTAAGGGATTTGATTTTTACAGCGGGAAATTTAACTATCCTTTTGGATTTAACGCTTCGTTTATCCTGTCAGACAGGTCTTGCAAATGATAGCTGCTCATAGAGTCAACTGTATTTGGCATCGCTGTTTTGATCATATTGTTAATGATGCGTAGTTGTGCCCGGGCAACGGAAACCGCATCGGTCTCGTCCAACTCACGCGGCTGACCCCCGCCTCTTCTTCCGCCTGCTGCAACAACCACTACATTTTCAACCGGTTTAGGCTTGATCAATGCGATCAGCTTCTCAACGTATAGCTTTTGCAGGTTACGCCGGTAAACATCAATGGCCTGGCTATTTTTCACCTCGGTGAATATGTCGTTTTGCATGTCGCCAAAAAAGTCGGTTATCTTATAAGCTGATGTGCCGTTGGCAGCTTCGCCGGCTAAAAGCTTATTTAAGGTATGCGCTGTTATTAAACGGTTCAAAACGACATCCTGGCTGCGGTAAACAACCTGTACGGGTGTTTCGCCGATATCAGCCAATATGTTTTGGTCAAGCAGCCATTTAGGGGTGGTAAATAATTGGCGGTTCAAAAATTCCATAGCCTCGCGCTGGGTGGCAGCAGGTGTATATTCATATATTACACCTGCCTCTTCAACAGTCTTAGGGTTTTCATAAATGCCGCCTATGTTTTTAGCTACATGGCCCATATAACGGTTAAACTGGGTTGTAAGCTGGTTATACATATTATCCAGGTCTTCGTAACCTTTGTTTTCTTCGCGTGTCCATTCAGGCAGTTTCACAAGTATGCGTTTCAAATTTTTGATACCATAGTCGCTGGCCTTCATCGCGTTGTCGCCCAAATCTTCGTTTTGCGAATGCGGGTCATCGGGGTTGGTTTCAGTACCGAACCATAAGCGGCGATTCTTTAAGCGTTCAACCGCCATTTTGTTCAGAACAGGCACTTCGGCTTCCGCGCTTTTCACATCCGGCAAAACTTTATAGCCCCATTCAATCGCCCATTTATCATAATCGCCGATACGCGGGTAAAGGCCTTTTGAACTGATATTATCCTCGGGCTGGGCAACATAGTTAAAGCGTGCATAGTCCATGATGGATGGTGTGTGTCCATTGGCTTCAACAAACGCTTTATCGCGCAGCTTCTCAACCGGTACGGACGAACTTGAGCCGTAGTTATGTCGCAGGCCCAGCGTGTGGCCAACCTCATGCGATGATACAAAGCGGATGAGGTCGCCCATCAGTTTATCGTCAAACTGCATTTTACGGGCACGCGGGTCAACGGCCGCGGTTTGTATCATATACCAGTCGTGTACCAGTTTCATTACGTTATGGTACCAGTTGATATGGGTTTCCAGTATCTCGCCGCTTCGCGGATCGGATACGTGGGGGCCGCTGGCGTTTTCTGTTTCCGATGGTTTATAAACGATGGCAGAATGTGCCGCGTCGTCCAGGCTCCAGGTCGAATCCTGTTTGGCCGTGGGCGCCACGCGGGCAACGATGGCGTTTTTGAAGCCTGCCGCCTCGAACGCTTTTTGCCAGTCTTCAACGCCGGCTATCAGGTAGGGAACCCATTTCTTAGGTGTAGCAGGGTCGATGTAATAAACTATTTGTTTCCGGGGTTCTACCAGTTCGCCGCGTTTGTATTTGGCCATATCTCCGGGCTTTGGTTCCAGCCGCCAGCGGGCAATCATCTGGATATCCTTAATACCCTGCGGATTGGCGTCAAAATCGGTGTAACCGACAGTAAAGTATCCAACACGCGGGTCGAAGTAGCGCGGCTGCATCGGCACTTTTGGCAATATCACCATCGAGGTATTCAGCTCAACTGTGACTGCTCCGGTTGACGCGTTGCCGCCGCCTGTTGCCGGCGCCGGCGCGCCGCCTCGGCCACCGGCCTGTTGGGCGGCGGTTTGCGCATATGTTTTTACTGTGGCGATTTCGATGTTAGTTTTAAAGCTGCGTATATTGTCGATATAGCTCCTGTCGGCAAAAAGGTTACCCATCCGCCAGCGCTGTTTAGCAAACGGCGATCCGAAGAAGAATATTTCGCTATCGCTATTTATATAGTCGGTAACATCAATAACGCTCGCGTCTTTGTCGGGAGAATAGGCCGCAATATTAAACGCCGCGGCAATCGCCTGGATGTTTGAGCGCTGCACTGCCTGGTACATCGCCTTGGTACTATCGGGACTATATGTATTATAAGATATCTTCCTTAAAAAGATACGGTTGGCGGGCCCCTTTTCAAAACGGATCACCGTGCTGCCTATCTGGTCGCCGGCATAACCATCTGCCGAGCGTACTTCGGCGCCTGCTTTGGCAATGCGCGCTACCACCAATATTTCGCGGCCAAGTAAACTGTCGGGGATCTCAAAAAAATAATGGTCGTCAACCCGGTGTACTTTAAATAAACCGGTGCGGGTAAATGCCTTGTCGGTAATAACAGATTTATAAGGCCTGGGCTGTGCCCGCTGCGCGCCTGTGCCGGGTAGTCCTGGTCTGCGCGCGGTTGAGTCGGCGCCCTGCCTGCCCTGGGCCAATACCCCCGAGGCCATCGAGATCAAAAAAATGGGAAGTAAAAATTTTTTCATTTTTTAGTTTTAATTATTAAGCTACTAAAAGTATAAATAGTAATATTATTTAATCCTGTATAACCAATATGTTACATATCGGGGACTGAGGGTTGGAGATTGGAGGTTAGTGGTTAGGACGTATGCATCAATGTTGCTTTGCATGTAACAATTTGATTGACAAACAGTACCGCGGAGGTTACCTTTCTTCAATACGGAGTATTAATATCAAAACCAATCAAATTATATGAAAACTAAATTATTCATCCCGCTGATAGCGGGGCTGGGGCTGCTTTGTGCATGCAAAAATAAAGCAGGTTACGAGTTGGCCAATAATAGCAGCAGTGCTGATACGGTAAGAGTAGATTCAACTTCTGTATCTCAGCCCAAACTTATAAAAACTGCCGGCATGCGTTTTAAAGTAAAAAACGTTCAGCAAACAAGTGAGAAAATTGCTGCACTTACAATCTCCTATCATGGAGCAGTAAGTCATCGCCAAATGGGTTCAACTCCTGATCGCAGCCAGGATATACATATTAGTAATGATTCGGTAATGAGGGTTATCTCGTTTAATACCACTGCCGATATAACTGTTAAAATACCATCTGAAAGGGTAGATGATTTTATGAACCAAGTAAGCCGCCTCGGCATTTATGTTAACAACCGAAGCATGGATATAACTGACAAGTCCCTTGATTACCTTTCGGCACAGCTTAAACTTAAAAGTCGCGCCGAACTGGTTAGCCAGCAAAAAAAAGGGGAAATCGTCATAAAAAATCCGGCGAACGTTTTGCTTTTAAAAGATGATATGGTTGACCAGCAGATCAATAACCGAGGAATTGATGATGCAGTCAGGAACAGTGTGGTTAATTTAAGTTTTTACCAGAGCAACACGATTAACAGGGAAATTATTGCCAACGACGATCCATCAGCTTATAATCTTCCGTTTCTCAATCGTTTTGGTATGGCTATTGAAAAAGGCTGGCAGGTATTTGTGGATGTTATTATCGCCATAACCAATCTGTGGGTATTTATATTGGCAGGGATTGGTATATGGATGATCGTAAACTATTATAGGAATAAAAAAAGCTTGCAGATGGGCTAAGGTTTAGGCTGTTCAAAGGTTTACGATTTTTAATCACGCATTAACCAATTAAAAAACAATTTATAAATTCCGTAAACATTTATATTTTTGCGCACACTTAATTGACAATACAATGAACAAGACCGAGGAAGCTAACGACGAACGTCACTATATATTATTAGTAATTGCCATAGTTATAGGTATTGTGGGTGTATATCTGCGTTTTGCCGATTTTCATCACAGCTCGCTGGTAGCTAATATTATCCTAATCATCGGGGTGGCTATCGCGCTGAAAGCTGTGTTTGCCATCCTTAAATAAAGTCTTGAGTCTGTAGTCCTGAGTCTTAAGTCAACTAAATCTTTTAGCTTGATGTTAATACCAGCTCAAGACTTAAGATACCTGACTTAGGATTATCGTAATACTGCTGTCCGACTGAAGACTTAAGGCTACCGACTTAGGACTTAAAAATCACCCTCCATTCCTCGGCCGGTACTTCGAATCATTTAATATTTTTTGGGCATCTGCCATGGCCATCAGTTTAGGCAGGGTAACTTCGGGATGCTTATCCATATACGCTTTTACAATTTGCCAGCCCGTCCATATCGCCAACATTGGCGCCGACTCATTTTTTTCGCCCAGGCCCGGGTTAAATGGCGCTTCTGTCAAATATTTCTGAATTTTAAGATAATCAGCTTCATACAATAAATTCTCATTTAAAAAAAACGCCCATATATCCGACTGGTAATCATCGCACCATTTGATTTGGGCCGATGTGTAACCTATTTTGGCCGAATCCGGCACATCGGGTATTACTTGGTCCATTAAATACATGATCTTCCCGTTATAGATCATCTTCGAAAGCAAGGTTTTACTGCTGTCGCTTTCGGGAAACATATCCTCGCGGACAAAACCTTCAATAACCCTCGGGGTGATGTTCTGCGGGTTAAAAAACTGGGATAAATAATGCGGATAGGCATTGGTTAATGCCGGGTAAAACCTCGAATTGCCGCCCAGAAACAGGTCGAGCCCAATGCCGACATATCCGTTCCCGATAGTAGTTTGCGCCTCGAAGCCGGAGAAAAAACCATACACCTTTGGCAGCCGCATTTTCGGAAAAAAATATTTGACATGCCTGAAGGCATCGGTTAGTTCCGCGTTCTGCTTATCCATGTTAGGAAAAACCGAATCCACATCGTGCTTTAAATATTGGTAATCCTGGTTGGCAAAAACCTGCCGCAGCTGTTTAAAATAATTGGTGTCCTGTATGCTGATGTCTTGGTTTTGCAAAATCAGCGCAATAAAATCAAGATAAAAAACGCCATACTTTTTTTGAAGGTAAGCCGCCTGCCGCGCCATGGGTTTTGTGCGCATGGCGTCAAAGTCCCTATCAAAACGCTCTATTTTTATCTCAACCGCGATATTGCTTACATCAACCTTTTTATGCCGCCCGCAGGCGCATAATAACAGACTGATGAAAAAAAATAAATAAATTTGCTTTGTTTTGCCGGGATTGGTCGTTACGATCATATGGCAAATTTAATTTTTATTTGCATACACCTAAACGCTTATTTAAACCGTTTCTTTAGGTACCAATAAAACCCAAATACATAATGAAGATCGCATTGGCCCAGCTTAACTACCATGTCGGAAATTTTGAATCGAACACGGCTAAAATTATTGATCATATTAAAAAAGCGCGTGGCAATGGCGCCGACCTTGTCGTTTTTTCAGAATTATGTATTTGCGGTTATCCATCGCGGGATTTTTTGGAATTCAGCGAATTTATTGAACTGTGCGAATCATCGGCCCAAAAAATAGCCGCAGAGTGCAAGGATATTGCCTGCATCATCGGGCTCCCAACGCCAAACCATCGCCCGGAAGGAAAAGAGCTCAATAACTCCGCCTATTTTATTGAAGGCGGAAAGGTTAAAGCTATTGCCAACAAGGCATTGCTACCCAACTATGACATATTTGACGAATACCGTTATTTTGAACCCGCTACCGAGTTTAATTGCATCGAATTTAAAGGCCACCGCATAGCGCTAACCATTTGCGAAGACTTGTGGAACACCATCGAAAACCCGTTGTATATAACGCGGCCAATGGATATATTGATACAGCAGCAGCCGGATGTAATGATCAATATTGCGGCCTCGCCCTTTGCCTACAACCACGACGAAGAGCGTATAGCTATCCTGAGCGACAACGCCAAACGATATCATCTGCCACTGTTGTATGTAAACCACGTTGGCGCGCAAACCGAACTTATTTTTGATGGCGGCTCACTGGTTTTTGATAACACCGGCAAACTGATCGATGAGCTGCCTTATTTTGAGGAGCAGGTTGCTTATTACGAGCTGGATAAAAATTCAAACATTACATTTAACCATCAATCGACCCTTAAGGCTGAGCGGCAGAGCGATATCGAGCAAATACACCAGGGTATAATTTTAGGGATAAGGGATTATTTTTATAAGTCGGGCTTTAAACAAGCCATACTTGGTCTATCGGGCGGTATCGACTCGGCAGTAGTATGCGCGCTAGCCGTTGAAGCGTTGGGGCCTAAAAACGTAATGGCAGTATTATTGCCCTCGCGTTTCTCGAGCGACCATTCCATTAAAGATGCTGAAGACCTTGTGAAAAACCTGGGATGCCTGCACGAAACCATTGCCATTAAGGATATCACCGAGGCGTTTGAAACAACATTGAAACCACAGTTTAAAGACCTGCCCTTTAATATCGCCGAAGAAAACATTCAATCGCGCAGCCGGGCGGTGCTGTTAATGGCCATGTGTAATAAGTTTGGCTATATATTACTCAATACATCCAATAAAAGCGAAGCCGCAGTTGGTTACGGAACCTTATACGGCGATATGTGCGGCGGTATTTCCGTTATCGGCGATGTCTATAAAACCCAGGTTTTTGAACTGGCCCGCCATATTAACCGCGAGCGGGAAATTATACCGGAAAACTCTATTATTAAACCGCCCTCGGCAGAGTTAAGGCCGGATCAGAAAGATACTGATTCGTTACCCGAATATGATATACTCGATAAGATAATAGCCGAGTATGTGGAGCACCGGTGTTCATCGGCCGAAATTATAAAAATGGGGTACGATGAAAAAACTGTCCGCAGGGTGATCAGGCTGGTGAACCTGGCCGAGCATAAAAGGTATCAAACCCCACCGATCCTGAGGGTATCGCCAAAAGCTTTCGGAATGGGCAGGCGCATGCCTATAGTAGGCAAGTATTTGTCGTAAAATATTTACATTTAGCAATTAAACCTTTAATCCGATGGTTTGTCTAACTGATACAATTGTTTAACATCATGAAAAGATCAATTTATTTAGCCCTGACAGCGCTCGTACTGTCTGGCCTGTCGGCTTGTACAAGCTATGATTATTATACTGCCGCTATCAATAAAACCAATTTAAGCAATTACCACACTTTCGCCTGGATGCCTGCCGAAAATAGCGGGAATTCAAAAATGAACAATGATTTGGCCGATGCCAAAATAAAGGACGCGGCAACAAACACGCTTGTTGCCAAAGGGCTGAGGCTTAGTCAGCGCAATCCCGATCTGGTTGTTACCTATACACGGACTGTTGAAAGAGGCTCGCGAACCAACTATTATTCCCCCAATTATTATGGTGGATTTTATGGCGGTTTTTACCCGGGCTGGGGTTATGGCTGGGGATGGGGGTACAGGCCATATTATTACGCGTATGGTGCGCCGTTCGCGTATTACGGTGGCCTCACATATGCCGAAAAGGAACACTATAAAGAAGGCACCATCATCATTGACCTGATTGATACCCATACCCGCCGCATTGTTTGGCGCGGATTTGGCGTAGGCGAGGTACATAAGAACCAGCAAAAAAACATCGACGATCTGCCAAAAGTAGTGGATGGCGTACTCGCCCAGCTACAGTTAACCCCAGGTCAGATGAGGCGTTCGTATTAGTACGCTAACAGCTGCCGCGTTACGTTCTTAATAAAAAGGGTCAATTGAAATTTCAATTGACCCTTTTTATATATTCATTTTAAGAAGGTTCTTACCCCTCTCGCTAAAACTTCTATAGTTCAAACGGCTTATGTTCTCCCTTGCGATACAAGTGTACCGCGCCAAAAACCACTCCTATAATTGCTAAAACAACTACCCATGTATCAAGCGGGCAGTTGCCATCATCATCCGTGAGGCCACAAGGGCCGCCGGCCTGGGCAAAACCAACTACAACATTCAGCATAAATAAAAAGAATGCCCCGCAAAATATCTTTATTTTCATCCTTATTTATATTTGTACCCGGCAAATTTACACATTCCTGCAAACTTTTTTTATGGTTACATGCACTTTCAATAACTGAATATGCCGTGGGTTAAAACTACCTGGCGCCTCCGGAATTGCAGCCATAGCCGCCGCCTCTATAGAAAATCAGGAGTTTACCAGCATAACGAAAGAGTATGCTATACGCCAGCCTTACTATAGTTTAATAAATACACATTGGCCTGTTACACCCTTACCGTTCTTACTGATTACCTGTATAACGTATGATCCGGGCATAAAGTTGCTTACATCGGTTTGCCAAGTGGCTTGATTTGAAACTGCCTTTTTTAGAACCGCACCCGAATTATTTACAATGGTAATGCTGTACTCATCAAGTTGAGGAACCTGCGCAACACCTCCGGAAGAAATTATGTCAACTGTTTCAGTTCCTTTAACCGGTGTTGTTGAACTGCCGGTAGTTATCATCAAATTCAATGTGCTTGCTACCGGGTTGGGGTAAACCTTTATCGGGTTATAAGCGACAGCCGCCGGTTGGGTATAGGTCAGTGAAACCATATTAGAGTAAGTAACCGTGCCGTTAAGATCCACGATCTTTAACCGGTACATGTCCGTTCCCAATAATGGGTTTGTATCCAGGAAGCTATAAGTTCCCTGGCTGCTTGAAGCGAAGCCGGCCAACGCAGAAAAGGTTACACCCTTATCGGTGCTTCTTTCAACAGTAAAATTGGTATAATCCTGTTCGTTTTCGGTTGTCCAGCTAATTTGCGCGCCGGTTATCGCTTTAGTTCCTGTAAAGCTTAATAAATGCATGGCCAAAGCCGGGTTTTGACGTATAACCAGCTTAAAACGACCGGAACCAAAAGTGGTACCATCTCCTAAATTCACATTAAAAGTATATATCGGGTTTTGGCGCATGTCCAGCGAATCTTTTGTAAAAGCATCCATTAACCACACCTGATAAATAGCAGGCATCGAATTTACCTCCGACGCATTTAAAGTATAGGTCCCGCTGGCGTTAACTGCAACACTTATTGAAACAGTATCGCCCTTCAGTGCCGGCAATGGCATCTTATTAATGGTCAGGGGAATATTATCGCTTGACAAACTGGTTAATGCTACCAGGCCCGCACCTACTCTGTAAGGGGCATCTTCATTAAAAACGCTTTTAGTACTTGCAGCAGAATTTAAACCGACGTAAATCTCGCATGTATTAACGGAATCTTTCGCAAGTTTCAAGTTCAGGTGCGGTTCCACCGCCGGACCCGCTAGTTGCGCCATATTGGCCCGGGTTGACATAAAAAGGTTTGCACCGATGTTTTGCGTGGTGATCTTGGCCGATTCGTTGAAGATCAACTGTTCGGTTGAGTCGACCGAGGCCTGTACATAAAATCCCTGGCCGCTTACTATAACATGTGTTGCGTTACCGGTATGGGCGCCGTTGCCACCGGTTCCTTTTTGGTAAGTGTCATAGTTATGGGTTAAGATATTATACTCGTAAACTGTATTGCTCACATTTGCGCTGGCATAAATACCTGTGCCATTATTTGTATTGGTATAGGTGTCCCAGTCAATTGAACTCGCGTACGGATTACCTGCCAGGTTAAACCCCGAAGCTGTAGATCCGCTTGACCATCCCAAATTGGCGGAACTGGGTTTGTACCAGTCGTGAAATACGATTTGACCGGCATTTAAGATCCCGGCCGCGGTTAAGGTTACCGTAGGCGCCGCAAGATATGTCGTATATGTTTCAACAGTGACCGAAGTGGCGCTCCTGGCTCCCCTGAAAAAAACCATAAAACCGCTGCCCACGGGCATATTATAGATGGTGCTGGTACCGTTCAGGTTATAATCGTACACATTGGCATTATTGAACTTGGTGATACCCCAAAAATTACCGCCTGTAAATGAGGCGTTGCTTGGGGTCCGGTCTTCCCGGTATAAATAAATGGACGAAGCCCCGCCTTTATCAAACCCTGTTGTGCCGGTTAGGTACATACCCCCATATTCCAGGTAATGCAGGTCATAAACCACATTTGAATTTGCGAGAGGGACAACGTGTACGGGCGATGACATCAGGTAATATCCCCTGTGGCCCGTGCCGCCGGTTATAAAACGCTCTACGTGGATTGAATCCGCACTGGCACCGGTAATGGAAGTGGACAGTATCTGGCCTACCGAAGCCGAGCCCGTAGCATCCGATTTTAACGTTAATTTACCCGTCATTGTAGTCGTCAGTACACCTGTAGTGACAACATTTAAGGTAGCCAATGGTGAGATATTTACGTTCCCGGTGCCGGCAATTGACGCTGTGGCGCCTGTGTTTACCGTAAAGTCGTTGGTAGTGGTTACTATAAGCGGACTGGTAACGGTTAAAGCGGCCGATGCACCCGCAAACGTTAATGAATGTGTACTCACACTGCCCGTACCGGCCAATGTAGCCGAAGCGCCGGCGACTATTGAAAGTGCGTTGGAAACAGTTAAAGGAACTCCTGTTAAAGTTAACGAGGCTGCGGTTCCTGTACCAAATGTGGCTGAACCCGCGGTTATCGGTCCGGTGCCGGTAATAGTTGACGTCGCGCCTGCGCTAATAGTGAGCGCGTTGGTAACTGTTAAGGCGCCACCCGATATTGTTAAAGTAGAAGCCGTTCCCGATGCAAATGTAGCTGAACCTGCTGTCAAGCTTCCCGCCCCCGTTAATGTTAATGCGGAACCGCTGTTAATTGCGAGAGAACCCGCTGTTGGTGTAAGGCCCGTTCCTATTGATAATGTGCCTGCACAACCCGTTGGAGCAGTAAGGGCATTGGTAACCGTAAAAGGCACGCCCGTTAAAGTTAATGTTGAAGCTGTGCCCGATGTAAATGTCGCGGAACCTGCTGTTACACTTCCCGTTCCTGTAAAAGTAGAAGTAACACCGGCGCTAACAGTAAGCGCATTGGTAATATTGAATGCCCCGCCTGAAAGTGTTAAAGTTGATGCCGTGCCTGCCCCTAAAGTAGCCGAACCAGCAGTTAAGCTTCCTACTCCGGAAAGCGTTAACGCACCTCCGCCATTTAACGCCAGTGAGCCGGCCGACGGCGTAAGACCAGTGCCTATGGACAATGTACCGATACACCCCGTTGGAGCAGTAAGGGCATTGGTAACCGTAAAAGGTACGCCTGTTAAAGTTAACGTTGAGGCGGTACCCGAAGTGAATGTGGCGGAGCCCGCTGTTACAGCGGCTGACCCGGTAAAAGTTGAAGTAACGCCTGCACTAACCGTAAGCGCATTGGTAATGTGAAACGCGCCGCCTGAAAGTGTTAAAGTTGATGCCGTGCCTGCCCCTAAAGTAGCCGAACCAGCAGTTAAGCTTCCGGTTCCGGATAACGTTAAGGCAGCGCCGCCATTCAACGCCAGTGAGCCGGCTGTAGGCGTAAGTGCCGCGCCTATGGATAATGTTGCACTGGCGCCCGTACTTGCAGTAAGGGCATTGGTAACAGTAAACGCCCCAGCGCCAGTAGTTAAACTTAGCGATGATATTGCACCTGACGCAAACGTAGCCGAATTGGCTGTTATGGTCCCGGTACCGCTTACTGTAGCTAAAGCACCCCCATTAACAGTAAGTGCACTCGCAATGGGCAATGCAATACCTGTTAATGCTAAGGACGATGTACCCGTAGTAAATGTTGTTGTGCCGGCGGTTATGGTGCCTGTTCCCGATTTTATGATAGTTGCTGAAGCGCTGCCATTTATTGTGAGATCACCGCTTATAGGCAAGGCAATGTTCGTTAATGTTAATGAGGAGGCTGACCCGGAAGCGAAAGCTAGTGATCCTGTGCTAATTGTTCCACCGGTTCCTGTTATATTTGACGTGGCGCCCCCGTTGATGGTAATCCCATTGGTAAGCGTTAATGCGCCGCCTGTTGCTACAGTTAACGTAGAGGCAGCTGTCGAGCCAAACGTTATTGAATTAACTACCGTCGCTGCTGTGATGAGCGTAGGCTGGGAACTCAATGCAATGGCGCCAATTCGAACATCAGTAGTTGAAGTAGGAACTCCCCCTTTCCAATTCGAGGCAGTTGCCCACTTTATAGCATTTCCTCCGGTAGAACCGATCCAATCATCTGGGACAGAGATAGTAATAGCAAAAGTACCATTTCCACCGCTGGTACCAACGGCCGTAACAGTATAAATAGTAACGGGGGATAGCACGGTTGGCGTCCCTGATATCACACCGGTAGACGAACTAATTGCCAAACCGGTAGGCAGCGCCGGACTGATTGAATACCCGGTTGCGGTTACAGTGCCGCCTGTATTAGTTGGGGTTAACGAAGTGATAGCCGTATTACATGTAAATGCATTTACTGCCGGCGTATAAGTTATAATTGGGGCAGCACCAAACGCATTGCCTGCAGCCATTAAAAAGCCGCAAAAGATAAATATAGAGAGTAAACGTGTTTTCATGAGGATAATTCCTTTTTTATTTTACCGGTGATCATCCTTAGGGCGATAATCAATAGTTTAAATTCGTATCAGGCATTAGGCAAGTATTGTACCGCAGCCGGCCGGGTTTAAGGAAATTACCTCTGTTATCAGTTTTTATGAGATATACCTTGTGTGTTTTATACTATTAATTAAAATTATTCTATTTGTAGAAATTTAATTATGCCTTTTTTCGTATTATTTTATATAATAGGATAATAATTATCGTACATAATATTCCCCATTTTTCCCCGCAAATGGCTTGTTCTTTACCAGCTAACACACAAACAGGTACCGGCCAAAAAAGCAACTGGGCCCGGCCTGGGCTATATTTAATAGTTAATGTGTTAATGCCAAAGGAAAACGGGAGGCCGTGCAATTGAAACCGAATCAAGAGTCAAGAACCAAGAATCAAGAATCAAGAAGGGAGAAGCAAGACTAAAAGAGTCAAGAGCCGAACTGATTTTTTCCTTCTATCTTGATTCTTGGCCCTAATATCTTGACTCTTAATTCGCGTAAAAGCCCAAACCGTTTCTTCGCCTTTCTAATAATCCTTAACTTTGCCCGCTAATAATTTTGTACTATGCAATATGATGTTATCGTTATCGGTTCGGGCCCTGGCGGCTATGTGGCTGCTATACGCTGTGCCCAGCTGGGTTTAAAAACGGCGATCATTGAAAAATACGCCACTTTGGGCGGCACCTGTCTTAACGTGGGCTGTATCCCCTCAAAGGCGCTGCTCGATTCATCCGAACATTACCACAACGCCGCGCACGCCTTTGGCGCGCATGGCATTAAGCTGGATAATTTAACGGTTGATTTTGGTCAGATGATCAAACGCAAGCAGGAAGTAGTAGCCGCCAATACCAGCGGTATCGCCTTCCTGATGAAGAAAAATAAGATCGACACCTATTATGGCCTGGGTTCATTTAAAGATAAAAATACCATTACGATAAAAACTGCCGACGGTACATTATCCGAGATCACAGGCAAAAACATCATCATCGCCACCGGTTCAAAGCCATCGGCTCTGCCATTTTTAAAAATCGATAAAAAACGGATCATTACCTCAACTGAAGCGTTAACTCTTACCGAAATACCAAAACACCTGGTGCTGATAGGCGGCGGGGTTATCGGTTTGGAGCTGGGCTCGGTATATGCGCGACTGGGTTCAAAGGTGTCAGTGATCGAGTTTATGGATTCCATTATCCCAACCATGGATAAAAGCCTGGGCCGCGAGCTGCAAAAGGTACTACAAAAACTAGGCATGGAATTTTACCTGGGGCACAAGGTTACCGGCGCCACCGTTAAAGGCAAAGAAGTGACGGTTACCTTCGACGACCCGAAAGGAGAAAAGAAAGAGCTGAAAGGCGACTATTGCCTGGTTGCCGTTGGCCGGATCGCGTATACGGATAATCTGGGATTGGATAAAATTGGCCTTACCGTTGAAGAACGCGGCCGCAAAATAACCGTTGACGAACACCTGGAAACAAGCATTAAAGGCGTTTACGCCATAGGCGATGTGATCAAGGGCGCCATGCTGGCCCATAAAGCAGAAGATGAAGGCACGCTTGTAGCTGAAATTATCGCCGGCCAAAAACCGCATATCGATTATAATTTGATACCGGGCGTGGTTTATACCTGGCCGGAAGTTGCAGCGGTAGGGCAAACCGAAGAGCAACTGAAGGAAAAAGGCGTAAAATATAAAACAGGCTCCTTCCCTTTCAAAGCCAGCGGACGGGCACGCGCCAGCGGCGACCTTGACGGGTTTGTAAAAGTACTGGCTGATGCCGCCACCGATGAAATATTAGGCGTACACATGATTGGCCCCCGCGCGGCCGATATGATAGCCGAGGCGGTTGTTGCGATGGAATATCGCGCGGCGGCGGAAGACATTTCACGGATGAGCCATGCCCACCCAACCTACACCGAAGCTATGCGTGAAGCCTGCCTGGCCGCTACGGAGAACAGGGCGATACATATTTAATTTCAGAATTCGGATTTACGATTTTTCACTATTGTTTATTTCAGCGGCGTTCAAGAGGGCTACGCCGTTTCGGATTTATAACAGAACGTCATGCCGAATTTATTTCGGCATGACGTTTCTTAAAAGATTAAATGGCGTTCTTAAGCCTTGTTCGATGCAGGTTTTTTAACCGCCTTTTCAGTTTTAACAGGTATAGATTTTTCCGTATCCGCCTCTTTCACTTTAACACCGGCTACGGCGGGCAGTTCGGCCAATATGGTGCGGCCGCCTTTTACTGTTTCGCCAATTGCCACTTTAATAGCTGATCCCAGCGGCAAAAACACATCCACCCTTGAACCGAATTTAATGAAACCGAACTGTTCGCCCTGTTGTACGGTATCGCCTTCTTTTACATACCAAACAATGCGGCGGGCAAGCGCGCCGGCAATTTGCCTGAACAGTACCGATACCCCGGCGTGGTTCTCGATAACGATGGTGGTACGCTCATTTTCTGTTGACGACTTGGGGTGCCAGGCCACCAGGTATTTACCCGGGTTGTATTTAAAATAGGTTACTACCCCCGAAATAGGGTTGCGGTTAATGTGAACGTTAACGGGCGACATAAAAACCGATACCTGTATCCGTTTATCTTTCAAAAATTCGGTCTCTTCCGCTTCTTCAATCACTACCACCTTGCCGTCGGCGGGGCAAAGCACCTGTGTTTCATCCGTGCTGATCGAAATAGACGGACTGCGGAAAAATTGAAGAATGATAACAAAAAGCAGGAAGGATAAAATATAGACCACCCACTTGAGCGCGAATGCCTGCGGAAAATAAAACTGGATCACGGCATTCACAATAAATATGAACAGGATGCAAAGTGCGAGGGATGTATACCCTTCTTTATGGATGGTCATTATTCAATTCTTTTTACAAAATTACGAATTTGTTATGAATGCGAATCAAGAGTCAAGAACCAAGAGTCAAGAAAAATAGTCCCGGCAGAGAAAAAATACATAAAAAGAAAATATCTCAACCTAATATTTTGGCACAAAGCGATAAATGAGCTGCCTTTTATCCTGGTCCCCTGCCCTGATATCAATGTCGTTTAGTTAAATGGCGACAGTAATTTGCCAATGGGTTCACCTGTATCCAGGTGTATCCAGGTGTGCCGGGTGGTACACTGCATTACCTGTCTATCTCAACGAATTATGCAACCGGCCAAACATAATAATTCTTAACTAAACAGGATTGGCCTCAATATCCTAATTCTGATCACAATATGAAGTGCAGGTAAGTATATACAACCGGCGCGGCCAGCAACAACCCGTCGAAGCGATCGAGCAGGCCGCCGTGGCCAGGCAATATCTCTCCTGAGTCCTTCACATCAATGCTGCGTTTAAACATGGACTCAACGAGATCGCCAAGTGTACCAAAACCGCCAACCAGGATGGCCACAGACACCCACTGGTTCCACAATAATTCCTTAAAAAAATAACTGATAACGAGCGCAACTACCGCGCTGACGAGTACCCCTCCGATAAACCCTTCCCAGGTCTTTTTTGGCGAATGCCGTTCAAACAGCTTAATGCGGCCAAACTGCCGCCCAACAAGATAGG
>JAQBOH010000132.1 GCA_028288125.1 Mucilaginibacter sp.
AAACGGTGTGCTGTTTTTAAGCGGCAGGGCCAGTTTTGAGCTGATACATAAGGCAGCTATGGCAGGCATTAGTATTATTGGCGCTATCGGCGCGCCATCCAGTTTGGCGGTGCAGCTGGCAGGTGAATTTGGAATAACCTTAGTTGGTTTTTTACGCCAGCAGCGCTTCAATATTTATACAGCGGACGAACGTATTTTATTACCGGGATATGAAAATCAGGATTAAAGGAAACGCATTGCGGTATCGCCTTACCAAAAGCGATATTGTGAACCTGGCCAGCCAGGGTTACGTACAGGAACAAACCAGTTTTGCAGAGCAACCGTTTATTTATGCTTTAAAGGCCATTGAAGCCGAAACATTGAGTGCGGGGCTATGGGGCAATACCATAACCCTTTTTATGCCGAAACAAATGGCAGCCGAACTGATCTATACAGATAAGGTCGGTTTTGAAGCCAGATGCGGTGCTCTGCAACTGCTGGTTGAAAAAGATTTTACATGCCTGGATAACGTTGTTGAAGATCAGAGCGATCATTATCCCAATCCATTGGCATTACAAAAAGACTAAGTCATCTACCTATGACAAGCGACAAAAAAATCCCTTCAGCGGAAAACCCGGAAAAGTTATTGAATTTAAAATCAACCGGGCCAAAAAAGTGGGCGGCCGGCGTTCCGGCCGTAGTGGCGGCTTTGAGCGATGTAATGGAAGAGGGTATTCCATTCAGAGGGACACGGGCCTTATTTGCCATGAACCAGCATGGCGGCTTTGATTGCTCCAGCTGCGCCTGGCCCGATCCGGACGATGACCGCTCGCCGATTGGCGAGTATTGCGAGAATGGCGCAAAGGCGCTGGCTGAAGAAGCAACCGCTAAAAAAGTAACGGCTGCGTTTTTTGCGCAGCATTCCGTAGCTGACCTGGCTAATTTAACCGACTTCGAGATCGGTAAAAAAGGGCGGCTAACCGAGCCCATGTATCTGCCGGCAGGCGGCACACACTACCAGCCGATCAGTTGGGACGATGCCTTTGCAAAAATTGCCGGGCATTTAAACGCGCTGGAATCACCGGATGAAGCTATTTTTTACACATCCGGCCGCACCAGTAACGAAACTTCGTTTTTGTACCAGCTATTTGCAAAAGAGTTTGGCACCAATAACATGCCCGATTGCTCAAACATGTGCCACGAATCGTCCGGCACCGCTTTGAGGCCGGTAATTGGTATCGGCAAAGGAACAGTAACGCTGAATGATTTTTACGATACCGACCTGGTTGTGATCATTGGCCATAACCCAGGTACCAATGCGCCGCGTATGATGTCGGCATTGGAGAAGGGAAAGAAGAACGGTGCAAAGATCATCGCCATCAACCCTTTGCCCGAAGCAGGTTTAATGGCTTTCAGGAATCCCCAGGAGGTAAACGGAATTTTAGGAACCGGCACACAACTGGCCGACCTTTATCTTCCTGTTAAAATAAACGGCGATATGGCTTTGTTGAAAGCCTTTGAAATGCTGCTGCTTGAAGCAGAAAAAACATCACCCGGCAAAGTACTGGACAATGATTTTATTGCCGGAAATACTGCCGGGTACAGTGAATTTACGGAACAGTTCAAAAACTATAAGTTAGAAGAACTGGCCGGTGACGCGGGGTTACCGGCGGCAGATATCCGCCTCGCTGCCGATATGCTGGCAAATAATAAGCGCATTATTTTTTGCTGGGGCATGGGTTTAACACAGCAGCCCAATGGCGTGGAAATGATCCGCGAGATCGTTAACATCTGCCTGATGAAGGGCAGCATAGGCAAGCCCGGTGCGGGTGTATGCCCGGTTAGGGGGCACAGCAACGTACAGGGTAACCGCACCATGATGATCAATGAAAAACCTACGCAGGAACAGCTTGACCGCATAAAAGAGGTTTTCGGATTTGAACCGCCGCGCGAACACGGCCATGATGTGGTAAATGCGATCAAAGCAATGCACGCCGGGAAAGCAAAGGTGTTTTTTGCTATGGGCGGCAACTTCCTTTCGGCCACACCGGACACCACTTACACCGCCGAGGCATTGCGCAAGTTGCGGCTTAGCGTGCATGTTTCAATTAAACTTAACCGCAGTCACCTGGTACACGGAAAAGAGGCCTTAATATTGCCAACCTTATCAAGGAGCGATAAAGACGTAGTAAATGGCGAGCTGCAGTTTATCAGCACCGAAAACTCAATGGGTGTGGTGCAGTCATCCAAAGGTATTCTAAAACCTGTTTCTGATCAGCTAATCAATGAAACGCACATTGTATGCCGGATGGCCATGGCCACTTTAGGCAGCAGGTCGGTGGTCGACTGGAAGCGGTATATGAACAGTTATGATGATATCAGGGACATCATTGAAAAATGTATTCCTGGCTTCGAAAACTACAATACGCGTGTTCGTGAGAAAAGCGGGTTTTATTTGCCTAACGGGGCCAGGGAAGGCAAGTTCATTACGGCGAAATTTGGCGATAAGGCGCCATTTACCATTACCAAATTACCAAAAAATGTTTTGGCCGATGATGAATACATGATGGCAACTACCCGCACACACGACCAGTTCAATACTACCATATATGGGCTGCAGGACCGCTATCGCGGAATAAAGAATGAGCGGCGCGTTGTGTTTATGAACCGGAAGGATATGGATAAAGCCGGTTATGCCGAAGGCGAAAAAGTCGACTTATTTAATTATGACGACGGCATAGAGCGCGTAGCGCGGTTATTTGTAGTGGTTCCGTATCCAATTCCTGAACGCAATACCGTAACCTACTTCCCTGAAACCAATGTATTAATGTCGATAAATAATGTTGTCGGCGAAAGCAATATGCCGGCGTCTAAGTTTATCAGGATAAAAATAAAAAAGCACCAACCGGCTGTTGAGCGGGAACTGGAAGTTCAAAGTAAAATAAACGAAAAATCAGTCGAAAGCATTTATAATAACTATTATGAATAATTTTAAACGTTGGGGCATTGCCATTGCGGGGGTCCTGTTACAAATGGCGTTGGGAGCCGTGTATGCCTGGAGCGTATTCCGGGTGCCGCTTGCAAAGCAGTTTAAATGGTCGATCTCCGAGGTCACGCTTACCTTTACGATTGCCATTATGGCGTTGGGTTTTGCCGCGTTCTTTGGCGGCCTTTGGTTAAAAAAGATCGGCCCCCGTGCCGTCGCGATCGCGGGTGGCGTGTTATATGGCGGGGGAGTATTCCTTGCCAGCTTTTCATATCACGGATTGTGGTGGTTATACCTGACATATGGCGTGATCGGCGGACTCGGGCTTGGCTTTTCGTATATCGTTCCCATTTCAGTGCTGGTAAAGTGGTTTCCCGACCGCCGTGGTTTGATGACGGGCATTGCAGTAGGCGGTTTCGGAGCAGGGGCATTGATAACGGCGCCGGTTGCAACAGGGCTGATCCAAAGCGTTGGGGTACTGCAAACTTTTGCCTGCCTGGGCATCGCCTATATGATCATCGCTGCAGGGGCGGGCTTTTTTATGCAGAATCCGCCGGAAGGGTGGCAGCCGGCGGGGTGGACAGCCGCTATTAAGCAGCAGGTGCAAAACGACGCCAAAGACTTTACCCTGCGGGGCGCATTAAAAACCTGGCAATGGTGGGCCCTGTGGCTCCTGCTCTTCCTGAATACCTCGGCCGGTATCTCGGTCATTTCGCAGGAAGCGCCGATGTTCCAGGAGTTGATAAAGGTTACCGCGATCGTAGCGGCCGGTATGGTAGGTGTCGTGAGTATCGGGAATGCGCTGGGGCGTGTTTTCTGGGCGTGGGTATCCGACCGCATAGGCCGGCGAATTACTTTTGCTGCAATGTTTATTATACAGATCGGGTTGTTCTGGATCCTTCCCGGCCTTCACCCCACCGTCAGCTTCACGGCCATTGTGTTCGTTATCCTGATGTGCTACGGCGGCGGTTTCGGCACCATGCCCGCATTTGTTGCAGATTACTTCGGGTCGGCCAATGTGGGTTCCATTTACGGGCTGCTGCTAACAGCCTGGGGATTTGCAAGCGCATTCGGGCCGCTCCTTATCGCGCATATGCGCCAGGTAAGCGGGTCATTTGCAAGCGGACTGCATGTGATAGCGATAATAATGGCAGTTTCGGTTATATTGCCCTTGCTGGTAAGGCCGCCCGCCAGGATATCCAAATTAAAAGAAACAGCGTAGAAATTTTATTACGCCATCATTTTATATTCCATTAATCGTACGCCCTTCCTCTTTGCAAATACTTTGCATAAGTGGCTTGCATCATTAAATCCACATTCAAAAGCAATGTTTGTGATGGGCTCATTGGTTGTCTTTAACTTGTCGCAAACCCGCTCAATGCGCAGGTCTTCCAAGTATAAATGGATCGTTTTGCCGAAGTACTGTTTAAAAAGTTTATTGAGGTAAACGGGATGAAAATTCAGCTGGGTGGCCAGATTATCCAGGGTCCACTTTTCAGCATAGCTTTCCTGCAACAGGCTCCGTATCTTTTTTACCTGGTAAGGGGCGAGTTTTTTTTCGCCCAGGTCCCTTCTCGATAATTCAACAGCGCTTTCTAATATCAATCCCTCCAGCAATAAGTTCGAAGCGTTCCCCGGCTTTCTGAACTCATTTGATATGCGCAGGAAAAGATGCGATATATGCTGGTTATTGATCACCGAAAAATTGTCGAAGGTTATTTTTGCATCTTTAAGCTTTTCCAGCCAAAGCGTGTCAAACTCTACAAATAAACCGCTGCGGGCATTTTCCCGGATAACGGTCTTATGCTCCCTGTTTTTCGGGTAGATCAGCAGATGGCCCTCGTCAATAAGAAGATCGCCTTTTTGATCGATCTCATGAAATGCCCCTTTTAAGGCAAAGCAGAAATGTTCCCTTTGATGATAATGCAGCGGCGAGGATGTTAACGGCGCATATTGCTGCTCGTATAATGATATTCCTCCAATATTAATGGCCTTTTTAGTAATGCCATAATATTCGCCTGATTTAAGTGTTTCCAATTTGAAAAATATTTTTGTTGTTATATCAATGAATCAAGGTATTAGAGCCGGGAACCAATAAAATCAGTTCATTTTTACAGCATTGAGCTGAAAATTTTCTCTTTGACGCTATTTCTTGATTCTTAACTTTTTATTCGCATTACATATAAAATTTATCCTTGCCCCCGCTTCTCTAATTCTCCGTCGTGTCATTCAATTTTTCCGCCGCATCTGTAAAACATGGTTAAGCTGACGAACGATTTCATCTAATTCCATGATGGATTGGAAAAGGAAATCCTCCGCCTCGATTCTTTCATTTAATGGAAGATCAGCCTGCTTTAGGATTTGCGACAGTCCTATAATATTTGCCACGGGCGCCCGCAAATGGTGAGAAACCATGTAGGCAAACTGTTCGAGATCGTTATTTCGCTGCTCCAGATCCTTAGCGATCCCGGTACGTGCCATTTCGGCTATTTTGTTTGATGTGATGTTGATCGCAGAGTAACAGAGCCCTATAATTTTATCATACTGGTCTTTTACCGGGTTCATGCTGATCTGGTACCATTGCGATGCGCCATTCAGGAGAGGGTAGCGAACCTCGTAATTGATTGGCTCGCCGGTCATTGCCGATCGCATCATATCCCTGACAGGCCCCTTACGTTCTTCACGTAAGAGTTTCCAAAAATGAATGCCTTTTTGCAGCAGCGTACCGAATATCAATTCTGCCCAGTGGTTGGCAATCGCATTGTAAGTTAATATGCGCAAATCGCTGTCAAGCAGCAGGAAAGCGATATCGGTGGTATTAAATATTGCCCGCAATTGAGATTGCGATTCCTCCAATGTGTTATTCACTTCCGAAAGATTCCTGGTCCTTTCGGCAACACTTTGCTCAAGCAATTTATTCTTCCTGAGCATCTTATTTCCGACATACGCTGTTATCAGCGCGGCGCCTATCGAAATGCCTGCATTGACAAATGCGACCCACGAGAGCGGGAGCGTTCTGTTTAAAGTTAAATGCGTCACGAGTATCAGGCAACAGGCGATTAGAGAATAAATAATAATTCGCTTAATGGGCTGCCCTACAACCAGCAATACGCAGCATACATATAAAACATCAAGCTTTATTTTTCCCGGCAGCAGGCAGCCTAAACAGGCGATCACTACCAGGAAAAACAATGCCAGTATATATGCTTGTTTTAAGCTACGCCTCTCCCACAGACCGGGAATGATATTAGCCATTATATTTAAAATTAGTCCTTTTCATTTTCATTTGATATAAGGAGGGCATGTGTTGATATATGAGCCAATTCAAACACTATTTTGTATTTACCACAGTTCCATTTTTTAATTGGTCGGTAGCATTATTGACAAGCAGATCGCCGGGTTTTAAAGCCCCGTACACCTCCAGGCTGTCTGTGGTCTCTCTCCCTTTTTTCACATCTACCCATTGGGCTTTATTATTTACAACCCGGATAACAAATATGCGCTGTGAGTTTCCGGTTACAGCGGTTTGGGGTACGATGAAGGTTTTTTGCTTGTTTGTTAGCTGGAGTGTCACCTCCGCGAACATACCCGGCAGCAACTCCCTGTTTTTATTGGAGATGTCCATTTGCATTTGCTCCGACCGTGAAGTAGTGTTCAGGGCGCCCGCCATACGATTAACCGCCGCTACAAATTGTTTCCCCGGTATGGTTTTGACGGTGAAATGAATGGTATCCTTATTCGCAAAATAATTTGTTGCGGCTTCCGGAACATCTACAACCAGTCGTAACCTGGTTTGTTCCTGCAGGGTAAGCATCGGTACATTTGAATTTTTATCCGTTGGCGCCACGTAAGCACCTTTGTAAACATTGCGCGAACTGATCACTCCATCAAACGGCGCCCTTACTTCAAGGTAATTTTTCAGATCTGTCGCTAACTGGTAAGCAGATCTCGCGGCAAGCAGGTTTGAGCTGTCGGCACTCATTTGGGCATGGGCCATGTCCAGGTCATTGGGCGAAATCGTCCCCGGCGTTCTGCTTGTTTTGTAAAGGCGGTCATAATTTGCTTTGCTGCCCCGGTAAACAGCTTCTTTGGAGTGCAGGTTTTCCTGTGCTTGTTTAAGGGAAGCTATCATTTCCGGTGCTTCAAGCGTCATTAGTAATTGCCCGTGACTTACATGGCTGCCAATATCAACCGCCATGGTTTTTATAAAGCCATTTACTTTGGCATACAGATCAACCGTTTGGTAAGGCTGTAGTACCGCGGGCAGTCTCATCGTTGTATTGAGCGTCCCTTCCGTCAGGTTAAAAACTTGGGTAATATTGGGTTGCGGAGCGGCAGCTGGTTTTTGTTTACTTCCGCAGGATGCCAGCAAACCGGTGATGAGCAGGCATAAAATAAAATGATATGTTTTCATGATTAATATTTTTGATTTATTTTGCTAATTGTGTTTTGGGGTCATAATATATACTTTCCTTATCGTCAGGATCCAGTGATACAGTATGAACGGGAGCGTTTTTCCTCACCATATAAAAAATGACAGGGAGAATAAATAAGGATACAAAGGTTGACAAGATCAGCCCCCCTATCACTGCCCGGCCCAGCGGCGCGGTTTGATCGCCCGCTTCCCCTAAACCCGAGGCCATAGGGATCATACCGGCAATCATGGCAATGGTTGTCATTAATATAGGCCGTAACCGAAGCTCCATAGCCTCAATTGCTGATTCCATTGCGTTTTTCCCCGTTAACCGGATATGTTCAGCATTAGTGATCAATAAAATAGCGTTGGAGACAGAAACTCCTACAGACATGATGATGCCCATATATGATTGCAGGTTAAGGCTTGAACCGAAAGCCAGCAGTATCAATAAAGAGCCGACCAAAACCCCGGGAATACAGATGATCACAGTAAAGCCCAATGGAAATGACTGGTAATTTGCCGACAGCATCAGCATCAGGATAACGATGGTGATCAATAAACCGAACTGCAGGCTCCTGAGTGTCTGATCGAGCAGGATGGTTAGCCCCCTGGCTTCAACAGATACCCCTCTTGGCGGGGTACCCGCATTCTTTATTGCCGTACTTACGGCAGCACTGGCAGAACCAAGGTCTTTCTTATAAATATTAGCAATTATAGACAGGAACCGGCCCGCGCCCTGGCGGTCATACTGGCCCACAAGTGTTCCCATACTGAATGTGCATACATCTCCGAGTACAGGTCTTGGCTGATCTCTGAAAATAGGAATAGCAGCAAGGTCTGCAAGGCTGCTGATGCTTGTCTGCGGTACCTCCACCTGCACATCATAGGAATTGGCGTTTGCTTCATTCAGCCATAAATTCTTATTTGTAAAACGGCTGGACGAAGTGGTTTGTGTAATACAATTACTTACATCAGTCATCAGCAGGCCCATTTGCTTTACCTTATCCCGATCAATATTAATATGGATCGCCGGGCTGTTCAGCTGTTCTTTTAACTGCACATCCCTTAAAAAAGGCACCTGCCGTAATTGCGTGATCAACAGATCTGCAAATTGCTTGTCCTGGTTAATATTTATACCCATCACGGCAATTTCTACAGGCGTTGACGAGCCCTGGCTCATAATTTTACTTGTCAGGTCAATTGGCTCAAATGATAGTTTTACATCAGGCATGGCTTTATGTATCGCGTTACGCAGATTCTCCCGCACATCCTGTATATTCATTTTATAATTCGGGTTCAGATTTACCTGCATCACAATTTCATTGGAAGCACTCATAAACAATATGACCGGTAAGGTTGGAAAAGAGGAGGGGTGCTGTCCCGCAAATGAAGAGATGATCTCCACATTTTTTTCCCCTCCTACTGTATTGTATATGATCTGCTGGGCCTGCAGCATGGTTTTTTCCGTTTGTTCGAGCCTGGAGCCTTCGGGGGCACGAATGCGGATCTGAAACTGCCCGGTATTTAATTTAGGGAGAATATCTTTGCCAATAATAGATACACATAACCCAACGATAAAAACGGACACGACCGCATAAAGCCCTACACTTACCCGGCTGCGCTTCATCATCCATTGTACCATTTGTACACAACGTGATTTAAAACGATCAAACCGTGACGGTTTGTGCTCTTTTTTGGGTTTTTCATTGTTATGTTCCGGCACTTTCAGCACCCAGTTTGACAATATAGGAACGAGCGTTTGAGATAAAAGGAATGCAGCTATCATGGAGAAGCCCACAGCCATAGACAGCGGCAGAAACATGCCCTGGGGCACGCCTGTCATAAAAAATGCCGGAACAAAAACTGCCAGGATACTTAACAGGATCAGCAGTTTTGGCAAAGCGATCTCTTCGCAGGCATCGGCAATGGCGCGGGCTTTTCCTTTACCCATTTCCATATGCCGGTGTATATTCTCAATAGTAACGGTAGATTCATCCACCAAAATGCCAATGGCCAATGCCAGGCCGCTCAGCGTCATGATATTGAGGGTTTGTCCGAAAAGTTTTAGCACTAAGGTGCCGATGATAACAGAAAGCGGAATGTTAACGATAACGATAAAAGCGCTCCTGCGGTCTCCTAAAAAAATAAGCACCATCACACCTGCGAGTATGGCACCCATGATACCCTCGGTGGCCAGGCTTTTTACAGCATTTATAACATAAATGGATTCATCAAACTCAAATTTTAAGGATACGTCCGGCGGTAAAAGGCTCTGCATGGACGGAATGGCCTTTTTCAGGCTCTGAACAACCGACCAGGTGGAAGCGCTTGAGCCTTTGATAACCGGGATATAAATTGACCGCTTACCGTTGATGTAAGCAAAGCCACTTGTGATATCGGCCCCGTCCACAACCTTTGCCACATCCTTAAGATATATGGTGGCGCCATTCTGATATAATAAAGGGATGTTTTCAAAGTCTTTTATTTTTTGAAGAACTGTATTTGAAGGCGTAAGATAAGCCGTACGCCCTATATTAACCACGCCAGCCGGAGATATGCGGTTATTATCCCCTATCGCAGCGGTAATTTGATCTGCTGTTACCTTGTGACTACTCATCAATTCGGGGTCCACGTTGATGACTACGGTACGCACATTACCGCCAATTGGCGGAGGTGAGGTTAGCCCGGGTATTTTTGAAAAATTGGGCCGCACATAAAGACTGGCCAGATCCTGCAGCTCGTTATTGCTGCGTTTGGGGCTGCTGATCGTTAACTGGCCAACCGGCAAGGTGGAGGCATCAAAACGGATGATAATTGGCGGCTGTGTCCCGGGTGGCATTTCTGCAAAGGCCCGGTTGGTAAGCGAGGTGACCTCAGCCGCGGCCTGCGCCATATTGGTACCGTCATAAAAGCTGAGCTTTAAAACGCTCAACCCCTCAATATTATTTGTTTGAATGGATTTGATACCGCTTACATATAAGTAAAGATTTTGGTAATTAGTGGATACAAATCCTTCCATTTGCTGCGGCGACATCCCGCCGTAGGGCTGCGAAACATAGATCGTCGGTAAGTTCAGGTTAGGAAAAATATCAATATTGATTGATGTTACCGCGATAATACCCATCAACACCACGCCAATGATTAAAACGATAATCGTTATTGGTTTTCGCAAAGAAAATTGAATCATGTTCATGACTATTGCTTTAAAATTGGTTAATGAATAAATTGAAATTACCTGACGATGCTGCTATATAGAGCAGCGCTTGCCAAACAGCGTTGCCGGCAATATCCCTGTCTGTTTCCGCAGTGTTCAAATTGTATAGGGTTTGCGTAACGTCAATAATGGTAGCGAGGCCGTTGCTGTATAAAGTTTTTTTCTGGTTATAGGCGTCGCTGGCCGCTTTTAGCTGAATCGGCGCTTCGCGGTATTTTTGCAGGGCATTTACCAGTTGCTTATTGCCTTGTTCTAACTGATTGGTGAGGTTATTTTCCTGGTAATGATACTCGTTCATTAACCCGTCAGAAGTATAATGCTGACTCTTAACCCTTGACGCTATCCTGCCCAGATTGGTCAGGTTCCACGATACACCTATGCCAACCAGATAATTCGCCCTTATCGGGTCAACGCCGGTTAGATAGCTGTGGGTATAATCAGTGAAGTTATTGGCATAATTTGTACCAAAACCTGATCCCCGTTCTTGCATGACACCGAAAAAGGAAACTCTTGGCAAGCTTATTTTGGAGAGATAATTAGCAGTAAGCTCGCTGCTTTTTACCCTTGCGGATAAAAATGCCAATTGCGGATTTTTAGAAACATCATCTACGGGTTGGCCCGGCAGCCGGGCAGGCAATTGATTGATATAAATACTATCTAACGAAAATGATTGCTGGGTTATGCCCAATTGCATAGCAAGGTTAGCTGCCTGATTTTGCTCATAATTTATGGCATCTGTAACCGCTATGCGTGCCTTTGAAAACTCGGCATTGGCAATGGCGCTGTCAACACCGGGGTTTAAGCCGTTTTCTGTCCGGGTAAGGATAACATTTCTGAGCTGGGAAACGCGCCACAAATTAATATTCATCGAATAATGCAGCCGTTGTGCCGCTAACAAGTTGAGGTAAGCTCCGGCAACTTTAACCTGTTGCTGAAATTTCTCCTGCTCCAGATCTGCTGCATCCCTGTGATAAAAACCCTTAGCCTCTGCCACATGTGCCCGCTGAAGCCCGAATGAAAATATATTCCAGTCGATATTCGAAGCATAGAACGCCCCGAAAGCCGCACGCCAATTTTGTGAAGCAGAAACAGGCCCGGCCATAATGGCTGTTAACCCGGGGAGGCCTGAAGCTAGCCCGTTTAAACCGTTTATAGTTCCATAGGCTTGCTGGGCCGATAAGGTAAAAGCAGGCAGGCCATCTCTTTTGGCGCTGATTATACCCTGTGCCGATGCTTTTGCATAATTATTTTTCGCCTGTATTATTTGCTGTTTGTACAGGGCAATATTTAGCGCGTTTTGCAGCGTTAAAACGGTATCTGTACGCTGGGCTTTCGCGGATATGCATGCCAGACACAAAATGACCGGCATGACACCGGTCAGGACCAGCTTTTTAGTCGTTTTCATGATGAAGAAATTAAATGATCAACTTAATGGCCTTAGCGGCGCATGATTAAATTTTTGCAGGATCCGGCTATACCGGATGCCGGCGTTATTGGCACATGAGGATGTGCGTTGATCAAATAACGGGTGGGGCCCTGAGGGGCAATAACGGAACGGGGTCGACTTTGCAGAGTTCCTTTTTGAATGGGATATAAAGCGGAGCGGCGATTGTGGTTGCCGTGATTAAAGAAAGGGATATGGTTACAGGCGGGATACCCAGCGCCTGGAAGTGCTGCGTGTAGCATTGAAGCTTACGATGAATAACCCCGGCCTTTATTTTGACAGCCGTTGAATGAGCGAGTTCCTTTGTTTCATTTTTGTGAAACATTTCGGCATAGCGCACCAATACCCGCCCCTGCAATCCTAAAAAGATTGTTATAACCAGTAAAAGTTTTAATGTGCTACGGACCGCCTTTTTCATTTTATTGCCTCTTAATAAGGGCTTCATTAGTAGTTATTCTCTATAATTTTATCCAGCATCTGCTGCGCCAGCTTTTCTTTTTTCCGCTTAATCGCGTCAAATAATTGCTCATGTAAATGGTGGCTCATCGCAAAATGACTGATCCCCCGCAACTCTCTTTTGGAAAAAAAATCGCGTATAATAGTTGTAAAGCCTTGATATAACCCGGCAAGCGCTTTATTTGACGACGCTTTTGCAATAGCTACGTGAAAGGCAATATCAGCATCAACACATGCCTGCCGCTGCTCGTTGCGTATAGCCAGCTTTCTATTTTCAAGGCATTGTTTCATCGTATCCAAATCCTCCGGGGTGTGGTTTTTCGCGGCAAGCCTTACCGTTTCGTCCTCCAGCAGTTTTCGTACGGCATTGATCTCATCAAAATCGGCCCGCCGCAGCCGCTGATCGATCGTTTCATGCAGTACCCCGCCATTCACAAAGGTGCCCGAGCCCTGCTGCACCTTCAAGATCCCTGTCATGGCAAGGGTTTTTACAGCCTCCCTGATCGTTGAGCGGCCAACGGCATATATCTTCATCAATTCAGGTTCGGCAGGTATTTTTTCACCTGCTTTATATTTATTCTGATGAATGTCGTACCTTATTTTATTCGCAACCTGGTCGCTCAGTTTTTCTGACATCTTGCTATTATATTATTTGAAAAACAAACATAACCTTAAAAGCTTTGATTTTCCGGCCTGCCGGCAGTTGGAACGGTTATCACATTAAATTCATATTTCAACGCCTGGTGACAAGTGTTGCAGCTATTTGTTAGCAGCGCATAATTACTTTTAAAGGCGTTGGCGTCTTTGTCCTGAATGGCTTTTTTAACAGCATCCATCGCCGGAAAGATCATAGCTACGGCCGCCGCTTCTGGTGTGCCCTTATGGTATTTTTGAATCCTCGTAAAGCCCCCTAACAGCATGTGCCTTTCATATTCGGCCAGTACCCAGTTTTTTTGCTGGCCGGCCAGCCACAATTTAAGGTGATGGGATACAATAATGCTATTCATAATTTCTCCTGTGCCGGGTACATAAGCCAGCTTTAGCTTGTTTTGCAAGCTATCTACCCGGGCCTGCAAAACTGTGGTTTTACTATCCGGCTGTCCGCAGCCTACCAGTATTGAAATTGGCAGGGCCAGTGATAAAAACAATAATGATAACCTTTTCATATATTTTACTTTAGTGTGAATAAAACAGCGCCCTTTATGATATCGGTCTCCTGTACTATCCAGTGTTATTGTTTGGCAATACAAACATATGATGTTTAATTTAAACATCATATGTTTTGTTTCAAAATAATACGTTTGCAATTGAATTGTTACAGGATATCTTTTGCCGGAAGTTACGGTGAGCTAATAATGACACCGGTGTTTTAAAATAACCGTTGTAGGTTTGATTTGGCCTGGTGGCCTAATAAAGACTAATCATCTCTCATAATGAGAGCTCCGCAAATAGTTTCCTACGGCCGGCTTAAACGTAATGTGCCGGGCGATATCGCCCGGCACATCCATACAGACCATCGCCTTAGCGATAGTCTGTATGGATATTTGATTCAAATGATTACTTAGCTGTACTGGCTATCTTCAACAATTCCGCATCCGGGTGGCTGCGAACGGTGCTCTGCACATTAAACATCATAGTGGCGCCACCTTCGGGCGTGTAAGCAGGCCATTTGGGCAAACCGGCAGCATTCGGGTTACCTGTTTTAGCAAAATTGATCCAGGCGCTGCTTATTTTATCAGCCAGTGCATAAGCATCCTTACCGCCGCCTGTCATTTCTTCGCAGCGGTTGATGTTATTAAACTGAAAGGCGATATCCATGCAATGCATGGCTTTATACAGGCCGCCGTTAACAGGCGACTGCCACGTAAATAAATACATGTAAACCGGCGCGGCGCCCGGCACAGCTTTTGCATTTGCCTGCTTGATTGCCAATGGCCTGAAGTTAAGATCAATATCTGTATATTCAGATGGTTTGCCGGTATTTGGGTAAGCCGCTTTTACAGCCGCCAGGTAGGCATCGGTTTTGTCGCCATACTTTTTTTGCAGTCCGGCCTTTACATCATCCATCGTCTGGTTTTTTGGAGATGGCGCAAATGGCGTAAATTCGTTTTTTGTGGTGCCTACTAATAAAGGTATGTTTTTGGATAACGCCATTGCTGCCGGATCGCCCGGCTGGTTCGGAAAGAAATCACCGTCCAGCACCCCATTCCATCCGGCGCCGCCTGTTTTTCCTTCTTTTTTCATCTCGGCGGTAACTTTTCCGACAGCCTTTTTGCCCGCCTTATTCAATACCTCGTAAGATATTTTCTGGAGCGAATCAACCTGCGATGGCTGCAGATGCAGCTCTTCCAATAACGCGGCCGCCACTCTTTGCGAAGCGGTTTTCTCGTTAAACGCGGTAATATAGCTGCCGCTCTCTACAATAGCTTTTTGAAACAATCCTTTAGCCGAGGGCGCGTTCATAAGGCTGGTAACCTTACCGCCGCCGCCCGACTGGCCGAAGATGGTCACATTGTCCGGGTCGCCGCCGAATTGATTAATATTTTGTTTAACCCATTGCAACGCGGCAACTAAATCCATTAAACCGGCGTTGCCCGAGTTTTTGTATTTATCGCCATAAGCGGAGAGGTCTAAAAACCCTAAAATGTTCAAACGGTGATTTACAGAAACCAGCACTACATCGCCTTTTTTGGCTAAGTTCTCGCCATCATAAGAGGGCAGTTCAATAGATGAGCCGGCAGTGAAACCGCCGCCATGAAGCCACACCATTACCGGCCGTTTTTTACCATCATTTAATTTTTGAGTCCAAACATTCAGGGTTTGGCAATGCTCATTTGAATAGCCAAGATCGTGGTTAAAAGCAAATTCAAACGCGTCATTTACAGTGGTGGTGGGGTCGGTAGGGCAAACCGGGCCGTAGCTCATGGAGCTGCGCACATCGGTCCAGGCCGTAGGTTTTTCGGGGGCCGTAAACCTTTCCGACTTCGCGTAAGGTATACCTTTAAACGTAAAAATGCCATTGTGCACATAGCCTTTTACTTTGCCGCTTTCGGTAGAGGTAACAGCGATATTGCCTCCCGCGATTACCGCGTCGGCGGTTTGACAAAATGCAGACAGCGATAAAAAAGAAAGCGCTGAAAACGTGAAGAATAGTATTCTTTTTTTCATAACTTATGGATTTAATTGGTTTACTAATTGTATGATATGTAAATATAATACAATGATAATTAAATTAATGTAACAATTTGATACAATAGGAAAAATTGTAAAATTCGCGGGATATGAGGAAAAGATTTAGGAAGGTTTAATGATATGGCTTCATTTCATATCTTTGGTAATTGCCAACTATGAAAATAGCCACCTACAACGTAAACGGCGTAAACGGACGCCTGCCGGTGCTGCTGCGCTGGCTTAATGAAACCGCCCCGGATGTGGCCTGCCTGCAGGAACTGAAGGCGCCGCTCGAAAAATTCCCGGAGCAGGCGATACGCGATGCGGGTTATAATGCGATATGGCACGGCCAGAAAAGCTGGAATGGCGTGGCCATCCTGGCGCGCAATATGGAAATTAACGAGGTACGCCGCGCCCTGCCCGGCGACCCGCAGGATATCCACAGCCGTTATATTGAGGCGTGGGTAAATGACATACTGATAGGCTGCCTCTATCTGCCCAATGGCAACCCTGCCCCCGGTCCGAAATTTGACTATAAGCTTAATTGGTTCCGTCGGCTTACGGAACATGCCGCCGGGCTTTTGGCATCGGGCAGCCCCGTAGTGCTCACAGGCGATTATAACGTAATGCCCACCGAGCTTGATGTATATAAGCCCGAGCGCTGGGGTGATGACGCGCTTTTTCGGCCAGAAACCCGGCTGGCCTTTAAAACCCTCGTGGAGCAGGGCTGGACGGACGCCATCCGGAAGCTGCACCCCAGTCAAAAGATCTATACATTCTGGGATTATTTTCGCGATGCCTACGGCCGCGATGCGGGCCTGCGCATCGACCATTTCCTGTTGAGCCCGCAGCTCGAAGGCCGCTTGCTGGCGGGCGGCGTTGACCGGCACGTACGCGGCTGGGAAAAATCAAGCGACCATGGGCCGGTTTGGATAGAGCTGGCGGATAAGTAGCCATCAAACAGAAACAGCGATGCGTTTAAACGCATCGCTGTTTCTGTTTACATTTAATATTGCTACCAGAATACTGAATATAATGCTACCAATATTCCACCGATGATCAATGCGCCAACGGCAAACGACCGTGATGTTTTAAACATTGAAGTGTCTATTTCCAATCCATGAGCCCTATCACCCCTTGGGTTTTGAATCTTGGTTATAATAAGCATACCGATAATGCAAATGATAAATACGAAACCCATACGGTCAATAAAAGGTATTTCATAAACACCTGCGGCATTTAATTTCGAGAAACCCAGCGGCGAAAGGAACGAAAGGTTGGCAATGTTGGGTAAAAATTTAAATATCACCGATAATATAAACCCGCCCACGGCGCCGAATACTGCCGCGCTCGAGGTAGTATTCTTCCAGAAAAATCCCAAAATAAACATCGCAAATATTCCCGGCGAAACAAAGCCGGTATACTCCTGAATATACTGGAAACCACCCTTTTTATCTATGCCTAAAAACGGAGAAATGACTACGCCAAGAATCATCGCCACTACAACTGCAATTTTTCCGACTACGACGAGGCTTTTGTCACTTGCCCCGGTGTTAAACGTTTTTTTATAAATATCAAGTGTAAAAATTGTGGCAATGGAATTGGCTTTTCCGGCCAGTGATGCAACCACCGCTGCGGTTAAGGCGGCAAATGAAAGCCCTTTTAATCCCGAAGGCAGCAGGTTTAAAAGCACAGGGTAAGAGCGGTCGGGATTTATTTCACCGCCTTGTAACAGGTCCTGGTGAAACAGGTTTTCCTTGTACAGGACGTATGCAGCAATACCAGGCAATACCACAATAACCGGCATCAGCAACTTTAAAAACGCCGCGAATAATATACCGCTACGCGCGGTTTTAAGGTTTGCGCCCAGAGCTCTTTGCGTAATGTACTGGTTGCAGCCCCAATAGTTAAGGTTCACTATCCACATGCCGCCGATCAGCACGGATAAGCCCGGAAGATCGAAATAATTGGAATTATCCTTTTTCAATATCATATGAAAATGGTCGTTTGCATGCGATGATAACAACCTAAGGCCATTGAATACCCCTTGTTGGCCAAAATGCTCGGATACAAGGTTTAATGCAATATAGGTAGTAACCAATCCACCAAGAATAAGGAAAAACACCTGTATAACATCGGTGTAACCAATTACCTTCATGCCACCTAATGTTATAATAATGGCAAAGATGGCCAGACCCCAAATACAATACTGGAAGTTGATGCCCGAAATGGAATTTACCGCAAGCGCCCCCAGGTACAGAATGGAGGTAAGATTTACCACTATATAAAGTAATAACCAAAATATAGCCATTATCATGGCAACGGTGCCGTTGTACCGCTGCGACAAAAACTGAGGCATGGTAAATATTTTGTTCTTCAAGTATACCGGGATAAAAAACACCGCAACAATAACCAATGATGCCGCCGCCATCCACTCGTAGGTGGATATAGCCAGCCCCATCTTAAATCCGTTTCCGCTCATCCCGATCATCTGTTCGGCCGAGATATTTGAAGCAATAAGGGACGCGCCGATTGCCCACCAGGTTAACGAACCCTCTGCTAAAAAGTAATCCTTTGAAGTGGCATCCGCGTTCTTTTTCCTTCGGTATACCCAAAACCCATAGGTGGCAACAATTACAAAGTATATCAGGAATACAATGTAATCGCGCGTACTAAGTGAACTCATAATAATTTTGGTGCTTATTGGTTAATAATCTGTTGGTTTGACAATTATAAACTATATAAACCTGTTTATCAAATTTTCAAGATATTCTTGCCTGCCGCTGGTTGTCGCAGGTTCGCCGTTCTCAATGGCATAGCTTCTCAGGTCTTCAAGTGTTAGTTTTCCTTGTTCAAAGGCTTTTCCCTGGCCGGTATCGTATGATGCATACCTATCCCTGCGCAGTTTTTTATATTCGGATTTTTGCAGGATATTATCGGCGGTGATAAGCGCCCGTGCAAAAACATCCATGCCGCCAATGTGTGCATAAAAAAGATCGGCCGGGTCGGTTGAGTTGCGGCGGATCTTGGCATCGAAGTTTATACCGCCGCCCTGGAAGCCACCTGCTTCAAGGATGATGAGCATCGCTTCGGTCACGTCGACGATATCATTCGGAAACTGGTCGGTATCCCAGCCGTTCTGGTCGTCGCCGCGGTTGGCGTCTATCGAGCCCAGCAGGCCCGAGTCAGCGGCCACCTGCAGCTCGTGCTGAAAGGTATGCCCGGCAAGCGTGGCGTGGTTGACCTCTATATTCAGCTTGAAATCATTGATCAGATCATATTTCTGCAAAAAACCCAGTACCGTTGCGGAATCATAATCATATTGGTGCTTGGTGGGCTCGCACGGTTTTGGTTCGATAAAGAACGTACCTTTAAAACCCTGCTTCCGCGCGTAATCTTTAGCGGTATGCAGGAAACGGGCGAGGTGTTCCTGTTCGCGTTTCATGTCGGTGTTCAGCAAGCTCATATAGCCTTCGCGGCCACCCCAGAATACGTAATTCTCCCCGCCAAGGGCAATCGTCGCGTCCATCGCCGCTTTGACCTGTGCCGCTGCATGACTTAATACATGAAAGTCAGGATTGGTGGCTGCCCCGTTCATATACCTGCGGTTGCTGAAAAGGTTTGATGTACCCCACAGCAGCTTTACACCGCTTGCCTGCTGCTTTTGTTTGGCATAGTCGACCAGGGCCTGTAACCGGCGGTCATTTTCGTTAACGTCATTGGTATAATCTACCACATCAACATCGTGAAAACAGTACCAGCCTATGCCCATTTTGGTAATGAACTCAAACGCCGCATCCATTTTATCTTTTGCCCGTTCAACGGCATCGGTTTTTACGCTCCACGGGAATAAATGTGTCGGCTCCCCGAAAGGATCGGCGCCGTTACCGCAGAACGAATGCCAGTACGCGCAGGCAAAGCGCAGGTGGTCGCGCATGGTTTTGCCTGCGATTACTTTATTTTCGTCGTACCAGCGAAACGCCAGCGGGTTATCGGATGGCAGGCCCTCGTATTTTACCTGGCCTATGCCTTTGAAAAATTCCTTTTCTCCTGTGACTATCATATAATTGGTGAATTAGTGATTTAGTGATGTTGGTGAATATTTTCAGACTTACGAAGTTTTCAAAACTTCGTAAGTCTTCTTTGTCAATTGTTTTTCGAGTAAAGCTTTCCATTCCTGGTAGGCGGGTTCCAATTCCGTGCCTTGCGGTTCAACCAGCTGTACCGGGTGCATGTGCTCAAAGGCTTGTTGGGCCGCCGAAAAAATATTAGCGCCTATGCCTGCGCCAAGCGCGGCGCCCACGCTGCCGTCGTTTTTATATAACTCAACGGGCACGCCTGTTATGTTTACAAAAGTTTCGGTAAATAGTTCGCTTAAAAACAGGTTATTCTTTCCCGCTCTAATCACCGTTGGGTTCATGCCGTTTTCACGCATGATGTCCAGCCCGTAACGAAACGCGAACGCGATGCCTTCCTGCACGGCACGGATAATGTGCGCCTGCGTATGAATATTCAGGTCGATATGGTGGAATTGCGCGCCGACGATCTCATTATTCAGCATACGCTCCGCGCCGTTGCCAAACGGCAGTACCCGCAGCCCGTCGCTGCCGGGCGGCGCCTCGGTTGCTTTTTGATTCATCTGTAAATAATTTGCCGCGCTGCCAAAGGCGTTTTTGGTCCAGCGGTATAGGCTGCCCACCCCGTTTATGCAAAGCAACACCCCGAGGCGCTTTTCCTGTTCGGCATAATTGACGTGCGCGAACGTGTTAACACGAGATTGCTGATCGTAAGTCAGCTGGTCACTTACGCCGTAAATAACACCCGAAGTACCGGCAGTTGCGGCTACCTCGCCGGGATTTAATACATTTAACGAGAAGGCATTATTTGGCTGATCGCCGGATTTATAGGCTACCGGAATGCCGGGTTTTAACTGCAGTTTTTGGGCAACCGACGGCAGCAGTGCCCCATGTGATGAAAACACGGGTCGGATGCCTGGAAAAAGCGCGTCATCAAAACCAAAATAATTAACAATATCGTTTGACAACCGGTTATTTAAAAAGTCGAAAAATATGCCTTCGGATAAAGCTGAAACTGAAGTGGTTATTTCGCCGGTTAACTTCATCGCGATGAAATCGCCGGGAAGCATAATTTTATCG
>JAQBOH010000133.1 GCA_028288125.1 Mucilaginibacter sp.
AAGTTGAACGGCCATGTCATAATCTGCTATGGCTCTCCGCTGATTTATTTTTGTTTTACCCAATTTATAATAGGCGTAGCCCCGTGTATTATAAGCAGCTGCCTCTTTTTGATTTAAGGCAATGGCCTTATCACAATCGGCTATCGCTTCGGCATAGCGACCAAGCCGGTTATTTATCTGCGCCCTTGAGTCGTAAGCGGCCGAGAGTTTGGGGTCCAATTCAATAGCTTTATTGCAATCGGCCATTGCTTCGGTATACTTACCCAGGTACATTTCGGCGTATCCGCGATTATTGTAGGCAAGCGCGTATTTTTGATCGAGGTCAATCGCCTGATCGTAATCCATTATGGCATCCGAGCGACGGCCCATCTGATCTTTTGCATATCCCCTGCTTAAATAGTGCGAGGGGGATTTGGGGTCTAAAGCAATGGCCTGGTCAAAATCTGAAATGGCGTCGGTATAATGTTCCAGGTTGTTTTTTGCATAACCCCGGTTAATATAAACCTGTGTATATTTCGGGTCAATTGCAATCGCCTGGTCATAATCGGCAATGGCATCAGCAAACTTGCCTGAGTAATTTTTTGCCAGTCCGCGAACGCAATATGCCCAACTGCTTTTTGAATTTACCTGCAGCGCCTTATCACAATCCGTAATAGCCCCGTCATAGTTACCGTTATTAATCTTATCAACCGCCCCTTTAATTATTTCGTCGGCTGTATGGCCATCGCCTGCATTCATCGCAGCCGCGGCCTCGTCGCGGTATTTGTAATAAGGCGTATAACTGCTGCCACCAGTTTGAACAGACATGTCGTAATCTTCAACAGCTTTTTGATAATTTGCTTTTGATCCACCTGTTTTATAATAGGCGTAGCCACGGCTATTATATGCTTTTGCATATTTGGGGTCTAAAGCTATGGCTTTATCAAAATCGGGTATGGCGTCGGCATAATTGGCTAAAGCACTTTTTACGTAGCCGCGTGCATACCAGCCGTTTGTATTTTGAGGGTCGAGCGTTATGGCCTGGTTATAATCGGCTAAAGCGTCGGCGTAGCGGCCTAAATGATCTTTTGCATAACCGCGCGCGTACCAGGCTGATTTATAATTGGGATTTTTAATTAATGTATAGTCATAATCCGCTATTGCTTCGGCGTATTGTTTTAAACTATTTTTCGCGACGCCGCGGTTGTAATACGCGTCGAGATAATTAGCATCGATTGCTATTGTCTTGTCATAGTCGAGAATGGCATCGGCATAACGGCCTAAATGATCTTTCGCGTACCCCCGGGCATAATAGCCATCTTTATAGTTTGCGTCTAAACTGATTGCCTGGTCGTAATCCGCAATAGCGTCGGTATATCGATCCAGATGCTCTTTAGAGAGTCCGCGGTTATAGTAACCATCGGTATAAGCGGGGTTTAGGGCTAACGACCTGTCGTAGTCATTCACCGCATCGGTATACCGGCCTAAATGATGGTATGAAATACCCCGGTTATTATAAGCCAATGCATATTTAGGGTCCAGCGCTATCGCCTGGTCGTAATCCGGCACCGCGTCGGAATAACGGCCGGCATCCGATTTAGCATTGCCGCGGCTGTTATAGGCGGTTGTATATTGCGGATCCAGCGCTATCGCCTGGCTATAATCGGCAATTGCATCATCGTATCTCCTTAAAGCGGCTTTTGCCAACCCCCTGTTAAACCATGCCTGCTTATAATTAGCCGACAATGCAATGGCCTGATCGTAATCAGCAATTGCTTCGTTACTGCGGTTTGTGTTGTGTTTAACTATGCCCCTAATGTTATAACCCCAGGCATTTTGCGAATTTATTTGTAATGCCTGGTTGCAATCGGCCATAGCGCCATCGTAATCCTTGTTATCTACTTTAGCCACCGCTTTTTTTACCCAGTCATCTGATGTTTGGGCAAAAACCGTGGCCGAAATGATCAGCAAAGTTATTGTTATACAGATTTTCCGTTTCATAATGACCTCTCCTTTCTGTTATGATTTAAACGACCTTATCAAATCCTGGGTGCACTTTGTAATAAATTCTTCTAAGGCGTGTACCGCCACAGTTTCCTTTAACTCAAGCTGCCTGCTTTTTTTGTTATAGCTCCAATCGGTTAACGGGCACCCTTCCGAACAAGGAGTATAATTAAATTTATAATTCCCGCCGATTTCGTTGTTCTTTACCAGTATCAGCTTAAACTCAACAGACGCCCCCGATTTTTTGTAATCAATTTGCTGTACCTGGTCAGTCGACTTCTCGCCACTTACAATAGTGATTTTATTGGTAGAGTACATCACGCTTGGATCAATGCTTACGACTTCTAAAATCAGGTCTGTATTGGTTTCTTCGCCTATTTTAGTATAATCCGTTGATTTTGATTTATCAATTATCTCATTAAAAAGCCCGCGGTCACGCACGTTAAAACCTTCTTTTAAAAGCTCTTTTTCTATCGCGTTATATAGCACGTTGTTATTTTGATTAATAACAGTATTACTTGTTGCCTTATCATTTGTATTTGGGACACGAAGCACTATTTTGGGGCTAGCATTACTTTTTAAATACTCCTTTAAATTGTGGTTCGCAAAAACATCATCTGATTGTTTTTGATATTTGATCATCCTGATCGATGAACAGGAAAAAATCAATAAGCAAACAATGAAGAGTAAATGAAATTTTTTCATAACAATTAATTTAAGGTGAAGGATGAGACTTGATTTAATAACCGACCATCGGGATAAAAATCAATACTAATATAACCGATTTGATAAAGGCAGGAAAGTACCCAAACGGGTACCATGGTTTAACAGTAATTTGATTTTAGCACAATGATATCACGACTGAAATTTCCACTTGATCACGGCCTCAACTTTGTTTTGGACATGCATTTTCAGGTAGATGTTTTTGATGTGCTTTTTGATGGCATGAATTGTAACATCCAGGACAGCGGCAATCTCCTTCACCAGTTTACCTTCGGCCATCAAGTCGAGCACCTGCTTCTCACGTGCCGTAAATAGCTGATGACCGTCGTTGGCTACGCCGGGCTGAAAATGCCGGATTATTTTTCGGGCGATGCCCGGGCTCATGGGCGAGCCGCCATTATGGATATCTTTAATCGCATTAAATATCATTTCGGGCGGTGCGCTTTTCAGCAAATAGCCTGTAGCGCCGGCATTTAAGGCCTCAAATATTTTTTCATCCTCTTCAAAAACGGTCAGTATCATAAACTGGATGCTGGGACAGTCCAGTTTTAGCTTGCGGATACATTCAATACCGTTCATCCCCGGTAGCTGAATATCAGTTAAAATAACATCAGGCAGTATTTCGGGCACTTTTAGCAGGGCGCTTTCCGCATCCTTCCATATACCGGCAAGATGCAGCTCATCCGAAAGCCGCAGCAATGATGCCACCGCAGCGCTATAATTTTCAGTATCCTCAATTAGTCCTACCGATATCATTGCTTTATAGTAATGGAAAGTTACCGATAATAGAATGAAAAAATAACTACCTGTTTGGGTAGTTTGGCAAATGTATTTCGAGCTTTACTATGGTGCCTTTACTGCTTTGAATGCTGAATTTCCCTTTCACCGCATTCATTCGGAGCCGGATGTTTTTCAGCCCGTTCCCCGTTTTGCTTCCGGCGTCGGATAAAAATCCTTTTCCGTTATCCTTAATCCCGATAAGCAGCGTGTCGCGTTCGATCTGTACTTTAAGTTCAACGCAGGTGGCATTGGCATGTTTAATAATATTGTTCAGCAATTCCTTAACACATAAAAAAATATTGCGCCTCAACTCGTTGTCAATCTGGATTTCGGAGATTGTTATGGGGTAAATAATGTTGGTTTGATAGGCAAGCGGTTCAAATAGCAACACAAAATATTGCCGGATAAACAGCAGCAAATTATCCAGCCGGTCGTTTCCCGGGTTTAACGACCATACAATTTCTTTCATTTGTTCAACCAATTCGGTACCCAGCACGGCTATCCGATCGATATTTGGCGCATCGCGGCTTTCGGCCAGTTTTAGCCTCAACATATTCACATATATCAGCATGGTTGAAAGCCCGGTGCCAATGTCATCATGCATATCGCTGCTGATGCGCTGCCGCTCGGTTTGTACAGCCAATTGCTTTTCGAAATTGAGTTTTTGCTGTTTAATACCTCCCTGCATATACAGCAGCATGATCAAAACGACAGCAATAAACGTAACAAAGCCAATAATTACGTTACGGATTAAGTTTTGCCGTGATGTTTCGGTTTCCTTAAGCCTTTGCCGCTGGTTAAGCACAACGATCTCCTTATCCCTGCGCTCAACTTCCAGCTTGTTGATCTCGCGGCTAACTTTTTCATTTATGATTGAATCCTTTAACCCGGTAAACACAAGCTGGTAATGGTACGCGCTATCGTACCGGTGCTGAAGCGCAAAATTTCTTGAAATACCCCTGTAAGCATCGCGGATATCCTCACGATGCAGTATGGATTTTGCCAGCGATAACCCTTTGTTAAGGTATAGGCCGGCTTCCTTATAATCCTTTAACGAACTGTAAACATCGCCGGTATTGATATAATAGCTTGCCAGGTCGTAATTGTTAAAAATGTTCCCTTTTTTGCTATGCGGGGCAAAAACCGCCAGTGCATATCGCAAGGCAAGCTTATAATTCCCGGCCTGTTTATATGCGGTGCTAATTTTGAATAAGGTGTAGGGCACCCGGTCGGGCCTGAACACCATCCGCTGCCTGTCCAGGGGTTCCCTGTCATTCATTTTATCATAAATACCAAGCGCCGTAAAAAAATATTTCAAAGCAGTTTGATATTCGTTTTTCAGCAAATAGCCATCAGCTATACCATTGCTGGCATCGGCGATCATCATCCGGCTATGCATTTCATTTGCCAGTGCCAGGTATCGTGTATAATATTTAATACCGGCGTCCGCTTTTTCCTGTTTTAAATAAATAAATCCAGCCTGGTTATCAAAATGGCCCTGGTTCTCCTTGTCGCCTAATTGTTCGGCAAGAGAAAGGCCCTTTTGGGCAATATCCATCGCATTGACATAATCGGCCTGGTAATAATAGGCGTTTAAAGCAGAATTATAAATGGCATACACGTCGGCATATAATTTATGCGTTTCCGCTATTTTGATAGCATCCTTATAAAAACGAATAGCTAAAGGGTAGTTGTTTTTACTTTCAGAGTGAGCGCCCTCCTGCAAAAAGGATCGTTCGATGCCCCGCGGATAGTTTAATTTATATGAAAGCTTACGCGCGGTTTGAGTAATAGCCACTACAGTGTCGGGCGAAAAGCTTTCCAGTTGCTGTGCATATCTGAGATAGATCAACACCTTATTGGTATCGTTCTTTAGATTCTTGGTTTCTTTTTTAAATTGGGCGTATAATTTTTGAGATGGACTGTTCCCGCTCTTTTGAGAAAAGGCCGTAAAACAATTGATTAACAGATAAGCACAAATCAGGGAAAGATGCTTATACATAGTTTAAGTGATTAATTACATGAAAGTTACGGATATTTTGGATGAGAGTCAAGACTTTAAGAAGCAAGATGTTAAGAAGCAAGACATCCGGAACCAGGTTAGAGAAGAAAGTACCGGACGGTGATCACCAAATTTCAGGTGTACCACCCGGTACAAACGTACACACTTAACTAACATACGAGGTTTATTTTGCAGGCAATCAAACAGTGTTTGATGTAAGAGCGGGCCTTACATTGGCTTGTGTTTAAGCGTAACACTTAAAGAGGCCGAAAGACGCTGCCAACTGCCCCCTCACAACTGCCCACTGCCCAATGGCGTGTTCGCGGGTGTTCGGGGGCGTTCGTGCCAGTTCGGGGTGTTCCGCATAAGTAAAAGCGAACGGTACAAAAGCCGTTGTCTTGCTTCTTAGAGTCTTGCTTCTTGGCTCTTGCCTCTTTGATTCTCCCCAAATTTATATAACTTACGCTTCAATAAACTTTATTACAGTGTTGGTTAAAACTTTTGGCAGCGCGGTATATGGCATTGAGGCCATCACCATCACAGTTGAGGTAAATATTAGCGGCGGCGGCAAACCATTTTATTTAATTGTAGGCTTGCCGGATAACGCCGTACGCGAATCAATGCAACGGGTTGAGGCGGCGCTGCAAACCAACAATTTCCGGATGCCGCGGCAAAAAATAATAGTTAATATGGCGCCCGCCGATATCCGCAAGGAAGGCTCGGCCTATGATCTTCCCATCGCTGTTAGTATACTCGCTGGCTCCGGGCAGATTGAAAGCGAAAACCTTGATAAATATATCATCATGGGCGAGCTTTCGCTTGATGGTGGTTTGCAACCTATTAAAGGCGCATTGCCTATAGCCATACAGGCGCGGAAGGACGGTTTTAAAGGATTTATATTGCCAAAACAAAACGCGCGTGAAGCCGCCATTGTTAATGACCTGGAAGTGCTTGGCGTTGAAAACATTACAGAAGTTGCCGGATTTTTTAACGGGGATATCCAGCTTATTCCCGAGGTAGTAAATACCCGCGAAGAGTTTTATAATAGCCTCACAAACTACGACAGCGATTTTAGCGAAGTAAGAGGGCAGGAAAATATTAAGCGTGCTTTAGAAATTGCGGCCGCTGGCGGGCATAACGTTATTTTGATCGGTCCGCCAGGAGCGGGTAAAACCATGCTGGCGCGCAGGCTGCCTTCTATTTTGCCGCCGCTGAGTTTATATGAATCGTTAGAGACCACGAAGATACATTCTGTTGCAGGCAAGTTGTCGGCTGCCGACGCATTGGTAACTGTGCGCCCGTTCCGGTCGCCGCATCATACCATCAGCGATGTAGCGCTTGTTGGAGGAGGCAGTAACCCACAGCCGGGTGAAATTTCGCTGGCGCATAACGGCGTGCTTTTTTTAGATGAACTGCCCGAATTTAAGCGCAGCGCGCTCGAGGTAATGCGCCAGCCGCTGGAAGAGCGAAGAGTAACCATATCGCGCGCCAAGTTTTCGGTTGACTATCCCAGCTCATTTATGCTGGTGGCGAGCATGAACCCGTGCCCTTGCGGCTATTTTAATCATCCTGAAAAAGAATGTATCTGCCCACCCGGAATGGTGCAGAAATACCTGAGCAAAATATCGGGGCCGCTGCTTGACCGTATCGATTTGCACGTGGAAGTTACGCCCGTTAACTTTACCGAGCTGGCCTCCGACCGGCTTGCCGAAAAAAGCGAGTTTATCCGGGAAAGGGTGATCAGGGCAAGGGCATATCAAGCCGAACGCTTTGACAACAAGCCCGATCTGCACGCCAACGCGCAAATGAGCCCGCAAATGGTACGCGATATCTGCAAAATAAGCGCCGCAGGTCAAATGTTGCTTAAGAAAGCCATGGAGAAACTGGGGCTTTCGGCCCGCGCGTATGATCGCATACTAAAAGTATCACGTACTATTGCCGACCTGGCTGGCAGTGAAGAAATTGAACTCGAGCATTTGGCCGAGGCTATAAATTTCAGGAGTTTAGACAGAGAGGGGTGGGCCGGGTAGGTTTGAATATGAATATCCAGCATTGAATCATGAAAATGAACATTTCTCGCCAGGAAAATTTAATCACAATAAATTTATTTTTTTATAACCTTCTGTAATGCATGGTCGTTAAAGTAATTAGTGGTCCTGAAACACTTTTTAATTTGTTATTATTGACGATGGCGCAAAAAAACGGAGCAGTAACACCGGAGCACTTTATATTAATATTTAAATACTTAACCCCTATTACATGTCTTACTTTATAATACCGGCGCCGGACGACGTCTGCACATCTTCTGCCCCTCACTGTTTAATTACGCACAATTTTAGCCCTCAAATAACAGCTTGTATCGCTTTGGTTTTCAAGCAATTCCAAAGCAAACCAGCTCGATAATGGCAGCCGAAACGAATACAGCCCAATTGCTTAAAGCATTAGAAGAAAGAAACGCCTTTATTGAAACCATTTTACAGAGTCTTCCCATCGGTATCGCGGTGAGCAAAGTAGACGATGGAAAAACGACCGCCGTTAATGAACGGTTTAACGAAATATATGGCTGGCCGGATCAAGATCTGGCAGATGTTTCGGGAGTTTTCCATAACCTGTACCCGGATAAGGCATACCGAAATGAAATAATGGCCAAAGTGATGGGCGACATACAAAGCGGCGACCCGGAACGAATGGTATGGAATAATATAGCTATTACTACACACACCGGTGAAAAACGAATAGTCAATGCAAAAAATATTCCGCTCTACGATCAAAACCTGATGATCGCTACCGTAACGGATGTAACAAATGAATATCAGCAGGCAGAAGAGATACGGCGTGCCAGAGCAAATCTTGGTTCGCTGATCAATGGTATCCACGATATGATTTGGTCGGTTAACGCTAATCTGCATCTTATTACCGCAAACCATTCTTTCATGGAGATGGTAAAATCGCTTACCGGTGAAATAATAATAGAAGGAGATTCGGTATTGTTGAAAGAATTTGGAGAAGAAGAATTAGGTAAATGGAAACGGAATTATGAACGTGCATTGAACGGGGAACGATTTAATGTAGATAATCAGCACTATAACCCATTAACGCGGGCAATCCGGTATAGTTCAGTTTCTTTAAGTCCGATGATAAATGAAAACGGTGACATTTTCGGCGTGGCGTGTTATTCGCAGGACGTTACCCAAAATACGCTAAATATATTGGAGCTGCAACAACGTGAATCACTCATAACACACCAAAATGAACAACTCACTGAAATTGCGCAGATCAATGCTCACGAGATCAGGCGCCCGGTCGCGAGCATCCTGGGCTTAATACACTTACTTAAACAAACCGGTGAGATAGAATCAACTAACGAATTGCTTAAATACCTTGAAGCAGCGGCTGAAGAGCTGGATGCAATAATTAGGCGTATTATTGACAAAACCGCCCCTTAAACCCGATTACTTATTTTTTTGGTGCTTGTCAATACTTAAAACTCTTATTGTTTCGCAGAGTATATTATTGTGGTTAAAGTGATATTGAAAAACTTATCAGCAACATCGCATAGTTTGGACAAAAGCTTTGCGTAAATCATTGTAACGATTAATAATAAATAATAAAGATAGTGTGGGACAAAAATGATCTTTTAATTATTTTAGAGGATATTGGTAATTAAAATGCAAATTTGAATTAGCCATTCGCCGGCTATAAATGAATATACTCATTTGCAACCGCAAAACGGGCTAACCTAAACATCCAAATGAAATTGATCTTTAGTGTCTTATTACTTACCTCACTCGCATTCCCCGCTTTTGCACAAAGTGAGAGTGCTATTTTTAATCATACTACCGGTTCGCTCGCAAAATGGCAACGTGAAAATCCCATAGAAAAAGTTCATCTCCATTTAGACAAATCTTATTATGCAGCGGGCGACGATATCTGGTTTAAGGCTTACGTTATTGCCGGCAGCAAGCACGAACTATCGGGCGTTAGCAGTGTTTTAAATGTAGAACTGATCGATTATAACGGCTTGGTAAAACAGTATATAAAACTGCCTTTAGTTAGCGGTTTAACCTGGGGCGATTTTAAACTACCCGATACGTTAAGCGCCGGAAATTACCGGATAGTAGCCTATACGAACTGGATGCGAAATGCCGGGAGTGCATATTTTTTTGACAGAACCATATACATTGGCAATGCCATCATGCAAGATCAATCAACTAAAGCCGGCAATCTTAAGTCCGTAAATCACGGTAAAAGGCAAACGCTAAATAAAAACCCGGGGCCTGGCAAGGTTAATATACAATTTTTTCCCGAAAGCGGTAGCCTGGTATATGGAATTGAATCAAGGATAGCATTTAAAGCAGTTGGCGCGGACGGATCAGGAAAAGATATTACTGGCCTTGTCGTTGATGATCAAAATCATGAAGTAAGCCGGTTTAGCAGCCGGCATTTAGGCATGGGTGCATTTACTTTGCAGCCAGTAAGCGGTAAAACATATAAAGCATTCATCACTTATGCTGACGGCTCTAAAAACAGTGTTGACTTGCCCGTACCTTTAATAAGTGGCTATGTGTTACATGTGGATAATACCGACCCGTTATACATTGAAATAAAAATTGAAGCCGGTCCCGGTCTGGGCAGGGAGAACGATAATGGCGGTATAAATTTAATTGCACAATCAAATGGTGAAATATACTATGCTGCCAGGAGTAAATCGATGCGCTCCTTTTTTACAACGACTATTCCAAAAAGCAAATTCCCTTCGGGCATAGTTCAGTTCACATTATTTTCTCTGGCAGGCGAACCATTGAACGAGCGCCTGGTTTTTGTTCAGAATCCCGATGAATTAAATTTATCAATAGCTGCATCCGGGAATATATTTGCCCGCCAGGGAAAAACGAAAGTTGGTATAGAGGTTAAAAATGAACAAGGTAAACCTGTTTTTGGCAATTTTTCTGTGTCGGTTATTGATGAAACGAAAGTGCCGGTAGATGAAACCGCGGAAAGTACCATCATTTCAAACCTGTTGTTAACATCAGATATAAAAGGCTACGTGGAAAAGCCCAATTATTATTTCACCAGCATAAATGAACGAACCAGGGAAGACCTGGATGTTTTAATGCTTACGCAAGGCTACCGCCGTTTTCAATGGAAGCAAATATTGAATAATACTTATCCACCAATTGTATACGAGCCGGAAAACTCCCTTGCTATAACCGGCCGGCTTAAAACATTGGGCGATAAACCCCTTCCCAATGGAAAGGTATCATTACTAAGCTCTTCACAAGGGTTTTTTATGCTGGATACGGTATCGGACAGTCAGGGATATTTTGCCTTTAAAAACCTGCAGTTTAAGGACAGTGTTAAATTTGTGGTTCAATCCCGTACCAATAAAAATAAGACCAATGTCAAAATTGAAATGGATACCATAGCGCAGATGCCTGTAGTATCGTATAAAAGCCTGGCCAGCCAAAAAATGGATAATGATACGGTGGCGTCCGCTTATCTAACCAATAGCAAGAAAATTTATGACGAACAAATCAAATACGGGATAGGTAATCATCCTATAGCCCTGAGAGAAGTAAAAATAAAGGAGAAGAAAATCCTGCCCAATTCTTCAAATTTAAACGGGCCCGGAAATGCGGACCAAGTGCTTTTGGCGAAAGACATTAATACGGGCTGTGCGACAATCGCGAATTGCCTGGGCGTAAAATTAACAGGGGTATTTTTTCAATATGATATGTATGGTGTAGGCCACCCCGCCACCTACCGGCATGGAATTCCGGTATCAATAAAAGTGAAGGTGGATGGTTTTACCGTTGATGCGGAAACTTTAAATTCGCTGCCGCCAGAAATTGTCGAAAGTGTTGAAGTATTAAGATCCGGAGCATTTACTTCTATTTATGGCGGGGAGGGCTATAACGGGTTAATATTGATCAATACCAAAAAAGGGAGTTTTATTGGAGGACGTTTAACCTCAAATATCGTGAGTTTTATTCCTAAAGGATATTACAAAGCCCGTGAATTTTATTCGCCGCAATATGATGATCCTAAGGTCAATAAACAAATAGCTGGTCTTCGTACTACGATCTATTGGAACCCCAATATTGCCACCGATAAAAATGGTAAAGCATCATTTGAATATTTTAACGCGGACGACAAAGGCACTTACAGGGTGGTAATGGAGGGTATTGATGAAAAAGGCCACCCCGGAAGACAAGTATACAGGTATAAGGTTGAGTAATAGCCCGGGATTGGCCGCATCTATATTAAGAATTATATTGCTTAGGGTTAAACGCCAAACGACAGGATGTACTAAAAAAGCCGCGTGTTTAACAATATACTTTCAACCTGGTACCGATTTGATAGAAAAGGTATAGTTTTTGATAGCCAAATCAAAAACCACAACTTATGAAAACTTCAACTTTACCTATTGTTTGCTTTTTACTCATGTTTTCGCTTTCTGGCTGCGGCTTAATGGAAGACGCGTTCAAAACAGGGCTGTTCTTCGGCTTAATCATCGTAGCCATTATTGCGCTGCTTATTTGGGTGCTCCGTTTCGGAATTAACCTGCTTATCAAAAAAGGCATTTTGGATTTGAGCGAATAAAAATTCGGGGCAGAAACTTTACAAGTTCCGGTGATATAGTTTTACGGCAATGGTTTTACCATGATGTTCTTAAAATATACCAGGCTGTTTGGGTCATGGCCTTGCAGGGCGAAGGTGCCGCTAGAAAGTACGCGCTGTTTGTCGCCTTCCGATCGCTGTACATTTTCGGGCTCGGTGTAATCAAGCACAACCTTATCATTTAATTTAACTATAACCTTTTTATCCAGCACGGTGATATACATGGTGAACCATTCGTTGTCCTTTATATACACTTCTTTTATATTTTCTATTCCATATAAGCTACCGGTCCTTATCCAATCGGTGTGCGAGTTATTTACCTGCACTTCGTAGCCTTTTGATGGCCAGCCGCCGTCCTGGTACGCGGTATGTATGTAAATTCCGGAATTGGCGCCCTTATGGGTCATTACATCTGCTTTAAATTGAAAGTTTTTGAAGTTGTGATCTTTCACCGGGCCGTCATAAAATAAATGCGCCGTTTTGCCATGAACCACGATCATCCCGTTTTCAACGGAAAATGTTTCGGCATTGGCGCCAACCTTCCAGACTGAAAGCGATTTACCGTCAAATAATGAGATCCATCCGCGCGACGAATGATATTTCGATGCTGAGCACGACACCAGGCAGCAGGCTATAAAAAAGAAAATGATTTTATTTTTCATGATTTTTTACTTTAAACTTTTCACATCACTTGTCAATTTGGGAAGATGTCGTTTCTCGGGCGGCAGCGCCAGGTATTTTTTATAACTGTCATTAATATAAACCGCGAGGGATTCGCTGTTATTACTTCTTATGAATGCATATGACGGGCGATAAAGCGTCATAAAATCTTCAAGCTCATGGCCCTTCAGCGGAACAATACTGCCCACATAAGCCCTTGTAAACACAGCGTCAACATGACGCTCTTGTTCTTCCGTCACAAAATAGCGTTTAAGTTTGCGCGCATCCTTGCCTTCCTTGCTAAACCAGCTTGTTGGAGACATGATGTAAACTTTGCTTTTTGTATAAATTTCGGGATACTCTTTATGCGGATCAAATGCCTGGCGGGTTGAGTTGATGCTCACCTCTCTTAATGCGATCGTTTTGGTCACCATCACAATCTTCTTTGGCGAAAGGTCAACCAAGTATAATGTATCCGAAACAAAGCCCGGGGAATCGAAAATGAGCAAATGACCGGTTTCGGTTTTTATGCCGAAATTTCCTGAATTGTCGGTAATGGTTATCTGTTTGTTATTATTGTCTCTGATAAAAACATTTGGCATGCGGTTGTTAGTCCCGCTTTCGTACACCGTTCCCTTCAACACGCTCTGTGCCATTGCCGAACCCGCGGCCAGCAATATCAAAACAACAAAAAAACACTTCTTATGCATGGCAGACGATTTATCGGTAACCTATTAAAATGTTAAAGCTTTTTATTTAATAACTGTTCGTTGCCTACTTCTTTGTCCAGACATTATTATCCGGGTTATAATCGGGAAGAACCTTGTCGGGATCGTAAGTTACCGATTGTATTTCTTCGGCCGATGGATATTTAAATGTCCAGCTGCTGTTGCGTTCCCATATTTCAACCGGCAATTTAACCCTGTCGGTTTTACCACTTACTGTTTTAATTTCCAATATAACCGGCATGGCCATTTTTTCGAGATTATCGATCGTGATCAATGCGCCCCTGGTTGGATCGTCGCTTATATATTTTACATCACGGACAGCCACATCGAGCCGCCAGTTATTCATAAACCAGCCTCTCCAGAACCATTGCAGATTCTCGCCGCCGGCATTCTCAATCGTACGGAAAAAGTCGTCGGGAGTAGGGTGTTTAAACGCCCATTTGTTGATATAAGTCCTGAAAGCGAAATCGAACCGCTCAGGGCCCAATATCTGTTCGCGCAATAGTACCAGCCCGGCACTTGGTTTCGAATATAGCAGCGTACCGGTATTTCTTTCTTTCAGGTTAGCCGGCTGACTCATCATTGTTTCCAAACCGGGTGCGGTAAAAAACACGCCTATTCGGTGCATGTCGGGCGACCTGGTGTTTTTGTATTCACCATTATTAAAATTAGCTGTCGACAGGGTATTGATAAAAGTGTTAAAACCTTCATCCATCCAGCCGTACAAACGCTCGTTCGAGCCTACGATCATCGGGAACCAGGTATGCCCAAATTCATGATCATTCACTCCCCATAAGCCTCCTTTTTTGGCCCTGTACCCACAAAAAACGATGCCCGGATATTCCATGCCGCCTACAATGCCTGCTACCGCCGTTGCCGCGGGGTATGGGAACTCAAACCATTTGGCGGAATTATATTCTATTGATTTTTTGACATATTCAGTTGACCGTCCCCAAGCATCATTTCCGTCGCTTTCAACCGGATAGGCCGATATAGCAATAGATCTTTTCCCGCTTGGCAAATCCATTTTGGCCGCATCAATAATAAAGGCTGCCGATGATCCCCATGAGGCGTCGCGCGCGTTTCTTATCTTAAAATGCCAGGTGAGCTCTTTTTTACCGGCCGGGCGCGAAGCCGGATCGGTAACCTCGCTTGCCGAACGTATGATTACCGTTTTTTCACTATTTGCTGCTTCTGCCCACCGTTTAAGCTGAACTGGGGTATACACTTCCTGCGGGTTCAATAGCTCGCCTGATGCAACGACAATGTGATTGGCCGGTGCTGTAATGCTTAGGTCGAAGTCCCCGTATTCCAGGTAAAATTCACCCGGCCCGGTATAAGGGATAGTGTTCCAGCCCCATATATCATCATAAACGCACATGCGCGGATACCATTGGGCCACCTGGAAAATCTTGCCATTTTTTGTATCCTGGATACCCATCCGGTCGGATCCGTAATTGGGTGGAATAAAAGAGTATTCGATTTTTAATTTTACCTGTCCGCCGCTGGCGTTTACCGACGCTGGTAAAAATAGCTGCATCCGGGTATCGGTCACCAGGAATTTAACTTCTGTCGCGGCACCTTTCGCGCCAAGCATTTTGACTGATTTAATTTTATACCCGGCATCAAAAGCCTGGCCGCGACCCCAGTTGCGGCTCGACGGTATCGGTGGATTGCCAACCAGGGGAACGATAGCTGTACCCCTTGAGTCTGATTTGAAAAGGTTCTGTTCAAGGTTCATCCATAAATAGCCAAGCTTTTGCGGACTATTATTGGTATAAGTAAGTATTTCCGACCCGGTGATCTCGTTTGTCTGGTCATTCAATATAGCGGCCAATTGATAATCGGCCCGGTTTTGCCAATATTTTGGTCCCGGTTCGCCATCCGCCGCACGGTATTCGGTGCCATTTTTTGTGTAAAATAGAGGCCCGAAAGTTTCATGATAGTCATAATTGGTGGCAGGCGTTGTAGCACCGGCGTTTTGCTGTGCCTGGCTTAAACTTGTCGCCGTTATAAAAGCCAGCGTAAAACAGGCAATCAGGTTTAATTTCATTTTTATATAATTTGGTAATTTTAAGGCAAGTATAGGATAAAATCGGCAAAAGGATTGCGCCGTAAAACATTTGTTACGCGAGTTAATTATTGAATTAGTGAGTTAGTGAATGGTTGATTAGGTTGGATTGAGTTGATTATGTTAAACGGGTTAACTACTCACCAAATCAACAACTCACTTAATCAACTTACTATAAATCTCCTCGTCAAAGCCAAAAAACAAAAAGTCATCCTTTTCAATAACCGGGCGTTTGATCATGCTGGTCTTTTGCTGCAGCAGCTTCAATGCATCGCTGCTGGTTTTTATGCTTTCTTTAACCTGCGGGTCAAGCTGTTTCCAGGTAAAGCCCTGTTTATTTAAAAACTTTTCGTAGCCTGCTTTTTTGTCCCATTCGTTTAACTTGTCTTCGCTAACGCCAAGCTTTTTAAAGTCGTGAAATTCATAATCTACTTGATTGGCTTTTAGCCAGTCAAGCACTTTTTTAACTGTATTGCAATTGGTAATGCCGTAAACTTTCATTTTGCGAAGATACGGGACAACGAGCCGACAGGCAAGAAGCAAGATATCAAGAGGCAAGAATCAAGAACATACCATGTAGAATTGCGCTCAATCTTGGCTCTTGCTTCTTCTCATCTTGCCTCTCTTTTTAATTGCCGCTTCCAGCCGCGCTTTTGCCCCTGCCTTTGGTGTCATCATTTTCGATGCCATGCTGGTTCTTTTTGATGTCGCTGTTCAACTTGCCGAACCTGAAATTTATACGGAAAGCCAGCGACCGGTAATAATTTTGATTGAAGGTATTCTGGTAAAATTCAGTGGAGTTAATTGTTGACCGGAAGCTATTGTATTTATGATAGGGATTGTTAGCCACTAAAACCAGGGTAAGCTTTTTGTTAAAGAAATCTTTCGAAAGCAGGTACTGGTTAAAAATAAAATCGCTCGATTTGCCCTGCAGATTTACGTTGCCGCTAAAATAGCCGGCGTTAAAAGCGAAGGCAAACCCATTTTTAAACCTGTATCGTGTATTGCCAAAAGCGTTGCCGGTAAATCCGTCGTTATGATACATGCTGCCGCCAAACGTCCCGCTCAGCCAGACATGGCTTACCTGCCCGTTCAGCCCCAGGGTCCAGTCTTTGGTAATGTTTAAATTGGTATTTACGTTTAAACCCACCGTTTTATGCGTGCCCAGGTTTTGAAAAGTGGTATACGTAACGGTATCTGTTTTAGTACCCACCTGTTCAGCCTGCAGGCTGGATACATTTTGTATAGAGTTATTTGAGAACGCATAGCTCAATCCTATGTTAATAGCATTTTTGGTAAAATTGCTGTAGGTCAACTCGAATGTATTATCCAACTCTGGCTTCAGGGCAGGGTTTCCTGTATTTACGAATGTCGGGTTCGAGCGGTCAACAAATGGGTTAAGCTGGAATATGCCCGGCCGCTGGATGCGCTGGGTAAAACCAAAGTTAATGCTGCTGGTTTTAAAGCTCCGCTGAATAGATACCGACGGGATCAGGTTATTATAGCTTGGCGCCGTTGTAACTCCCGAGGAAATGAAATCAGCGTTAAGGGAAGTATGTTCCAGGCGCAACCCTGCTTTCCCTGTCCATTTATCCAATTTTAACTGGTACGAATTATAGAGGCTGTAGATGTCCTGGTGATAATTAAAGTCGTTGGTCAGGGCGCTATTGGTCACAAATTGCTGTGTCGCAGCGTCGCGGTCGTCCACATGGAAATTGCTGTAGTTATTGCGCAAGATGGCCTTTGCGCCGGCCTCGATAGATACCTGTTTGCTAAGCGGACTAGCATAATCAACCTGGATGGTGTGGTCCTTATTGCCGGCGTCATTGTATTGCTGATAATCGGGGTAAAACGCTACGGGATAGTTAAGCCTGCCGCTGAACAGATTATCATTCAACTGTTTATTCGGCGAATAGCTGTATTTGTATGAGAAAGTGAGCAGGCGGTCTTTTGAACTTTTAAACCCGAGCTGGTAATTAAGTGCCGCATCCAGGCCGGTAAAGCTGCCTGTGCCGGCGTTTTGTAATGTGTACGCTTGTTTTTCAATTGCCAGGCTGTCTGTGTTCGAGAACTGCGTATTGGCCTGGTCCTGGTTATTGCCAAACAGGTTTAACGACGCGGTAAGTAAATTCAAGGTATCTAATTCATAACTCATTTCAGCACCGACATAGTGAAAATGGCCGCTCTGCGTGTTTAACCCTGTTTGATTGATGTTGGTTTTGCTGGCAAATATATTTTCGGTACTTCCGAAGCCGGTGGTTTGGTGACCATTGCTGCCAAAGCCCGCGAACAGGGACATGCCAAACTTACCCTCTTTAAGGGTGCCGTTTATGTTGTATCCGGGCCCGAAAACTGAATTAAAACGGCTATTGAACCCTATGTTATATCCCTGGTCGGCATTTTTTTTGGTGATGATATTAATGATTCCCGCCAAGCCTTCCGCGTCATATTTAGCAGGCGGTGTGGTGATCACTTCTATCTTCTGGATGTTGGTGGCCGGCATCGATTTTAATATGTCTGACGGGTTTTTAGCCACCAGGGCCGATTCTTTGCCATTGATCAATATCTTATAATTACCGCTACCCTTTAGCTGAATATTGTCATTGCCGTCAACCGTCAATAAGGGCACCTTACGCATCATCTCGAGCGCCGATAGTGCTTTGCTGTCCGGGTCGGCCTGTATATCGTAACTGATACGGTCAACCTCTTGTTTCATCAGCGGTTTTACGGCTGTTACCGAAACCTCTTTTAACTGGCTGCTTGACGCGGATAGAAATACTTTCCCCACATTCACATCAGCATCCGTACCGCTTATGCTGATCGTTTTGTTTTTATACCCAACGGACGCAAATATCAGCTGGTAAGACTTCCCGCTCACACTTTTTAATTCAAAACTGCCATCCTCTTTTGTTAATGAACCTTTAACCGATTGCTGTGTTTTGGTATCCTGCAATACAACAGTAACATAACCCATGGGCTTATTGGCAACGGAATCTATCACTATGCCTTTAACGGTTAATGCAGCGGGCGCGGTTTGAGCTTTCATGGTGGTTATCATAAAGCAACAAACTGCAAAAAATAAAAGTCTTTTCATACGAGGGTTTCGTAATAGACGCTGAATGTACCAACTTGTGACAGAAGTTGAGAAAATTTAACAAATTTTAACTAAGGCGTTAGTTTATTTAAGGTGTAACAAAAGAAGAGTAAATCATGCAAAAAAACCGGAATTTATTCCGGCCTTCCATATGCTAATCGCAATTTCAATTTAACCGCAGCGTCTGTCGCAGACGAGCCTGCGGTGACGAATAAAATGTCACCTTCTTATCAGAATAAAAACCCCTTTATTAAATCTTTCGCTATCGGGCCGCGGTCCTTTAACGCATTGATGAGAATTTCGCGGTAGCCCTTATTATCCAGCGGCTTCCCTTTTTTAGGAGGGGTGACAACATTGGGAGGAAGCGGGGTGTCTGTAACTTTAGTGGCAAACCAGGTGACATTCTCATGCGGAAGTGCCACGCCGAGGATCATACCGGGTAAGCCGTTGAATGATTCCGGGCCGCCGGGAATTGGTATTTTACCGGTAAAGAAGGCCACTATGTAAATTGAATCGAGCATAATACCGTTTGCACGCCGGCAAGTGTACCCGGCAATCTCACGGGTTTCATCTGTTATCTTCCATTTTATTTTTCGCGTGCTGTCTTTTACAAGAAATGTCTCTTCGAAAATTTTCTTTTGACCTATGCTGATCTTCGAATTGAGGTCGGTATAGATTGTATTGTTCTGATTCATCAGCGGCGCAAAGGACATAAAGCCAACGGCCGGATCGGCATCTGCGGGTGTAAACAAAGTTTTGTTATCGCTGAATGAAAGTGTGCTTTTTAGTACCCTGAATTGCGGGTTGCTTTTTTTGTAAGCTTCCAGCGCAGGAACCCATGCGGCGTCATTCTCCTTGTCTTTATCGGTGATTGTTTTGATCATGGCAAACAAGTTGGTTTTACGCTCATACTCAATAGTGCCCGACGTTGTAAAATGAGCGTGCTGCGCATTGGTCAACCGCACAAGTCCCAGCAAAACAAATAGGGTAATTATCGTCTTTTTCATCGTCGTATTATTGTTTAACACCCGCGCCCATTTTTGTAAAATCGTAATTGATGGTGAGCATGAAATATCGCTTCAGCGTGTTCGAAACGGTTTGTGTGATGACGTTCGCCTGTGCAACCCTCGAAAAGCCGGAGTTTTGGTTGAGCAGGTCGTTGCCCCATAGCTCCACCATTAAATTATCATTTTTAAGGAAATTTTTGATGATAAACGCGCTTAGGTTAACTCGGCTGTAGCTTTGGTGGAATGATGCCGTGGCGGCGTTGTACTGGAAATCGCTGTAAGTTCCAACCTGAAACTTCCCCGGCAAATAAATGGTGCCATTCACACCACCCTGGGCGCCCCAGCCATTGTTGTTGACTTTAGGCTGCAATGAGGTCTCGCTGATCGTATAGGTAGGGCCACCCTGGAAACCAAATTCTATCTTCTTCTGTTTAAACATTTGCAAAATAAGGATGGGGTTAAACACGTAATTTTTTGACATATTGAGCGAGTCGTTGGAGTAGTTATAACCATTGCTCCCGTTCATATTAAATCCTATGCCTGCGTTGAGGCCGCCAAGGGCCGGAATCTTACGGCCAAAATTGAACCCGCCGTAAAAATTGGCCGATTGTTTATTGGAAAGGTTAAAATACTGGCTTACACTTTGTCCGGCCGGCGTATAATTGATATGATTTATGATGGGGTTGGTGATAAATGTATAATTACCGTATGCCCCAAAAAACTGGTCGCTTATCACCTTATATGAACGATAGTTGAAATTAAACGCGTTGGCGAACGACGGCGTAAGATTTGCGTTACCCACGATAATATTCAATGGATTAACATTGCTGGCAACGGGTTGCAATTGCTCGAGCGTAGGCTGCGTAGTTGTTCCTTTGTAATCCAGCTGGATCGATTTCATCTGCGAAAAGCGATATTCAAAATGTGCCTGGGGCGCCCAATCTACAAACTCCCTGTTGCTCACATTGCCTTTCAACTCATCCACCTGGTTAAAGTGGTCGTCTGTTATATGTGTGCCAAAGTTGAAAACCATTTTTCCTTTTTTATAATTCAAAATAGCTCCCGCATGGTTCAAAAACTGGTTAAATGTATAGTTACTGCTTAAGCTATCAACCAACACGTTATAAACACCGGCGGATGAAGGACTAAATGTATTTCTGTCGGCACTGGCGTGGTTCATTCCTATGCCATAATTCAACACAAGCGTCAGGGTTTTGGTAAACGGCTCGGAATAAGAGAAGTTGGTGTTAAAGATGGAACTTTGCAGGTTGTTCGTCTTGTTTTCGTTAATATCCAGTGTGCTGTCAACTTGCTGCTGAGCATTATAGTAATTGATATGCGATACTAAGAATCCATTGGCTGTGCTCTGGCTATACGATTCGCTAACCAGCACCGAAAAGGTGCGCCCTGGTTTTTGAAATTTCCTGGTGTAAAATGCGCTTCCGTTAAATGCCCGCTGATCGACGCTATTATCCAAACGTCGGCTTTGGTTGTTCACCAATGCGCCGTTGAGCGTATCGGCCGAAGCATAGATGTTATGCGTGGTGCTGTTTTTTGACGTACCGTCGACTGATATTTTCAGGTTTGAGCTGGTATCCAGTTTCGCCTGGTAGATCAGGCTTAGCTTTTGCCTGAACATAGAATTATCGTAAGTTTGATCCGAGCCGCTATTCAGGATATTACCGGGATAATTGTTTTGGGTAAGCACATTGGTTGTACCGGTAAGCCTCAATGATTCGACCTTGTAATTGATATTTGCTGATTCCTTGTCGTTATTCCATTTGCTGTCGTAATGTACCCCGGCCATGCGCGATAGCGGGAACCCCTGACCAAAATAAAGGCCGCTAAAAACATCAAGGTCGTCGGGACTCTGGGTATTGATGTTAATACCATTGTCGTCGATGTCCACCTGGTCGCCCGTACCATATTTCTGGTTATCTGCCCAGCTAAGGCCAACTTTCCCGTTATTACCGGCGGTGCCATATACCGAAAACTTCTCCTTGTTTTTGAAGGCGTTGAACAATAGCTGGCCCTGGTAAATATTATCGGGGCTTTCGCCTCCCTGTACCTTACCGAAAATCCCCTGTTTTTTGTCTTCTCTTAATTTTACGTTGATAGTTTTCTGAGTTTTGCCGTCGTCCACACCGGTAAAAGCCGCCTGGTCGCTCTTCTTGTCGTATAGTTGAATTTTATCCACCATATCGGCCCTAATGTTCCGCGTTACCAGGGTCGGATCGTCGCCAAAAAACTCCTCGCCATCCACCAAAACTTTACTAACTGTCTGCCCCTGCGCGGTAATTTTGCCGTCCTTGTCGACCGTGATCCCCGGCAGCTGTTTTAGCAAATCTTCCACTTTTGCATTGGGCTGAATAACAAAGGCTTTGGCATTGAACTCGGTCGTGTCGCCCTTAATTTTCATTTGAGACACCGTCCCTTTTATTAAAACTTCTTTTAACAGCCGCGTTTTCAAGCTCATGCCGATCACGAAATCATGAACCTGTTTTGCAGCGTCGAGGCTGAATTCTTCCGTATAATCCGCATAATCGGGATAGGACACCAGCAGGATGAATTTACCTGCCGTAAGGCCGGTAACGGAAAACGAGCCGTCGCGGCCTGCATACGCGAAATTAACCAATACCGAATCCTTTGCCTGTAACACAGCAACCGAAGCGGTTCCCAGCTTTACGTGCTCAACGCTGTCGGCTATCATACCCTTTACCGAATAGCCGGTTTGGGCAAATGCGGAAACAGCGAACACGAAAAGTAACAGGCAAAATAAAACTTTGAGTTTCATCAGGTTAATAAGGTTTCTCTAAGGTATAACTAAATTTTTAGTAATTAGAAGGGCATTTCTGTTAAAATATGTTAATTGAATAATCCACCCCATGAAGACGTAAATTGTGCGAAGACGTTACAGGCGATTGAAACTTATTTGGATGGCGGCATAAGTGCTTACTGCTTTGGAGTAGTATTAGTGCCGGCTAATTACTTGTTGAATCGCGTCATAGTAAGTTCAGCGCCTATTGTGGCGAAACTTTTCACCATTTCAATAGACCGGTCAATGAGTTCCGGGAGAGCGGGCAATTCATCATCATCAAATCCGCTCAACACATAATCAACCTGGCGGCCTTTGGGGAAATTATCGCCGACGCCAAAACGCAGGCGCGCGTAATCATTATGGCCCAGCCGGGCTTCGATGTCTTTTAAGCCATTGTGGCCTGCGGCACTGCCCTTTGGTTTTAAGCGTAAAGTACCGAAAGGGAGGGCAATATCATCAACCACTATCAAAACGTTTTCAATGGGAACCTTCAGTTCATTCATCCAGTGGCTAACGGCTTTGCCGCTGAGGTTCATATAGGTAGTCGGTTTTATGAGGCAAAGTGTGCGGGCCTTAAATGACACCTCGGTATAATAAGCAAGCCGCATATTGTGAAATTTCGCGTCTTCCTGCTTTGCCAGTTCATTTAATACCATAAATCCGATGTTATGCCGGGTATCAGCATATTCGGGGCCAATGTTTCCTAAACCGACTATCAGGTATTTCATTTTTTAGTTCATGGTTCATAGTTCATGGCCAAAATTGTTTTGACTTCGGACTATTGACTCCGGATTAAAGACTTAATAATGGCGAAGATATTACTTTCAAACAAAAACAGCGATAAGTACAAACTTATCGCTGTTATCCCGATAGCATCGGGACGGTGAAATCACAAATCAATCGGTGTAATCACCATCACTAATCGGTGAAATCCCCTAACTATTTTTTAGCTGCAGCCGCGGCATCCTGCTCGGCCTGGCGTAACGCACGTGAAGTAGTTACCGATACGATGGTATCTTCTTTCGCGTTGGTAATGATCAGCTTATTAACATTAAGGTCGCCTACTTTTACCGACTTGCCCACTTCCAAAGTTTCAATGCTCACGTCAATGGCATCCAAGTGATCTTTTGGTAAAGCCTTGATACGCAGTTTCCTTAATTTTTGTACCAGTTTACCGCCTGTTTTAACACCCGGCGATGTTCCGGTTAATTTAACAGGGATTTCCATGGTGATAGGCTTTTTCTCGTCAAGCAACAAAAAGTCAACATGGATAATTTGTTCGGTCAATGGGTGAAACTGGATATCTTTAATGATAGCCTGTGATTTTACACCAGCAATGTTTAAGTCGATGAAATGAACAACCGGTGTATACACTACGGCTTTCAAATCAGCTGCGGACACTGAAAAGTGGGTTTGGGTTGGCCCACCGTAAAGTACTGCCGGCACTAATGCCTGGTAACGCAGTTCTTTAGCGTCTCGTTTCCCTACGTTCTCTCTTGGAGAACCGCTAATAGCAATTGATTTCATTTGTTTGTTTGTTAGTCCATGGTCCATAGACCATGGCTATTGTTTGTATTTATTTATTGTTTGTATTCTTTTCAAAATTCGTCTATGGACTATTGACCATTGACTACTTCAGTCCACCCTGAACAACTGGCTTATTGAGCCGTGTTCGTTTACATTCATTATCGCTTTGGCAAACAGGTCGGCGGTGCTCAATACTCTTATTTTGCTGCTCTGTTGCTTAAGCGGTATGGTATCTGTTACGATGAGCTCGGTTAAAACCGAGTTTTCGATCGTTTCATATGCCCTGCCCGATAACACCGGGTGTGTGCATACCGCCCGCACGCTACGTGCGCCGCGTTCCATGATCAATCCTGCTGCTTTAGCCAGCGTACCGGCTGTATCGCAGATATCATCTATCAGTACGATATCCTGGTCGGTAACATCCCCGATAAGGGTCATCGACTCAATTTCGTTTGCCCGTTTACGGCGCTTATCGCAGATCACAACCTCCGCATTAAAAAACTTGGCAAATGTACGCGCCCTGTACGAACCGCCCATATCCGGCGAGGCAATGGTTAAATTGCCCAGCTCAAGGCTTTTAATATACGGTACAAATATCACCGACGCATCCAAATGGTCAACCGGGATATCAAAAAACCCCTGTATCTGTGCGGCATGCAGGTCCATCGTCATAATGCGGTTAATGCCTGCCGCTACCAGTAAGTTGGCCACCAGCTTTGAACCTATGGCAACCCGTGGCTTATCCTTCCTGTCCTGCCGCGCCAGCCCGAAATAGGGGATAACCGCGGTTACATAATGTGCAGACGCGCGTCGCGCGGCGTCAATCATCATCAGCAATTCCATCAGGTTATCCGTCGGCGGGTTGGTTGACTGTATTAAAAATACATCGCTCCCGCGTACCGACTCGTTAAAGTGCGGCTGAAATTCGCCATCGCTGAAAACGGAAAGCACCACCTCGCCTAGTTCCTTGCCATACCGTACAGCAATATTTTCGGCCAGCACCGTAGTGGCTGAACCGGCAAATAACTTAACGGGATTGAACTGTAAAGGCATCTTCTTATTTCGGATTTCGGAATTTCGATTTCGGAATTTTTTATTCCTTTTTTAATCTCCTGAGCCAGCTATAAAAATAATTTCGGATTTCAGCTATTCAAAACCGGGTAAATCCGAAATTGAAAATCCGAAACGGCGCAGCCTTCTTGAACACCGCTGAAAACAAACAACTGTGAAAAATCCGAAATCAAAATTTGTTGCCCGACCAGGATTCGAACCTAGACAAACGGTACCAAAAACCGTCGTACTACCTTTATACTATCGGGCAATCTCCTGTAGAATGTTACCATTCCGAAAAGGAATGCAAATATAGGACGATTTTTTGAAGTTCAAAAAAAGAATTGAAATGGGTTCGCTATGAGAATGCTAAATAGAATCATTGACTTCAGATTTCTGTTCAACCCTCTTAAAATCGGTAATGCTCAACCGTTCATCACAAAATCTGTATTCATGCTCCTGGTTTGAGCATATAATGGTAAGGCGGTTTTTAGCGAATTGTTGTATCAGGTTCAAATACCAGTCGACGCCTTGCGTATCGAGGTTTGAGGTAGGCTCATCCAGCATCAGCATAGGGGTATCGGCACAAAAGGCCAGCGCCAGTTTAAGCCGCTGCTTCATGCCCGACGAAAAATATTTGATCATTTTATTTTTGCTTTCCGGCATCGCCAGCAGACCGATGAGCTTGCTTTTATCTATTCCGGCTTTGTAGGTTTTAAATTTGAAATGAAAATCGATCATTTCGTTCAGTGTGAAGTCTTCTATCAATTCAAGATATGGCGCGGCCAGGCTAAGGTATTGGTATACCTCTTCGATGTTTATCTCTTTACCATCATTAAGATAACTGATCGTTCCTGCGGAAGGCGACAGGCTCCCATTTAAAACCTGCAGCAAAGTGGACTTTCCCGAACCGTTCGGCCCCAGGATAGCATATATTTTTCCGCTGGTAAAAGAATAGTCGATTCCCCGGAATATCCAGTCGCGGTTAAACCGCCGGCCAATGTTTTCGAGGATGATTTGCATGTTGTCCATAGTCCATAGCCCATAGTCTATGGATTGTGATTTGCTGGTTATGATACATTACGGCTATGGTCCATGGACTATCGACTATGGACGGCGCAGCCTATTACGAATTCCCAAACCCCTTCATGATCCCGCGCTGCGAGTTCTGTACAAAATTGATGATTTCGTCGCGTTCAACGGTTGGGTTAAATTCGGCTTCTATAATATCAAGGGCTTTGGTCATATTGTACTTTTTCAGGAATATGATCCGGTAAATTTCCTGTATCTCGTTAATGGTGGCTGCCGAGTACCCCCTGCGGCGCAAGCCGACAGAATTGATACCGATATAGGATAAGGGCTCGCGCCCGGCTTTGGTAAACGGGGGAACATCCTTCCGCACCAATGATCCGCCCGATATCATGCTATGCGCGCCGATCTCCACAAACTGGTGAACCGCTGACGTACCGCCGATAAAAGCATAATCATAAATGTTAATATGCCCCGCCAGCTGAACGGAGTTAGCAATGATCACATTATCGCCGATTACGCAGTCGTGCGCCACGTGAACATAAGCCATCAACAGGCAATTGCTCCCGATGGTGGTCGTATTTTTATCAAGCGCCGTGCCCCGGTTAAGGGTTACGCATTCACGGATAATGGTATTGTCGCCAACGGTAACGGTACTTTGCTCGCCGCGATATTTTAAGTCCTGCGGCGGAGCTGAGACAACAGCGCCGGGAAATATGCGGCAATTTTTACCGATACGCGCGCCATCCATAATGGTGCTGTTTGAGCCTATCCAGGTGCCTTCGCCCACTTCCACGTCTTTGTGAATGGTTACGAAAGGCTCAATAACTACGTTATCGGCAATTTTTGCCTGCGGATGTATATATGCTAATGGCTGGATCATTCTTCTTCTGTTTTTGTTCTTTTCACAATCTGGGCCATCAGTTCAGCCTCAACAACTATTTTCTCGCCAACCATGCCGATGCCTTTCATCTGTGCTATGCCTCTCCGTATGGGAGCTAGCAGGTTGCAATGAAATATCAATGTGTCGCCGGGCACAACAGGGGCTTTAAAGCGGGCGTTCTCGATTTTCAGGAACAAGGTAATATAATTTTCAGGATCGGGCACAGTATTCAGTACTAAAATACCACCGGTTTGCGCCATTGCCTCTATTTGCAATACCCCGGGAAATAACGGTGTGCCGGGAAAGTGCCCTTTGAAAAGTTCTTCGTTCATGGTCACATTTTTTAGCCCCACCACGTGGCTCTTGGTCAGCTCCAGTATTTTATCGATCATTAAAAACGGCTGGCGGTGCGGTAGGATGTTCATGATCTGGACGGTATCATAAACCGGCTTTGCATTCGGGTCGTAGGTTTTTACATGCTTGCGGCTGCGCTCCTTTTTTATCAGCGTCTTTATTTTTTTTGCAAAAGCGACATTCGCGGCATGCCCTGGCCTTGCAGCCATGATGTGGCCCCTTAACGGTACGCCAACCAAAGCAAGGTCGCCTATCATGTCCAGCAGCTTATGCCTGGCAGGCTCATTTTGATGGCGCAGCTCAATATTGTTCAGGATGCCCTGGGGAGCTACCTTGATGTCTTTACGGTTGAATATTTTTGCCAGGTGTGCCAACTCTTCGTCGTCCACCTCTTTATCGACAACAACAATGGCATTATTTAAATCGCCGCCTTTTATCAAATCGTGCTTTAACAGCATCTCCAGCTCATGCAAAAAACAAAAGGTACGGCATGAAGCAATTTCTTTATTAAATTCTGATATCGTTGAAATACTGGCGTGCTGACTTCCCAACACTTGCGAATTATAGTCAACCATACAGGTAAAACGGTAGTCGTCTAATGGCATGGCCACCATATCCACCTTACGTTCCGGCTCCGAATAATGGATATTATAGGGGATATGATAATATTCGCGGTCGGCATCCTGCTCAACAAAACCGGTATCTTTAATGGCATCAACAAACTGGATCGAACTGCCATCCATAATAGGCGTTTCGGGCCCGTCAAGGTCAATCAATACATTATCCAGCTCCAAGCCAACTAATGCCGCCAGCACATGCTCTATAGTGCTTACGCTGGCCCCGTTTTGTGAGATGGTGGTGCCACGCGAGGTATCGGTCACGTTGTCAACATCGGCGTCAATTACCGGCATGCCGGGGATATCAACCCGCCTGAATTTATAACCATGATTTTCGGGCGCAGGGTTAAAAACCATAGTAACCCTTTCGCCGGTGTGTAAACCGGTACCCGAAACTGAAACCGGCGCCTTAATCGTTTTTTGTTTTACATTCATTTTTGGATAGTCATTGGTCATTGGTCACCGGTATTAGTCATTGGTTTGTTCAGATTGTCTGCAATCACCCAATGACTAATACCGGTGACTAATGACTACTTCGTAATTCAGTAATTATTTTTTCAAGTTCGTTAATTTTTTTTTCTAACTCGGGCAGCCTGTTTATCACTATTAGTGAGCGCATATTCGCACTAAAGGATACTGCCGGCGCGCCAGCCCATTTTTTTCCTTCATCCGTTATCGAATGGCTGATGCCTGATTTGGCCTGTATCTGCGATCCTTTCGCTATGCTGATATGCCCCACAATACCTGCCTGCCCGCCTATAATGCAATTTTCGCCCACTTTGGCGCTCCCGGATATACCGGTTTGGGCCGCTACCACCGTATTCGCACCAATTTCAACATTGTGCGCTATCTGTATCAGGTTATCCAGTTTTACTCCTTTATGGATAATGGTGGAACCCATTGTGGCTCGGTCAACGGTTGTATTGGCCCCTATTTCGACGTCATCCCCGATAATGACATTCCCGATTTGCGATACTTTATTATAGGTGCCATCACCCGCCGGCGCAAAACCGAATCCGTCGCCGCCGATTATTGTTCCCGAATGAACGATCACATTGTCGCCTATTTTACAATCAAAATAAACTTTAACACCGGCAAAAAGCGTAACGTTATTACCTATAACTACATCATCGGCAATGTAGCATTGCGGATAAATTTTACTATTATCTCCTACTTTAACGTTAGGCCCGATATAAGCGAAAGCGCCAACATACACATTTTCGCCCAACGCGGCCGATGGATGGATAAAGCTCGGCTGCTCGATACCGGCTTTGTGTAATTTAATGCTGTTGTATTTCTCAAGCAGTATAGAAATGGCGACGTAGGCATTGTCAACCCGGATGAGCGTGGATTTTACTGGCCGGGCTAGTACCTGGTCGGTATTAATAATAACCACCGAAGCGTTGGTGGTGTAAAGATATTGCTCGTATTTAGGATTAGCCAAAAAAGAAAGTGAGCCCGCCTGGGCTTCCTCTATCTTACCCAGTTGATTTACCGCTACCAAAGGGTCGCCTTCAACTGTTCCATTAAGCATTAAACCTAATTCCTGTGCGGTAAATTGCATCGGGCAAATTTAGTGTTAAAATTCATTTTATTTGAAAATCCGGCAATTTGAAAATTTGAAGTGTCAAATTCTATTTTCAAATCTTCAAATTAACTAATCTCGGATCATTAATTCCTTCTTATAGCAAAGAACATACTTCTTTACCGTTTTAGCCAGCGCTTGTAAATTTGAATTATCGCTTGCCTCCGTAATATCCTTGATTGTATCATCTTTCATCAATATCCTGATGTTGCCGTCGCCGGGCCTGTAAGCGTCGTTGCCTATAGTTTGTTCAAATACAAAGTAGGACGCTTCGCGGGCCGATATATTGTATTTTTTTATCGCGCGTTCTGTCAATTCTTCGGTAAACAGTTTATCCGGCCGCTGGTTGGTAATATCTACTTTATAAAGGTCCCTGTTAATCAGGTCGCGGCAAAGTTTAGCCAATACAAAATCATTATGCAAGGCCCAAACCTTTACGGCGGCCATAATATCGGTATCGTCAAGTGTTGCAAAGGTTTCCAGGTGGTGGTCTTCATTCATAAATGAATCCCGGCTGAGCGGCTTTTCCAGGAAATGATTTAAACCGGGCATGGCAAAAACTTGCTCACCGTTTAAAGTTAGCTCGCGGCTGCGCTGAAGGATTTTGGCGAGCATAAATTCGGCAGATATCACGGTTTTATGCAAATAAACCTGCCAATACATTAACCGGCGCGCTATCAGAAACTTCTCGATAGAGTATATCCCCTTTTCTTCAATCGCTATCTGGTCGTCTTTTACATTAAGCATTTTAATAATGCGGTCCGAGCTGATCACCCCTTCTGATACGCCGGTAAAAAAACTGTCACGGTTAAGATAGTCCATACGGTCCATATCCAATTGGCCCGATACCAGCTGGTGCAAAAACTTGCGGGGATAGCTGCCCTTGAAAATAGCGATGGCCATTGTTAGCCGGCCATTGTATTGCTCATTCAGCTTGTTCATCAGCATCACGGATATATCCTCGTGCGATATGCCCTCCACTATCGTATGCTCCAAAGCGTGTGAAAATGGGCCATGCCCTATATCATGTAACAATATAGCTATAATGACGGCCTCTTCCTCTTCAGCTGAAATAATATGGTCTTTATTGCGTAGTGTTTCAATAGCCATGCCCATCAGGTACATAGCACCCAGGGCATGATGAAAACGAGTGTGCAGCGCCCCGGGGTATACCAAATGGGTCATTCCGAGCTGCTTGATATATCGCAGGCGTTGAAAATAAGGATGTTCAATCAGGTCAAATACCAACTCTGTCGGGATGCTGATAAAGCCGTAAACCGGGTCGTTTATTATTTTCTTTTTATTCAATGCAGATGATAAAACTGGGTGCAAAAATGTTAAATAAAATGTTAAATAAAGATTATAGGCACGTCGTTCAATTGTTAATTTTTGTTAATCTCTTTAATAACCGACAACAAAACACGTGCTTTGAGGTTTATGTCTGAACGGGATGTCGTCTGAAATCAGGCGGTGGCGTTTCTAAATAAAATACGATGCAAGATACAACCATATTATGGGCCGACGACGAAATTGACCTGCTAAAACCACATATACTTTTTTTAAACGAAAAAGGTTACAAGGTTACTACCGTAAACAATGGCAACGACGCTGTCGAAGCCTTCAAAAATAATTATTTCGACCTGGTTTTTTTAGATGAAAATATGCCTGGTTTAACCGGACTTGAAACTTTATCGCAAATAAAAAATATCAATAACGACGTTCCTATAGTTCTGATCACTAAAAATGAGGAAGAGTATTTGATGGAGGATGCGATCGGTTCAAAAATTGATGACTACCTGATAAAGCCGGTACATCCCAAGCAAATACAGCTCACCATAAAAAGGCTGACTGAAAATAAACGCCTGGTTACCGAAAAAACAACCATGGCTTACCAGCAGGATTTCAGGAACCTGGGGATGATACTGAATGATAACCTGAGCTACCAGGAATGGGTTGATGTATATAAGAAACTAATTTACTGGGAACTGGCGCTTGAACAGCTGGAAGATGCAGGTATGCACGAAATACTTACCTTGCAAAAGGCCGAGGCGAATGTGCAGTTCTGTAAATTTATTGAAAAGAACTACCTCAACTGGATAGCGAACCCCGAATCGGGACCCACCATTTCATGCCAGCTATTTAAGAAGAAAGTGTTCCCGCGGCTGGATGGCAAAGGGCCTTTATTTTTTATTTTAATTGATAATTTGAGGTATGACCAGTTCAAAATCATAAATCCGATTATTTCAGAATATTTCAGGCTCGAAGAAGAGGACGCCTATTACAGCATTTTACCAACTGCTACCCAGTATGCCCGTAACTCGATATTCTCGGGTTTGATGCCTTTGGATATGGAAAAACGTTACCCGGATATGTGGCAGAATGATGAGGATGAGGGCGGTAAGAATTTATTTGAAGGCCAGTTTGTTACCGACCAGCTAAAACGTGTTCTCCGGAAGGATATCAAACATTCCTATCATAAGATATTAAATATCGATGAAGGACGCGCGCTTAATGAGTCGGTAAGCAACCTGATGACCAATGAGCTGAATGTAGTTGTGTACAATTTTGTGGATATGCTTTCGCATGCCCGCACCGATATGCAGATGATACGTGAACTAGCCAGCGACGATGCGGCCTACCGCTCGTTAACCTTGTCGTGGTTTGAGCATTCGCCGTTGTTTGATTTGCTTAAATTCCTGGCGCAAAAACAGGTAAGGGTGATCGTCACAACCGACCACGGTACCATCCGGGTTAAAAACCCAAGTAAAATAGTGGGCGACAGGAATACCAATACCAACCTGCGTTACAAACAAGGAAAAAATTTAAATTTTAACCCTAAAGAGGTATTTCATATCCGCAACCCGCATGATGCGATGCTGCCAAAGCTGCACGTAAGCTCGAGCTTTGTTTTTGCCAAAGAGGACAGCTACTTTGTTTATCCAAACAATTACAACCATTTTGTGAATTTTTATAATGAAACTTTCCAGCATGGCGGCATCTCGCTCGAAGAAATGCTGATACCCATAGCGGTTTACGGGCCTAAGTAAAATATAATAGCTAATTTTGATCTCAGCCCTCCGTCATTGCGAGGTACGAAGCAATGACGGAGGGTAAAGGTTAAAAAGATAAAACTGCAAAGGTGTTAGTAACCATTCCGTCAATTTCTGAACTTCCGTCAGCAGCAAAAAGTATCCTGAGTTTTTCTGACTCAAATAAGATTTTCCTCTTTTACGGCGATATGGGCGCGGGCAAAACTACGCTGATAAAGGCCATTTGTGAACAATTAGGCGTAACCGATGTGGTAACCAGTCCCACTTTTTCCATTGTAAACGAATACGCCGGGGCTGAAAAAAAGGTTTACCATTTCGATTTTTACCGGCTTAAAAACCAGGCGGAAGCTTTGGACCTGGGTTATGAAGAGTACTTTTATTCGGATGCCTGGTGTTTTATCGAATGGCCCGAAAAAATACCCGACCTGCTCCCAGAAAATTTTGTGTGTATCAGCATACACATTATGCCGGATAATTCGCGACAAATAACAATTGATAGGAATTAATTTAAACTTAAGCTAATTTTGTCTATCTTCATCATCCAGAAAAAAAACACATAATGAGCCCAGGGAAATACAGTGGATTTTCGGATATAGCCAAACAGGCCATGATGCAGCCCCAGGAGTCGATGCTGGAGGTGAAAAATAAAAAAAATAAGCTCTATATCGGCATTCCAAAAGAGGTTTCTTTCCAGGAGAACCGGGTACCGCTCACACCGCTTTCTGTCGCACTTTTAATTAACAACGGGCACTCTGTAATGCTCGAAAGCAATGCCGGCCAGGCCGCTAATTTTTCGGACAAGGACTACAGCGAACAGGGCGCGCAAATCGTATTCGATACGAAGAAAGTTTACGAGGCCGATATTATTATAAAAATAGCGCCGCCAACTTCCGAAGAGATAGCCATGATGAAGCCCGGTCAAACGCTGATTTCGGCGTTACAGCTGGCAACACTGAAACCCGAATGCCTGCATGCCCTGCTACAAAAAAAAATAACCGCCCTTTGCTTTGAGCATTTGCGTGATGAAGGCGGCTCGCTAAGCGTGGTTAGGGCCATGAGTGAAATTGTAGGCGCCACATCTGTATTGATCGCGGCGGAATACATCAGTAATATATTCGACGGAAAAGGCCTGATGCTTGGCGGAATAACCGGCGTACCCCCGACTGAAATTGTCATTTTGGGCGCCGGCACAGTGGGTGAATATGCCGCGCGCACTGCAATCGCGTTAGGCGCCGAAGTGAAAGTTTTCGATCCTTCCATATACAAGCTCCGCCGGCTGCAAAATAATATCGGCACCCGTGTATTTACATCGGTAGTGCAGCCTATTGTGCTCGAAAAAGCCATTACCACCTGTGATGTGGCGATAGGCGCCATACGTGCCGACGACGGCCGCAGCCCATGCATTGTTTCGGAAGCTACAGTAAGCCGGATGAAACCTAATTCGGTAATTATTGATGTGAGCATTGACCAGGGCGGATGTTTTGAAACTTCGGAAGTGACAAATCACACACACCCCGTTTTCCGGAAATTTGATGTTATTCATTATTGTGTGCCCAATATCGCCTCACGCGTAGCGCGCACCGCAACATATGCGCTGACTAATATCTTTACCCCGATATTATTAGACATTGGCGAACACGGCAGCCTGAAAAACGTCATCTGGCAAAAAGCCGGCTTACGGGAGTCTGTTTATATTTATAAGGGCCAGCTGACCAGCAAATATTTAGGCGAGCGGTTTTCAATCCCCTCCAAAGATCTCGACCTGCTTATCGTTTCTCATCATTAAAAATGAGACGGTTTATTCAAATCCTGCTGCTTATTTTTGTTTCCGGACTGCTGTTCGCGCAACATTATAAGTATATCGACAGCTCA
>JAQBOH010000144.1 GCA_028288125.1 Mucilaginibacter sp.
CATTCGAAATAAAAAATTACTCGTGATGATACGGCTCTCCTTTGATAATAGTAAATGCACGGTAAACCTGCTCAACAAAAAACAGACGTACCATTTGATGGGAAAAAGTCATAGCCGAAAGGGAAATTTTTTCGTTGGCGCGATCGTAAACGGACTGATCAAACCCGTAGGGGCCGCCCACAACAAAAACCAGGTTGGAAACCGAGCCTAGCGCTTTTTTTTCGAAATAGGCGGCAAATTGCGTAGAGGATAATTCTTTTCCATTTTCATCGAGCAAGATGACGTGGTCAAGCGGCAGTATTCTTTTAAGGATCAGTTCAGCTTCTTTGGCCTTTTGCTGGTCCTGCGTTAGGGACTTGGTGTTTTTTAACTCATCAATTTCACTCATCGCCAGTTTGGTGTAATGCTTCAGCCTTTTAACATATTTTTCAATGCCCTCCTTTAAATAAGCGTCTTCGGTTTTCCCAACCGTTAAAAAGGTGATCTTCATGCTGTAAAGATGTTGAAATGTTGCAAGGTTGTAAAGTTGAAATGTTATGTTTGACGCTTGGCTAAATAGCATTGCCTTTGTAATGCCAATGCGGCTATAAACTTACTTTATTTTCAACTTATCACCATAGATGGAACTTGATATTATAGATGATTATAAGCAAAGGGTAACCGATGCACGACAAGAGGCAGATAAGTATAAAACACTGGCCAACACTTATTCGCTGCTTCGGTTAGGTGTTTTTGCTTTAATAATTTTGTCGGTTTACTTCGCCATTGTCAACGATAATTTTACGATCCTGGCGGTGGCCTTTGTGATATCGGTCTGCGGTTTTATGTGGCTGGTATCCCGGCAGGGACAGTTTGAGCGACAAAAGGAATACTTTGATAACCTGGCAAAAGTAAATCAAAATGAAATAGAGAACATTTTAAACCGCAGTAATATTTATAACGACGGAAGTCGGTATGCCGATGAAAAGCATTATTACGGTGCCGACCTGGATATATATGGTAACGCGTCGTTATTCCAATTGGTTAACCGGGCGGCAACTTCTGCGGGTAATGATAAGCTATCGGCCTGGTTAAGCGCTGCCGCTGTTAAAAACACAATTGAACTTAAGCAGGACGCTGTAAAAGAGCTATCAGCAAAAAGCGGCTGGAAACTCGAACTCCAGGCCAAGCTGATCTTTGCCAATACAGAAGATATAAATCAATTACAACGACTTTTTAAGTACCTGTATATCCCGTTAAACCTCCCCGGCGAAAAGTGGTTAAGCAAATACTGCAAAATTGCGCCGTACCTGTTGCTGGCCGCTATTTTGTTCGCCTATTTTTATCCTGCTGCAAAAGCGTTCCCCATACTGCTTGGTTTAGCTAACCTTGGAATTGTGTTTTCGAAGGCCGCCTATATAAAAAAAGCCGACCTGATTGCGGGGAAGATTGGCAGTACGTTAGGCGGCTATGCAATTGTTTTTGATAAGATTGAAACGGAGCAGTGGCAATCCGCCTATTGTAATGATCTTACCAAAAGATTAAAGGCCGGGCATACTTCTGAAAAAATTAAAGAATTATCTGAGCTAATAAATAAGCTCAATTATCATTTAAATATGATCGTTGGGTTTTTATTAAACTTGTTTTTCCTTTGGGATATCCGCCAAATTATCGCCATCGAAAACTGGAAGCGCGATAATCAGCATAACCTTGAGGAAGCATTTGATGTGATTGGTGAATATGAGGCACTAATAAGCCTGTCATCGTTGGCTATTAATTACCCCGGATGGTGCTTTCCTGTAATAAGCGATAATACGGCGTACACTTTAACAACCAAAAACCTCGCTCATCCGCTTATCGACAGCAAAAAAAGAATTGAAAATAATTATGAACTGAATGATAGCCTCCATATCGATATCATCACCGGCTCAAATATGGCAGGCAAAAGCACCTTTTTACGCACTATAGGCATTAATACCGTGCTGGCGCTTTGCGGTGCGCCGGTTTGCGCGACGGAAATGCGGGTATCGGTAATGCAGGTATTAACTTATATGCGGATAAAAGATTCGCTGAACGAAAGCACCTCGACGTTTAAGGCCGAGCTCGACCGGTTGCAAATGCTGCTAGGAGCGGTTGAAAGTGATAAAAAGGTTTTCTTTTTAATTGATGAAATGCTGCGCGGCACCAATTCGGTCGATAAATACCTGGGCTCAAAAGCGGTAATTGAGCAGTTGATCAGGAAAAAGGCCGTAGGCATGGTGGCTACGCACGACCTGCAAATTGCCGAGCTGGAAAAACAATACCGGGATTATGTCCGTAATTTTTATTTCGATATACAGGTAAAAAACGGCGAAATGCTATTCGACTACAAAATAAAGCACGGCGAATGTAAAACGTTTAATGCTTCGTTACTGCTTAAGCAGATTGGGATTGATGTGGATAGTTAGATGGCAAATGTGCAGATTTCAGATGTGCAAATGAGGCTTCCCCATCTGCACATCTGAATCTGCACATTTGAATTATCTCCCGCCTGAAGGTGGCGCACCGCCGCCAACGCCCTGGTCGCCTTGCTTAAGGTCGTCGTTATTAACGCCTTTTTTCTGCTGCTGCGGGTTGCTGAAGCTTAGCTTACCAAAGTTATAGCTAAACGTTAAACCAAACGAGCGGAAAGGATATTGGAACCGGCTGGTTTGCGTAAAGCCCGGGCTGCTTAAGCTTGAATTAAATTCCTTGTATTTGCTGAACGGCTCGATGGCATTGATCCCGATCGCCATTTTCTTTTTCATCAATTGTTTTTTTACACCGATACCCAATATGCTAAAGGTTGGCGTAGTGCCCTGTATGGTATGCCGCGGCGAGCTGCCAAACGTAAACGCTTCAGCCAGGTAGTCCTTTGGTAATGTTAGCGTCGCTCTCAGAAATCCCTGGTATTGTACATATGTGCCGTTTTGGGTTTGGTCTAAATGAAAAATACCGGCAGGATCGGGTTTATACGTATACGCGTTTAAGTTGGCTATTATGTTTAAAATCTTAATCGGCGTAAAAGTTCCAAAAAAGCTGCCGCCAATGGAATTGTTGTTACCTATATTTTGAAAAGTAGTAAGCGTACCGCCCTCAATAACGCCATTAACGGTAACCGCGATAGGCGCGGCTATGCCTTCAATCAAATTGGCAGTATGTTTATAATACACCGATAGATTTACCATTGAAGCTTTGATAAACGTGGTGTAATTCAGCTCGACTGTTTGCGACACCTCGGGATTCAGGGCCGGGTTACCTACGGTTTGAGCCTGGATATTGCTTTTATTTACAAACGGGTTTAAATATTGTAAACTTGGCCGAGTAATACGTTTGCTATATGTCAGCTTCAAGGTTTGTGTCGCGGTAAGCTGTTTTTGTATGGTTAAGCTTGGTACATAGGTATTATAATTCTGGCTGAAAGGCGACAGGTTTTGCGATGCGTTAACCGGGTCGCCGTGTATATCTGTATTTTCGTCCCTGAAACCGGCAAGAATCGTGTACGACTTTGGCAGCGTAATGGTAAACACCGAGTAGCCGGCCCAAACATCCTGATTATAATTATACAAATTTGACGTTACAGGGTTGAATACAAATTGGCCGGAATTGTCGTAATTAAAATAGTTGGAAGTACTGGTGAGTCTCCTGGTTATGCTTTTACCACCGGCTTCCAGTTTAAAAACTTTACTTATCGGCAGAGTATAATCTACCTGGAAGGTATATTCATTGTTAATACCGTCAATGTTGTTTTGAATGTTGGGAAACACGGCCGAATAATAGTTGGTGTAATCGGTAGTGCCGTTGTTATGCGTCCATTGTGTTGACAGATCAAGCTCATGGCCTTCCTGCTTAAATTTATGGGTGTAGTCCAGGTTCCAGTCGAAACCATCAATTACATTGTGGCCTATTGAATAGCTGCTATATGGAGTAGCTGAATTTGTAACGGAGTTACTGTTGGTGTTAAACTCGATCTGCGTAAGCCTGAAGGTAGAAGTAATGTTATTGAAACTGTTAAACTGGTACCCGGCGGTTAATGAAGGTATAACGGCATGCCGTTTCACAACGCTCGTGCCTTTTGATTCGGTAAATGTATTTATGGTGTCTTTATGGATAGACTGCTGAAAATCAGTCAGCGAAGTTTGCGGCCATCCTGCATTTCCCCCAATATTTGCCGTAAAACTAAAGCGATTTTTATTGTAGTTAAGGTTGGCGTTGCCATTGTTTTGACGGGTGCCGATACCGCCGCTTACCGAACCACTAAAACCCGACACATTTTTTTGCTTGGTGATGATGTTGATAATACCGGCTGAGCCCTCTGCATCATATTTTGCAGATGGCGATGTAATTACCTCGATGCTTTTGATCTGATCAGCAGGAATAGCTTTCAATACATCCGATAAACTGGTTGACGTGGCGCCCGATGGCTTACCGTTGATCAGTACGCGTACATTCTGATCGCCGCGAACGGAGACATTACCGTTGATGTCAACCGATACAAGCGGAACTTTCCCCAACAAATCAGTCGCGGTACCCCCTGCCGCGGTGATATCCTTTTCGGCATTATAAACGATTTTATCAATATGGTTTTCGATTATTGACGACTGGCCGGTTACAGCAACTTCTTTTAGAATCCTTGCACCAGGCGAAATATATATATTGCCCAGGTTGTTATCGGGCTTGCCATCGGTCGTAACTACAGGATCGATCGTTTTATTCGGATAGCCGATGAAAGTAATAACCAGCTTGTACCGGCCGGGATGAAGATTATCCAGTTTGAAATTTCCTTTGGTGTCCGTTATAACTCCGGTTATCGGCGCTTTACCGCCGCTGTTGTATAGGCCAACAGAAGCATAATCCACGGGTTTTTTGGTTAGCGAATCGATAAGCGTGCCGGATATCTTGCCCACGATCTTCGAGCCGCCGCCTACGCCGAACTGGGCATTAGCCGTCATGAATGAACAAATAATTGCTATAAGTATGTAAAAACGTTTCATTTTAATATTTTTCTAATTGGAGGCGAATTCAGCAGAAATGTTACACGCCAATGCACGTTATTTTGTCAAAGATGATAGCGACAATTCGCGATATCTCTTCCGGGCTGACGAGTTAAATTTCATTGAACATGACAATTACAAATAACAAAACAGGACATGCCGCGTTAACGGTACTCATTTTAGCCGATCGATCTATAATACAATATTTACGATCCTGCCTTTTACCACGATCACTTTTTTAGGCGCCTTGCCGTCCAGGTACTTTTGAACATCAGCGTGTGCCAAAACAAAGTCCTCGGTTTCCTTCAGATCAAGGCTTAAAGGAATACTCACATTTGTTTTTGTTTTGCCATTAATAGATATAGGATATGCAAACTCATCTTCTATCAGGTAGGCGGGATTGAATTTGGGATAAGGCGCGTATGATAAAGTTCCCGGCTTATTTCCCAGTAACACCCAAAGCTCTTCACTAATATGCGGCGCGTAGGGCGAAAGAATGATAACCAGGTCCTGTAAAATCGCCCGCTTATTGCATTTCAGATCGGTTAGCTCGTTTACCGCGATCATAAAGCTGGAAACCGATGTATTAAACGAAAAACGTTCCACATCTTCCTCAACCTTATGGATGATCTTGTGCAGGGATTTTAGTTCCGCTTTGGTTGGCTCTTCGTTCGAAATATTAAAATTCCAGACATCATCATGAAACAAACGCCAGAATTTGCGCAGGAATTTAAACACGCCTTCGATGCCGTTGGTGTTCCATGGCTTGCTTTGTTCCAGCGGGCCTAAAAACATTTCATACATACGCAGGGTATCGGCGCCATAACGGGCGATCAGGTCATCAGGGTTAACCACGTTAAACTTCGATTTCGACATTTTTTCGATCTCGACACCACAGATGTATTTACCACCTTCCAGGATGAACTCAGCGTCAGCATATTCGGGTCGCCATTGCTTAAACTTGTTAATGTCGACTATATCATTCTCAACTATGTTCACATCAACATGCAGCTCTGACGTCTTGTACTGCTTGATCAGGCCATGCGAAACAAACGTATTGGTACCCCGTCCTTCACTATCAATTAACCTGTATACAAAATTCGACCGGCCCTGTATGTGGCCCTGGTTAATCAGCTTTTTAAAAGGCTCTTCCTCTATAACCAACCCGATATCCTTTAAAAACTTGTTCCAGAAACGGCTGTACAGCAGGTGCCCCGTAGCATGTTCGGAGCCGCCGATATACAGATCAACGTCCTTCCAGTATTCAATGGCTTTTTTGGAGGCAAACTCATTATCGTTATGCGCATCCATATATCGGTACCAGTACCAGCTTGAGCCGGCCCAGCCCGGCATGGTACTATGTTCGTATGCTTCAGTGCCTTTATACTTCCAGTTAGACGCTCTCGCCAGTGGCGGTTCGCCGCTTTCTGTAGGCAGATATTTGTCTACTTCCGGCAATACCAGCGGAAGGTCTTTTTCGTCAATTAAATAGGGGAGACCGTCTTTAAAATACACCGGCACCGGCTCGCCCCAGTAACGCTGGCGGCCGAATATGGCGTCGCGCATCCTGAAGTTTACTTTCGCTTTACCTGCACCCATCTCTTCCAACTTTGCAATTACAGTAGAAGTAGCTTCCTTGTAGGCCAACCCATTTATGAAACCGGAGTTGATATAACGGCCCTCTTTGGTTGGGTCGGCTTCGGTTTCAATTTTTTGTATGTCGATGATCGGGATGATCGGTAAACTATAGTGTTTGGCAAATAAGTAGTCGCGCTGGTCGCCTGATGGCACCCCCATTACAGCGCCTGTTCCATACCCGGCAAGCACATAATCAGCTATCCATATCTCAATTTTTTCGCCGTTAACCGGATTGATCGCATAGCTGCCTGTAAAAGCGCCCGAAACGGTTTTGGCATCGGCCATACGTTCCAGCTCCGATTTCTTTTTAGCTTGTGCGATGTAGGCTTTAATATCAACTTTTTGTTCCGGTGTTGTCAATGAAGTTACCAACTCGTGCTCGGGCGCAAGCACCAAAAAAGTAGTTCCGAAAATGGTATCAACGCGGGTGGTGAAAACCTCTATTATTTCGGATTTCGAATTTTCGATTTCGGATTTATCTGAATTTCGAAATTGAAAATCCGAAATCCGAAATCTTACTAACGCTCCCACGCTTTTGCCGATCCAGTTGCGCTGCATTTCTTTCAGTGGTTCGGGCCAGTCGATGGTATCAAGGCCTTGCAGCAAACGCTCGGCATAGGCTGTGATACGCATGCTCCACTGCATCATTTTCTTCTGCTCAACGGGATAGCCGCCGCGCTCGCTAAAGCCGTCTTTCACCTCGTCGTTGGCCAATACAGTTCCCAACGCCGCGCACCAGTTTACGGTGCTTTCGCGCAGGTAAGTGAGGCGGTATTTTAACAGTTCAGTTTGCTTTGCGCGATCATCTAAAGCTCTCCATTCGTCAGCGGTAAAAGTTGACACTTCTTCATCGCAAACGGCGTTTATACCTGTCGAGCCATGCTGCTCAAAATGTTTAATGAGTTTATCAATGGACTCAGCCCTATCCGCATCCTTGTTGTACCAGGAATTGAACAGCTGCATAAATATCCATTGCGTCCACTTGTAAAAGTCGGGCGAGCTGGTGCGCACTTCACGGCTCCAGTCGAATGAAAACCCTATCTGGTCCAGCTGGCGGCGGTATGTGGCAATATTAGCTTCGGTAGTAATGGCAGGATGCTGCCCGGTTTGAATGGCATACTGCTCAGCTGGCAGGCCAAAAGAGTCGTACCCCATAGGGTGCAATACATTAAAGCCTTTAAGCCGTTTGTAGCGTGCGAAAATATCAGATGCGATATAGCCCAGTGGATGCCCCACATGCAATCCTGCGCCCGAAGGGTAGGGGAACATATCAAGTACATAATACTTGGGTTTGGCGGTGCTGTCTTCGGGTTTAAACGTTTGGTGATCAGCCCAAAACCGCTGCCATTTCTTCTCTATAGCTGCAAATTGATAATCCATTTCGTAGTTTCCGGGTATAAGGCTGCGAAATTAAGAAAATCCCTATTAGTTTGGTAGTGATTTGAGTGAATAGTTAAAGCCTCACCTAAATCCTCTCAAAAGGAGAGGACTTTAAAAAAACTTTTACTCCCTCTCCTTTGGAGAGGGCCGGGGTGAGGTCTATATTTCGCCTTCGCGTTTCCTTAGGAACCATTCTAAACTCAACAAGGTCAATAACAATGCAAATACCCATTTCACATCAACCAGGTCGCTGTATCGCTTGTCTTCATAAACTACTGTTTTTATGTTCTCGTTTTTGCGGATGAGGCCGGCAAGTCGATCCATTTGGTTTGGGAGCAGCATTTCTCCTCCGCTTTGTTTGGCTATAATATTCAATAGCTGGTGATTGGCCGCACTTTGGCGCGATTCGAGGTTCAGCGCTTTAACCGTTAGCTGGCCGGCTGTATTAAATTGCTTTGCGCCATTTTGAGTGACGGCCGAATAAGTGTATTCTCCAACCGGCAACGCGCCTGCATCCAATTGATAGCCCTGGCCGCTGCGTGAGAACAGGAAACCATAGTTTTTACCGGCATCGCTTTTCAGGTTGATCCGTACATCAGGGGTATTGATCAATTCGAGCGCGTCATTATACAATTCAGCATTCAGGATCACGTTTTCGCCCTCGTCAAAAACATTTTTAGCCGGGTAAACCGTGAATCGCTGCCGGTTGGCATTGGCAGTGAGGTATTGTACGCCCTGGCTGAACAGTTCTTCCAGCGTATGATGATTGCCAAAGGTTTGAAACTCCGCCAACTGCCAGCGCCATAACCCTTCACCAGTTAAAACACCTATACGACGACCGTCTTCATCACCAAATGCCAGCAGGGGGTAAGTGGTTTCAACGGTGCCAATACGTTGTTTTAACAGCATATTGCCTGCAGGCGGTGAGTTGTAACTGCCATATGGGGCCAGCAAAGGCGGAAAAGCAGTAATTTTCCTTCGCGATGAATCGGAGAGTGTAAAAGCGGTAAAATCAGCCGTGGGTTGGGCAAATACTTCCTGCATCTCCTGCTTGCCTGCGCTTATTTTAATGACCTTTTGGCTGTTATCAAAAGCAGGCAGATCTGTTTGCGCACCGGCAATATACCAAACCGGGGTTTTGCTTTTCGCGACGGCTTGTAAAGTGCCTTCATTGCCGCTGAGCTGGTAAAGGATTACCAGGCTATAATCGCCGGGTTTAATTGCAGGCAAATCATACAATAGGCTGGTTTTTACCTGGTAATTCTTATTGCTTTCGATCGACTGGCGAATGACGCTTATATCAGGGTGAGGGCTATCATAAACAAGCAGCACCTTTTGCCGGGCATCAAGCACCTCCACGTAAATTATTTCGATATTGTTTTGGGTAGATATTTCATTTTTGACCGGTGCAATGCTAATACTGAATTTTCGTATCCCTTTTTTATCCGCATTCAATTTTATCGGAACAACTTTTTGATAAGCATTTGAATTTACCGGTATATTTTGAAAGCCGACCTGCCTGCCGTCTTCGGTAACGGTTAGCCGCATGGTTTCGTCTTTGGCCTGGAAAGCTTCGGCCAAAACTTCAATTACGAAATCGTTACCTAAAAAAGCGGTTTTGTTGTAGTTGATGTTGCCAATCAGCAAGTCGCGTTTTGGTATCGTATCACCAAGCGCAATGGTGTAAATGCTGTTTTTGAAATTGCGGGCCTCGTACTGAGGATCGCTGCCCCGGTTATACAAGCCGTCGGTCGCCAGCACAACAGCGCCAATATTTTGATTAACGAAACGCTCGTTTAATTGGTGAAGGGCTTTCGATATATCGGTTTGTTTACCATTAAAGGTTGTTGAAAGGCCGTTGTTCAAATTCTTGTTAAAATGGAATTCACGCACGTCATACTGGTCGCCTAATTGTTGTTTTAGTTGGGATAAGTCATTAACAAATTTGCCCGGCGTCCCTCCGTTTTGTGGCGCAGACTTATTAAACATCGCAACAGACTGCGAATTATCCTGCAGAACCAAGATAAGCGGCTTCTGCGGATTGTAACTAACCGATTTAACCAGCGGCGAGAGCAGTAACAGGGCAATGATCGACACGGCTAATGTCCGGGCAACAAAAAGCAGGTAACGGAATTTTTTGTCCAGGCTTACCGGTTGCCGGTATAAGAGCCATGCATAAGTGAAACCCAGCAACAGGCAGACAGGCGCCCACCATCCCGAAACCGTTCCCCAGGTAATTGAAAACATTATGTTGTAAGTTTTGAGTTGTATGTTGAAGGTAATCCAATACTGCTGTCAATTACTAAACGTAAACATACAACTTACAGCATACACCTTGCAACATTTATAGCATTCCGCCGTCGACAGGGATTACCTGCCCGGTTATGTACGATGCCATGTCCGAGGCCAGGAAAACACAGGCATTGGCCACATCTTCGGTTTCGCCGCCGCGTTTTAGGGGAATGGCCTGCGCCCAGCCTTCAACCACTTTAGGGTCGAGCACTTCGGTCATTTCTGTTTTGATAAAGCCCGGGGCCACTACGTTGGTGCGGATATTACGTGAGCCTAATTCTTTTGCGATTGATTTTGAAAAACCGATGATGCCCGCTTTTGACGCGGCATAGTTGGCCTGCCCGGCATTGCCCTGGACACCCACCACCGAACTCATATTAATGAATACACCGTTGCGGTTCTTCATCATTATTTTTGAAGCCGCCTTGGTTATGTTGAAGATAGATTTCAAGTTCACATTCAAAACCTCGTCCCATTGCTCTTCGCTCATGCGCATCAGTAAGGCATCTTTTGTGATGCCGGCGTTGTTTACCACGATATGCAGCGTGCCGAAATCAGCAACGATATCACTCACCAGCTTTTCGGCTTCATCAAATTTGGAAGCATCGGAGCGATAGCCTTTTACTTGTGTGCCAAAACTTTGAAGCTCCTGCTCCAGGGCTTGTCCTTTTTCAACGGATGAAAGATAAGTGAAAGCCACATTGGCGCCGTGCTCGGCGAATTTTTCAGCGATCTTGCGGCCTATGCCTTTTGAAGCGCCTGTAATGAGGGCGGTTTTTCCTTCTAATAACTTCATTATATATAAACTGATTCCGGGCGGTGAAGATAGGTATTTAGTCGGAAAAGTCGGTAAAGTCTGGAAAGTCAGTAAAGTCCGGAAAGTCGGAAAAGTCCGGAAGTAGGATGTGTTAGTGTTCGCTTGTTCACGTCGCTATATTTTTGTTCGGGGTGTTCGTGCCATGGGTCGCCATTATTAAAATAAAAGTTCTCACCTTTTTATTCTAATAAGGGGAATAACTATAATTGTACTCCTATCCCAAAAATATGGTTATTGCTCCTTTTAGCTTAAAGATATCTATTGGGTTTATGTCGATTATTAGCTGCACGTTGATGGCTTGCCATAAACTTGGGCATCCGAAAGGGCAGATCAATCGGATTGAAATCGCAACAAGCGGCTGCCTGAGAGGCTGCCCTGTTGTGGGAATCTGTATTGACAGTTCACTAACGCTTAGATACTATGGTGGCCATAAGGCAAAATTACAGGGTTTTTATACAGGAACGGTAACACAAGGTTTTTGGGATACTTTAAATATGAAGCTGAAGCATATCAATTTTAAAAACCTTGATACGACTGAATATTTACCGTTAGATGGTGAAGATGCTGAAGTTATATTTTACTGGAATAAACAAAAAAGGCACATATTTAAATCGATTGATGACGATCCGGATTCGATATCACATGTCGTGATCTGGATTGCTAATAGTTATAAAAGGGTTGAATTACATAAATTAAAGGATAGCGTTAGTTTTGAAACCACTTTTCAGTTCGTGCGGCCTCCGAAACCCAAAATAGATCAGGTAATGTTTCCACCACCAAAGAAAAATCATCATAGGAAACAGTATAATGAGTAAGGTAGCTGGAAAGTGTATTAATTATATCTATTCGTTTTGGATTAAGTTACAGTTTAGCAGATGTGGATAGAAATAACCTATATTCCTCCTTCAACGCAACCAAACATCCAGCGCACAAACACCCCTCAAACAACTCACTCACATACTGCACCTCGTTCAAATTCAGCTGCACGGTACTGCACTGGCATTTTAAATTGGCGTTTGCCTTGCATTCGATGCTTGCGCGGCAGCGTTCGCAGGTGATAATTTCATGTTTGTTCATGAGGAAGTCCATAGTCGATGGATCATAGTCCATGGTTTAATTATTCAAAATAAAACAATATAAATTAAAAAGATCATAGCCGAAACATTAGTGTTAATCTAACATTCCGACTATGGTCTATCGTCCATCGACTATGGACTAAAAATTGCCGCTATGGTCCATCGACTATGGACTAAAACCCTACGCCGAGCAAGTCACACAACCTTCTTCCATCGAACAGCTTGGGCCGGCTGGTATTTCGTCGTTGATCTGGTCAACCAATTCCGGAATAACAGGCTCCATGTTTTTGCCGCCCTGGTTCTCAACGGTAAATTTAACTGCCTGCGACGCAGCTTGTGTGCGCAGGTAGTACATACCGGTTTTGAGGCCCTTTTTCCAGGCGTAGAAGTGCATGGACGTAAGCTTTGACGCGTTCGGCGAGTTGATGAACAGGTTGAGCGATTGCGACTGACATATATACGCACCCCTGTCGGCCGCCATATCAATAATGTTGCGCATCTTAATTTCCCAAACTGTTTTGTACAGTTCTTTTATCTCTTCAGGTATCTCGGCAATGTCCTGTATCGAACCGTTCGCGGTGATGATCTTGTCCTTCATGGCAGTATCCCACAAACCACGGTTAACCAAATCGCGCAGCAAGTATTTGTTTACGATGATAAATTCGCCGCTTAACACCCGGCGGGTATAGATATTTGAAGTATATGGTTCAAAGCATTCGTTATTACCTAATATCTGCGAAGTAGAGGCAGTAGGCATCGGCGCTACCAGCAAGGAGTTGCGCACACCATGGTTCATTACGTCAAGACGTAAATTTTCCCAATCCCAGCGGCCGCTTTCAGGTTTTACATTCCACAGGTCAAACTGGAACTGCCCTTTTGACAAAGGCGAGCCTTTGAAAGTTTCATAAGCGCCGTCTTTGATCGCCAGGTCCTTCGAGGCGGTCATTGCTGCAAAGTAAATGGTCTCGAAAATGTCCTTGTTCAGTTGCTTGGCCGCATCGCTTTCAAATGGCAGGCGCAGCTGGATAAACGCGTCAGCTAAGCCTTGCACACCCAAACCGATCGGGCGGTGCCTTAAGTTTGAGTATTCGGCTTCTTTAATAGGATAGTAATTATTGTCGATGATCTTGTTCAGGTTAAGCGTAGCCTGGTATGTAACCTCATACAATTTATCGTGGTCGAATATGCCTTCGCGGATGTAGCGCGGCAGCGCAAGCGAAGCCAGGTTACAAACCGCAACCTCGTCAGCCGAAGTGTACTCGATAATTTCGGTACATAGGTTCGAGCTTTTTATGGTGCCCAGATTTTGCTGGTTCGATTTACCGTTGGCAGCATCCTTGTATAAAAGGTAAGGTGTCCCGGTTTCTACCTGCGAGTCAAGTATCGCAAACCAAAGCTCCTGTGCCTTCACCACTTTGCGGGCACGGCCCTCTTTTTCGTATTTCTTGTACAATTTCTCAAATTCTTTTCCCCAGCAATCAGCCAGTCCCGGTGCTTCATGCGGGCAAAATAAGCTCCAGTCGCCATTTGCTTCTACACGCTCCATAAACAGGTCGGATACCCAAAGGGCATAAAACAGGTCGCGGGCGCGCATTTCTTCCTTGCCGTGATTTTTACGCAAATCAAGGAATTCAAAAACATCAGCATGCCATGGCTCAAGATAGATCGCGAAAGCGCCCTTGCGCTTGCCACCGCCCTGGTCAACATAACGTGCAGTGTCGTTAAACACGCGCAGCATCGGGATGATACCGTTGCTGGTGCCATTGGTGCCGCTAATGTATGAGCCTGTCGCCCGTACGTTATGGATGCTTAAGCCAATGCCCCCTGCGCTTTGCGATATTTTGGCGGTTTGTTTTAACGTATCGTAAATACCCTCGATGCTGTCATCCTTCATGGTCAATAAGAAGCACGACGACATTTGCGGTTTTGGTGTACCGGCATTAAAAAGGGTAGGGGTAGCATGTGTAAACCAGCGCTCACTCATCAGGTTATACGTTTTTATCGCGCTGTCGATATCCTCTTTGTGTATGCCAATGGATACGCGCATAAACAGGTGTTGCGGGCGCTCGGCTATTTTGCCGTCGAGTTTTAACAGGTACGATTTTTCGAGAGTTTTAAAACCGAAGTAATCGAAGCCGAAGTCGCGGTCATAAATCAGAGTGCTGTCTAACAGTTCGGCATTTTTTTCGATGATCTCCCAAACGTCAGTAGCCAGGAGGGAGGCGTCCTTGCCGTTTTTTGGGTCGATGTATTCGTATAAGTTACGCATCGTTTCCGAAAACGATTTGATGGTATTTTTATGGAGGTTTGACACGGCTATGCGCGATGCCAGCAAGGCATAATCGGGATGCTTGGTAGTCAATGACGCCGCGGTTTCGGCAGCCAGGTTATCCAGTTCGGAGGTGGTTACCCCGTCGAACAATCCTTCAATCACTTTTTTGGCAACGTCTATCGGATCAACCAATGCCGGGTTTAAACCATAGCATAGCTTTTCGATGCGCGCGGTAATCTTGTCAAATTTTACCGTTTCTTTTTTTCCGTCTCTTTTAATTACAAACATTTTGACCCCCTTATTTAATTAGTATTATTTATTAGTATTTAGTATCAAGTCGCTAGTATCAAGTAGTTTTTGAAGCATTATTAAGTAAAATAAATCTTGCTACTTGATACTAACTACTTGCTACTCCCTTAGAAATCTTCGTCCAGCGAAAACGACTTACTTTCCTGCGAATTTAGTACACCGCTTTTTTGATAGTCGCCCACACGCTTTTCAAAGAAATTGGTTTTGCCCTGCAGGCTTATCATCTCCATAAAATCAAATGGATTTGATACGCCGTATACCTTATCATAGCCAAGCTCGCCAAGCCATCTGTCGGCCACAAACTCAATATACTGGCTCATCAGCTTGGCATTCATCCCGATAAGGTTAACCGGCAACGCGTCGGTCACAAATTCCTTTTCAATTTCAACCGCATCGGTAATGATGGCTGTTGCCGCTTCTTTCGAAAGCTTGTTATCCAGCATCCTGTACAGCAGGCAGGCAAATTCGCAGTGCATACCTTCATCACGCGATATCAGTTCATTGCTGAAAGTTAAGCCCGGCATCAGGCCGCGTTTTTTTAGCCAGAAGATAGAGCAGAAGCTACCGGAGAAAAATATCCCTTCAACTGCCGCGAAAGCGATCAGCCGCTCGGCAAACGAGCCATTGTTTATCCAGCGCAGGGCCCATTGCGCTTTTTTACCTACGCAGGGTACGGTATCGATGGCATGAAATAAACGGTCTTTTTCGGCAGGGTCTTTTATATACGTATCTATCAGCAGCGCATATGTTTCCGAATGGATATTCTCCATCATGATCTGGAAACCGTAGAAACAGCGCGCTTCGGGTAATTGTACCTCGCTCATAAAATTGATGGCCAGGTTTTCGTTCACGATGCCGTCGCTTGCCGCGAAAAATGCCAGCACGTGCGATATAAAATGGCGCTCGCCGTCATTCATGCTTTCCCAGTGCTTCATGTCGTCCGAGAGGTCGATCTCTTCCGCCGTCCAGAAGCTGGCTTCGCATTTTTTATACATCTCCCAAATATCGGGATACTTAATCGGCAGGATCACAAAGCGGTCTTTGTTCTCTTTTAGTAATAATTCGGTTTCCTCTTTCATGCACTGTTTCTTTAATATAAGTTACAACCTAATCTTTTAGGATTGTGACGCGCGGTTAGCAGATAAACAAGCCGTAGCGGTAATGGTATTGAACTGTGATATAACTATTTACCACGATTAATTACCCAAAATTACCCCTCACTCATCACTGCCAAACTACTTTAATTTTGCACGTCAGCCCATGTTTTACATGGTTCCTTTATTTGCACCGGTAAGGGTACCGGGAAACTCAGATAGCGTTGAAAGAACTTATAATTCAAATATAGGGGGTGGGGGTTTAAGATGTTAGTTTAAGTTTTTAACATCAGCCATAAGTTATAAACAAATTGCGAAGGGATAAATTTTTCGATTGTGAGTTACTAAATAAACCCCTGACCGGGTAATATTTATTTGCCGCTTACAAACTTCATGGAAACAGAATTGACACAATGTCTTACGTTTTTTGGCGTAAGATATTCGCCCTCGAAAACGTGGCCCAGGTGCGCGCCACAATTGGCGCATACGATCTCGACACGCCGCCCGTCGGCATCCGGGACACGTTTTACCGCGTCGGGAATTTCATCGTCAAAGCTCGGCCAGCCGCAATGCGATTCGAATTTTGACCCGGATGTATATAAAGGCGCATCGCATCTTTTACATACATATATGCCGTGCTCATCATTGTTTAATAACGAACCGGTGAACGGACGCTCCGTCCCTTTATATAATATAACTTGTTCCTCTTCGGGGGTTAATTTGTTGTAATTCATAATTTTTATTTAACCGGTTAAGTTTGCGTCTCCGTTGATCGCTGGCTTTACGGGTATATTAATATACGACAAATTCACGAATTCATTTGTTTCGACAGGAATGTTGACACTGATTTGACCGTATACGCGTTTGAAACTGCCGGCCAAAGGTACATTCCGGTCAACAAGGTTAACCTCGCCTATGGCATCAATGTTTACGGGATAGATGAGCAATCAAAGGAATTTAATAACTTGGTTGCATCAAATATCAAACCGGCCAAATCGTATTGAGAAACATTAAACCTAAAATTGAAATAATTTTAAATTAACTTTAAATATGAAAAATTCGCGTAGAACATTTATAAAGCAAACGGCTTTGGCGGGAGCAGGGATGTTGGTAGCCAAAACAGGGTGGACCGCAAAAAGCTATAGCCGGATCATCGGCTCAAATGATAGGGTTAGAGTTGGGGTTGTTGGTTTTTCCGACCGGCATAGAGGCTCGCATCTGCCCAGCTTTATGAATCACTATAAAGAACTCAATTTTGATATTGTAGCTGTATCGGATATCTGGAAGAAGCGGAGAGAGGAGGGTGTTGCCACCTGGAAGGAGAAAATGAACCACGATATTGTTGGATGCCGGAATAACGAGGAGTTATATGATAAAAAGATAGTGGATGCTGTATTTATCAGTACCGCCGATTTTCAGCACGCCACACACGCCATCCAGGCGGTAAAAGCCGGATGTGACGCGTATGTAGAAAAGCCTTTTGCCGAAACGATGGAAGATAACCGGGCCGCGCTAAAAGCTATAAAGGAATCAAACAAAATAGTACAAATAGGTTCGCAGCGCCGGAGTGGGGCAAATTACCATGCCGCGGATGAATTTATCAAAGCAGGCAAATTCGGACCAATCACGATGGTGGAATTAACATGGAACGTTAACCAGCCCGGCCGGTGGCGCAGGCCCGAATTAGTAGCACAGCTGAGAGAAGAAGATACCGACTGGAAAAGGTTCATTTTAAACAGGCCCTATGAACCCTTTGATCCCAGGAAATATTTGGAGTACCGCTTGTTCTGGCCCTATTCATCGGGTTTGCCGGGGCAGTGGATGAGTCATCAGATAGATACCGTGCATTGGTTTAGTGGGTTAAAGCATCCCCGAAGCGTTGTTGCCAATGGCGGCATATACATGTGGAAGGACGGAAGAAGAAATTGGGATACCATAACTGCCGTATTTGATTATGGTCCGCAAAATGATCCGTCAACCGGTTGCCAGGTTACCTTTGCATCGCGGATGCATAACGGAGATGAACATCCTGCCGAAATTTATTACTCCAATGGCGGCGAATTGAATTTAATTACCAATACAGTATCGCCTACCGGCGGTTTGAAAAAATCTTTTGCCGACGCGATGCATATGCAACCTAACTTGCTTCCAGAGTTAAAACTGGCAAATACCGAAAGGGTAGTGGCTTCCGCAAATACAGGTGGCGATATTCTTACATCCAACCACGTTCGCAACTGGATGGAATGTGTACGCAGCCGTAAACAACCGAATGCCCCGGTAGAAGCCGGCTACAGCCATTCTATCGCCAATATCATGACCACGGCAGCTTCACATTCAGGCAGCAAGGCGACGTTTGATGAACATACGCAGGAAGTAATGGTGGGCGGTAAAGTGTTTAAATTTTAACCGGGTGCAGCTATGAAATTGGTTTTATCCTATGTAATGCTGCTGTTTTTTACCCTGGCGTTCATACCAGGGTCAACCGCCCAAAAAAAAGAATGGGTAAAAATTATAAAGCAAAATGGAAATAAAGTAGACGTATTTATAGGAGATAAGCCATTTACGGCATTTATATATCCCGATACGCTGGAGAAACCTGTGCTATACCCGTTGCGCGCAGCCAATGGCGTAATTGTTACAAGAGGCTTTCCCCTCGATCCAAGGCCAGGCGACCCGACTGATCATCCGCATCATATAGGTATGTGGCTCACCTACGAAAACGTAAACGGGCTTGATTTCTGGAATAACTCCTATGCCATCCCAAAAGAAAAAAAACCATCATACGGGTGGATACGAACAGACGATATCTTGTCTTTCTCTGACGGTCAAACCGGGAAATTAGCCTATCATGCCAACTGGACCAATCAGCAAAAAGAGGTATTGCTGGAAGAAACTACCCGCTTTGAATTTAGCGGTAATACGCATCAAAGAATGATTGACCGGATAACTGTTTTAACAGCCGTCCGGGACGTGACTTTTGCAGATGCCAAAGACGGCTTATTTGGACTTCGGCTGGCGCATGAGCTGGAAATACCTGCTGAGCAGAGTCAAAAGTTTACTGACAATAAGGGGATAGTTACCACTGTAAAAAGCAACGCGGATAACATTGCCGGCGGCACTTATTTAACCAGCGCCGGCAAGCGGGGCAACGACGCCTGGAGCACACGCGCAATATGGTGCGAGGCATACGGAAAGATTGGGAAAGATTCGATCAGCGTTGCGATTATTGATCATCCATCCAATCCCAATTACCCAACTTTTTGGCATGCACGAGGATATGGATTATTTGCCGCAAACCCGTTAGGCGAAAAGGTTTTTACCAACGGGAAATCACAAAAAAACCTGCAGCTTAAAAAAGGAGAATCTGTTACTTTCCGTTACCGGGTGGTTATAAATGATGGCGCCAAAACAGTTTCTGCGAAATATTTGGATGGTATGGCTGCTGATTTTGGTAGGTGAGTGAATAGAAACTACGGCCTGGAAGATAAGCAATTTCAGTTGCTGGGCGACTTGGGCTGCTCGAACTCTCGACTGGGAAATGATTAAATTAATATTTAACCTACACAAAATTTGATTTCATAAATAGAAAGAATATATTTGGTTACTTAATATCCATATGGCCAGGTTGTTATTTATTATAATAGGCGCTTTTTTACTATTCGGATGTTCTAAAGGCAATAACCCTTCATCCCAAACCGGATTTTCTATTACGGGGAAATGGTACGTTAAAGCCGACACATCCCGTTCGTACGTGAGCGGGCTGCTAAGTTCAACTTATGTTATAGTGGGCATAAATTCCCCTTACTACCAGTTTAATTCTGACGGAACGGGCACCTCTAAAAATAATATTTCGACTCCGGATGCCATTCTCAATTTCACATTCACCTTGTCCGACAAAAAAATAACTTTCAACTATCCGCAACAACCCGCGAACGGACTTTTTTATGCTTATAATGTAACCGGGGTAATTGAAAGTGAATCAAGTAAATCATTTGTAATATTATTTGATAGCAATTCCAATGGGCTTAATGAATATAAAGAAGTTTTATATCTCAATAAATAAGTTTATCCATTCAATATCCCCTCCGGCAATGCTTAAAGGCGTTCGCGAACCGGGGAGTTTCGAAATCCCGGCCCGCTGATTAAGAGGTGACCGGGAAAACCATTGCCGGCATGTTTCCGGGCGCATTCTAAAAGAAGCGTACGCGTTATTGAAGCCTACTGACCGGACAATTGCCCGGATGGCCGACAGCCATGGTTTTTTTTGGCCGGCTTACTTCGCCAACCTTTTTAAAAAATACACCGTGGCGTCTCCTTTAATGATCAGGCTGGCAAGTGTTCAGAAGTTTGTGTGATGTAAATAAAAAATCCCGGTTATTTGCTTACCAGGATTTTATATAAGTTAACGATTATATAAAGAAAAAAGACATTCTACCTTTCGCCTTTAACCTCTCTTAGCAAGTTCTTCAGCCATAGCGGCCCCGATTTCGGCCGGCGATTCTACGACGCGGATACCGCATTCGCGCATGATCTTCATTTTGGCTGCGGCTGTATCGTCTGCACCGCCAACGATGGCGCCGGCGTGGCCCATACGGCGTCCCGGAGGGGCGGTTTGGCCCGCGATAAAGCCGACAACGGGTTTGGTACCGTTTGCTTTTATCCACTTTGCAGCTTCAGCTTCCATGCCGCCGCCGATTTCACCGATCATGATGATGCCGTGCGTGTCAGGGTCATTCATTAATAATTCAACCGCTTCTTTGGTCGGGGTGCCGATGATCGGGTCGCCGCCGATACCGATGGCGGTGGTGATGCCTAAGCCCGCCTTAACCACCTGGTCAACAGCTTCATAAGTTAACGTACCTGATTTGGAGACTACGCCAACGTTACCTTTTTTGAAGATAAAGCCGGGCATAATGCCGATCTTGCTTTCATCGGCGGTGATGATACCGGGACAGTTGGGGCCTATCAGGCGGCTGTCTTTATCGGTCAAATATTCTTTCACCATGATCATATCCTTTGTAGGAATACCTTCGGTGATACACACAATAACTTTTATACCTGCCTCGGCTGCTTCCATGATGGCATCGGCGGCAAAAGCAGGCGGAACAAATATGATAGATACATCGGCGCCTGTTTTTTGAACAGCTTCTTCTACTGTATTAAAAACCGGCCTGTCCAGGTGCGTTTGGCCGCCTTTACCGGGCGTGACACCGCCTACCAGCTGCGTGCCGTATTCGATCATTTGCGAAGCATGGTAACTGCCTTCGTTACCTGTAAAACCCTGGACGATAACCTTAGAATCTTTATTTACGAGAACGCTCATTGACTTTTTATTTTTGTAGCGCAAAGCTATAAAAAAATTGCCCCGTTAGGGATAACGGGGTATTTTTTTTATAGGAGAGATTAGAGCTTGGAGATTAGTTGGATTGATCACGAATGTAAAGCCTAATCCCCAACCTCTAATCTCTTTGAGTCAAACTCTCCTTCGCTTTTCGCGATCACAATCGTCGCTATCCCATTCCCGATCATATTGGTGATAGCCCGCGCCTCAGACATAAACCTGTCGACGCCCAATAAGATGGCAACGCCTTCCACCGGGATGATCTTTAAAGCCGCCAGGGTGGATGTTAGCACGATAAAGCCGCCGCCGGTAACCGCCGCCGCACCTTTGGATGTGATCATCAATATCCCGATAAGGGCTACCTGCTGCTCCCATGTTAAGGGGATATGGTATACCTGTGCAAGAAATATAACCGCCATGGACAGGTAAATTGTTGTGCCGTCTAAGTTAAAGGAATAGCCGGTAGGTATCACCAGCCCAACCACCGACCGTGAGCAGCCGAATTTTTCCATTTTTTCCATCATGGCAGGCAGCACCGATTCGGAGGATGAGGTACCAAGCACGATGAGTATTTCTTCGCGGATAAATTTTAAATATTGCCACAGGCTGAAATTAAATATCCGGCAAATGATATTAAGCACCACAAAAATAAACAGGAACATGGTTAAATAAACTGATCCCATCAGCAAGGCAAGGGGTTTCAGGGTCTCAATGCCATAGGTGCTAATGGTATAGGCCATCCCGCCAAAGGCGCCGATAGGCGCTACCCGCATTACCATGCGCATAATATTGAAAAATACTGTCGACAGTTTTTCAAACAAACCAATTACCGATTGTCCTGTTTCGCCCATCCGGCTTAAGCCGAAACCAAATAATATCGCGAAAAACAAGATCTGCAAAATATCGCCCTTTGCAAATGCGTCGAATATATTGGGCGGAACGATATGGGCTATAAAATCGCTCCAGTGCATATCGGCAGCGGCTTTTTGGTATACGGCCAATTTTGAGGCATCTGTTGCTATATGGCTTACAAAACCTTCGCCCGGCTTTATTACATTGGTGACTATGATGCCGATAATGAGCGCGCAAGTGCTCACGATCTCGAAATAAAGCAGCGCCTTCCCGCCAACCCTGCCCACCTTTTTCATATCGCTCATACCCGCGATGCCCAAAACGATAGTGAAAAATATGATCGGCGCGATCAGCATGGTGATCAGGTTGATAAACGTTTGACTGATCAGTTTTGCCGTTGGCCCGAATGATTTAAAGCAAAGGCCAACAACAACACCCAATAAAATGCCGGCTATTACCTGGAAGTTTAAATTGAAAAAGAGTTTCTTCATGCTGAAACAAGTATACAATTAACTTTATAATAATTGGATAATGTCCCCTACATCAATTATCGCATTTCACCAGGCGTTCCTACGGAACGCTTATACCTGATTTTATTCTTTCTACCAACCAAACATCCCGATGGGATGTGTAGTACGCCGGTGGTGCGTTCCATCGGGACGTTTCTTGCTTTGGAGCGACAAATTTTAATTTGGATTCGATAATTCCGTGAGATTTACCAAAGCATACCTAAGCTGAAAACTTACCCATTATTTTATAAGTTTGCCCGATGAGCGCGATCTACAATTTCCGGAAAATATCCGATCTGCTGGCATGCGCCGGTCAGCCGCGGGAAGGGCAATTGGCAACAATTGCAGATGAAGGATATAAAGTAGTGGTCAACCTTGGCCTTGCCGATGGCCGGTATGCATTAAAAGATGAAGCCAATTCAGTGAAAAAGTTGGGTATGGAATACCATCACATCCCGGTAATTTTTGATGAACCTAAAATGGACGAGCTGGCTTCATTTATAGAATTAATGAATAAACACGCCGGTGAACAAACCTTTGTTCATTGCGCGGCGAATTACCGGGCGTCGGTCTTTACAGGGCTTTATCTGTTCGCGTCAAATCAAATGGATGAGCAGCAAGTGCAGGACTTTGTCGACGAAATATGGCGGCCAGACACGGTCTGGCAGGATTTTTTAGAAGATGGTATCGATTTTGTTCAGGAAAAATTTAAAAGTTAGAACCCACCTGGGCTATTTATCTACTTCCTCTTTCTTAGGTTGGACGATCACAAAAACATCCTCATTGGGTTTCTTCATCAGGTATTTTTCGCGGGCAAATTTTTCAAGCTTTTGCGGGTTTGAGGTGAGTTCATCAAGGTCTTTGGCAACCTTTGCGGTTTCTTTCTGGTAAAAATCGCGTTCCTGCTTTAATTTGTTTACCTGCTGGTGGTACTGGTATTGCGAGAACAGGTCGTTCTTGTCAAAAAATATCATCCACACCAAAAAGGCGATCGAAACCAAAAAAAACTTGTTTTTAACGAGGTTAACCAGGCGTTTCATAGTGGTGATTTATTTTCAGTATAAAATTATTCAAATTGAACTAACGACGCAAATAAGTTTATAAACTTTTCCACAATTGGTTGGCTAAGGTGGTTGATTAAGTTGATTGAGTGAGTGGTTGATTGATTAAGTTTTTAAAATCTAACCTAATCAATCTAATCCAACTCAATCAACTTCAAACTAACCTCTTCTCCTATCGCCGCTTCTTCCGCTCATGCCGCTGCCGCTATTTCCGCCACGGTCGTGCCTGCCATATCCGCGACCCCGTGTATTGCCGGAACCATTGCGGTTACCGCCGCCGCCTTTTTTCGCACCTTCCTGGTGTTTGGCCATAATAGCCTGCGGGCTCATCGGGTAGGGGTGACCTTCTTCAACAGGTATCTGTTTGGAGATCAGCTTATGGATGTCCTTTAAAAATTCTATCTCTTCCTCGTCGCAAAACGAAAGGGCAATGCCGTTTAAGCCGGCCCGGCCTGTACGGCCAATACGGTGCACATATGTTTCGGGTATATTTGGCAGTTCGTAATTGATCACGTGGGTTAGCTCGTCAATATCAATACCGCGGGCGGCAATGTCTGTTGCTATTAAAACCCGTGTCGTGCGGTTTTTGAAGTTGGATAATGCCCGCTGACGTGCGTTTTGCGATTTGTTGCCGTGGATGGCCTCGGCAGTAATACCAATGCGTACAAGGTCCTTCACTACTTTATCCGCGCCGTGCTTGGTACGGGTAAATACCAGCGCTGTTTTAATTTCTTTATCCTTTAACAGGTGTGCCAGCAAAGCCCGTTTATCCGACTTATCGACATAATACAACGCTTGCTGTATGGTATCGGCTGTGGACGATACAGGTGTAACCTCAACCATCTCGGGTTTGGTTAATATGGTATTGGCCAACTGCTGAATTTCGTTGGGCATGGTCGCCGAGAAAAACAAGGTTTGGCGTTTAGCCGGAACTTTCGCGATAACCTTTTTAACATCGTGCACAAAACCCATGTCCAGCATACGGTCGGCTTCATCGAGCACCAGCATACGGATATGGTCCAGGTGAACAAAACGCTGGTTCATCAGGTCGAGCAAACGGCCGGGCGTGGCTACTAAAATATCAACGCCGCGTTTCAGCGCGTCGGTTTGCGGGTTTTGCGAAACGCCGCCGTATATAACCAAATGTTTTAAGCCGGTATGTTTTCCGTAAGCCGCGAAGCTTTCACCAATCTGTATCGCTAATTCGCGCGTAGGTGTTAATATAAGCGCCTTTATTGTTTTTTGCTCTTTATGCTGCAGCCTGTCTTGGTACAATAACTGTATGATCGGGATGGCAAAGGCCGCGGTTTTACCGGTACCGGTTTGGGCGCAGCCAAGCAGGTCTTTATTCTGTAATATAATGGGTATGGCTTGTTCCTGTATAGGGGTGGGCGTAGTATAACCCTCAGTTTTTAAAGCCCTGAGTATAGGCTCAATTAAATTTAAATTTTCGAATGACATGTAATGTGTGTAATATGAATGTGCTAACGCGAAGCATAAGCGGGGATCTGAAGTAATTTATCGGTGATCAACCTTAAGCGAACGGGTAATTATTTTTGCAAAGATACGCTTTTAATTGGGAAGTAGGCTTTTTTAGCTGAA
>JAQBOH010000173.1 GCA_028288125.1 Mucilaginibacter sp.
TAACGGCTTGTTCACCAAATTGGTATGATAAGCCGGGAAATCTGCCAAATGCACCGATTCGAATTTTTCCTTTTTAGTAACCGCGTTCAGGTCATTATATAACCTATCCGCAAAAAATGGCGCTATCGGCGATATCAGCTTCGCGATGGTAACCAAACAGGTATAAAGCGTTTGGTAAGCCGATAGTTTATCATCCGAATTATCCGACCGCCAGAAACGGCGGCGGCTTAGGCGGATGTACCAGTTGCTGAATTGCTCGTCCACAAAATCCTGTATGGCGCGGGCGGCTTTGGTAGGTTCAAAATCGTTATAATAGCCGTCAACTTCTTTGCTCAAAGTGTTCAGCAGCGAGATGATCCACTGATCGATCTCCGGACGGTTTTTTAATTCAATTTCGGCTTCGCTGTATTTAAACTTGTCGATGTTCGCGTAAAGCACAAAGAAAGTATACGTGTTATAAAGGGTGCCGAAAAATTTACGGCGAACCTCATCTATGCCTTCCTCATTAAATTTAAGGTTATCCCACGGCGCGGCATTGCTTATCATATACCAGCGCGCGGCATCGGCGCTGTATTTTTCGATGGTTTCGAAAGGATCGGCAGCATTGCCCAGTCGTTTCGACATTTTGTTGCCGTTTTTATCCAGCACTAAACCGTTCGAAACAACATTTTTAAAAGCCACGCCTTTATTGTGGTTCGCCTTATTCACTTTCTTTACCTCATCGCTGGTTACGCTAAGCATCACTGCGATAGCATGCAGGGTAAAGAACCAGCCGCGTGTTTGATCGACGCCTTCGGCAATGAAATCGGCAGGGTAGGCGTTTGCAAACTGTTCGTGATTTTCAAAGGGAAAATGCCATTGCGCGTACGGCATGGCGCCGCTATCGAACCAAACGTCGATCAGGTCGGGCTCGCGGTACATAGGCCTGCCGCCCGACGAAGTTAACACTATATCATCTACATAAGGACGGTGTAAGTCAAATGCTGAATTATTGAGTGACTGAATGATTGATTTATTCTTTTCCAGTTCATCTGCTGATAAAAAACCGCTGTTAACTGCTACTGTCACTGCTTCTTTTAACTCCTGGATTGACCCGATACATTTCTCCTCGCTTCCATTCTCTTCGCGCCATATCGGCAGTGGGGTGCCCCAGAAACGTGAACGCGAAAGGTTCCAGTCGACTAAATTTTCCAGCCAGTTACCAAAACGGCCGGTGCCGGTCGATTCCGGTTTCCAGTTGATGGTTTTATTCAACTCAACCATTTTGTCTTTTACGGCCGTGGTGCGGATAAACCAGCTATCCAGCGGGTAATATAATATTGGCTCATCTGTACGCCAGGAATGCGGGTAACTGTGTTCATATTTCTTAACGTCGAAAGCCTTGTTGTCCGTCTTTAATTTGATGGAGATCAATACATCGGTGGCCTTAAAGCCAGCAACTTCACGTTCGTCTTTGGTATAGTATTCTTCTTTTACATACAGCCCGGCAAAGTCGGTCACTTCATCCACAAAACGGCCCTGTTTGTTAACCAGCGGGACATCCTGGCCAAACTCATCTTTTACCATTACTGACGGCACGCCGTTTTCCTTACAGGCCCTAAAGTCGTCCGCGCCAAAAACCGAAGCGGTATGCACAATACCGGTGCCATCTTCGGTAGTTACAAAGTCAGCCGGGATAACGCGAAAAGCGTTTTTTTCCAAATCTTCATTCGTTACATAAGGCATGAGCTGGTAATAGTGCAAACCAAGCAGGGCAGTACCCTTAAAATTTCCTTTTACCTGCCACGGAATAACTTTATCGCCACCCTTATAATTTTCAAACGAAGCGTTTTCGCCTTCCGCCTTAAAATATTTGCCAATCAGGTCCCTTGCCAGGATCACTGTTACAGGTTCGTAAGTGTAAGGGTTAAAGCTGCGTACTTTTACATAATCAATCTTTTCACCCACGGCCAGCGCGCAATTCGCCGGCAACGTCCACGGCGTCGTTGTCCAGGCTAAGATGTATAAATCTGTATCAACACCTTCATACAAAAACTCCGAATCCTGATCTCGTTTTACCTTGAATTGTGCAGTTATACTGGTGTCTTTCACCATTTTATAAGTACCCGGCTGATTGAGTTCGTGCGAGCTTAACCCGGTACCCGATTTTGGCGAATAGGGCTGAACGGTATAGCCTTTGTATAGCAGGTCTTTATTATAAAATTCCTTTAGTATCCACCAAAGGGTTTCAATGTATTCGTTTTTGTAAGTGATGTACGGGTCTTCAAGGTCAACCCAGTAGCCCATTTTTTCGGTCAGGTCGTTCCATACATCGGTATATTTCATCACCTCCCGGCGGCAGGCGTCGTTATAGTCCTTTACAGAGATCTTTTTGCCGATGTCGTCCTTGGTGATGCCCAAAGCTTTTTCAACAGCCAGTTCAATGGGCAGGCCGTGTGTATCCCAGCCGCCTTTGCGTTTAACCTGGTACCCTTTTAATGTTTTGTAACGGCAGAAAATATCCTTAATGGCGCGCGCCATCACATGGTGGATGCCGGGCATACCATTAGCCGACGGCGGCCCTTCGTAAAACGTGTAAGGGTTGTTCGCCGGGCGCGAGCTGATGCTTTTTTCAAAGATGTTGTGCTTCTTCCAGAATTCCAGGACATCCTTGCCTGTCTGCGATAAGTTTAACTGCTTATATTCCTTGTACATCAATGGTTTCCACCTCAAATTTTAGAGGCTGCAAAAATACGGAATTTAAGATGAAAAACATCATATTATTGTGAAATTGGCCGGTCAAATATTAATTGTGACGCGGACATATGGCCATAGGTATCGCTTTCAGAAGGAGGCTCTGCCGGAGTCCGGAAACTTTATGGTTCGGTTTCTATAAACAGGCGGCTCCAATGGAACCTGAATATGTAATATGATGCTCAGGCCGCCATTATAGCTCCATCGGAGCTGCCTGTTTATAGAAGAAAATTCAAAGAGGTTTGGCTCCATCGGAGCCTCCTTATGCACATTATCTACGTTATGCTCAACGATGAAATTTTCTGTAAGGTTTTAACGCTGTTACGTTTTTTAACGCACCACCCCAAAGGTTCTCGTGTCCATGGTCATTTGCATCAAAGACAGCATCTATTACAACATATTTGTCTTTTAATTTAGCTGCTTGCTTAAATTTGAATTGATTTAAATGTACCCATAAGCCCCTGCTATAATATCGATTTTTTAAGTCACTCTTCTTTAAATATATAGCATCAGCCTCCCAATCCAAATGTAAATAGCCAACTACCTGTAAATGTGTTCCTTCGTACACATCGGGGCTCTCAAGTATTTCCTTTATCGGGATACGGTAAGGAGAATTATGCCCGTTAGGGCGTTCGGAATATTTAATTGAATCCTGAGAAAAAGACTTATTCGTGCATAATAGCATACTTAAAATGCAAATCGAAGAGAAATAAATGGTTTTCATAGCGACTGTTTATAAATTTCGTAAAGAATCAACTAATTTCAAAGCGCCAGTTCCGCCACTTCTTCCCCCACCAAACTCCCCATGGCCACACCCATACCATTACATCTTACTGCGCAAAATATATGGGGTTCGACCTGCTTTACAATAGGGGAGATATCCTCGCCAAAACCCATAATGCCGCTCCACCAGTAATCAATTTCGGCATTTTGCCCGGGCAGGATCACTTCGTTGAGGTATGCGATTAGTTTATTTTTTACCAGGTCTGTCTGTCCGAAATCCCAGGTTTCCTCCGCTTTTAGGTCGAGGTTGCGGCCACCGCCGAATAGCACGCGGTTATTGATGTTGCGGAAATAGTAATATCCCTCATCAAAATGATAGGTGCCTTTTAGCTTCAAATTTGGAATAGGCTTGGTCACCAGCACCTGCCCGCGGCCAGGGATAACTTTCAGATCGGGGAATAGCTGGCTTGCAAACGCGTTGGTAGCCAGGATCACTTTTCCGGTTTTAAAATTTCCCTGGGAGGTGGTTAGCCTGATATGGTCAGATGTGTGCTCAATCCGCTGAATTTCACAATTGTTTAAAACCAGCACACCCGCGTTGTAAACTTTATTCAACAACGTACGCATCATTTTACCGGTATCTATCTGCCCTTCAAAAGGGTTATAGATCATGCGGCTTATTTTTTTGAATCCAAAGTTTGGGATCTTATCGTCGGCAACCGAATAAATAACCGGTTCACCAATGGCGGGCGTTAGCAATTTGTTCAGGCTGTCGATTTGCGCGATGCAGTTTTCGGCCTTTTCGATCTCGTCATCCATAAACAGCTCATAGCCGCCACGTTGCTGGTAGTCGATATTGGCATCGCCCAGGTTTTCGCGCAGCCGTTGCAGGCCGCGCCATTTGTAATCCACCATCCGCAAGACTTCCTCCTCCGACGAGCGCTTTATAGCTGCTAATTGCTCCGAAACGGTGCCGAAACAGGCGAAGCCGGCGTTTTTTGTGCTTGCGCCGGTTGGCAGAAAGCCGCGCTCCAGTACCAGCACTTTTAGGACAGGCTGTTTCCTTTTTAAATGCAGTGCCACGCTAAGCCCTACCAGCCCGCTGCCAATGATGATGATATCGGCGTGGTCAATAAATGCGGTTTGTTCCCAGTATGAAAATGTATTTGCTGCCAAGGGTTACGTAACAAAGGTGTGATATGAATATTTTTCAAAAGTATAAAATTAGGTGGGTTTGAAGCCACAAACGCCAATTGGCTTGCTGAAGTTATCTGATTTATAATAGCTTAGACCGGATCGGGCAAATATAATCTAAACTTTATCTGGTTGTGCTTGTCGTACAAGTAATCAATTGGATTTATTATGAAAAGCGTTTCAAAAATTTTATTTTTATGCCTGTTCCTCTGTGTATCAGCAACGACGTTTGCACAAATACGCATATCTGTTAGAATAGGCCCTCCTGTGCTGCCTTATTACGTGCAGCCCCCATGCCCTGTTGACGGTTACTTATGGGAACCCGGTTATTGGGCATATAATAGTTATGATGGTTATTACTGGGTACCCGGCGTGTGGGTTTACCCGCCTACGCCCGGCTATTACTGGACACCGGATTATTGGGACTATTCGGGTGGTTATTATGGTTTCCACAGGGGTTACTGGGGACCCCATGTAGGTTATTATGGCGGCATTAACTATGGTTATGGCTACAGCGGGGTTGGATTTACTGGCGGTCAATGGTCCGGCCGGTCATTCAGGTATAATACCGCCGTGATGAATGTAAACAGGTCGGTAGTTCATAATACTTATATAGACCGTTCGGTGATGCATAGTACCGGTAACCGCCAAAGTTTTAACGGCCCGGGCGGTGTTATAGCCAGGCCGCGGGCGCAGGAACTGTCGGCCATGAAAGAGCATCATATTCAGCCAACGGCCCAGCAGCTTTCACACCAGCAACTTGCAGCAAAGAACCGGGGCCAGTTTGCATCTGCAAACCATGGGCAACCGGCAGCTACCGCTATGAATAAGGTGAACGGACGATCGTTTAACCAGCAGGGACATGTGGCATCAGGGGCATCTATAGGAAAAACAAACACAACCAATAGCAGGACAGCAAACAGGTCGGTGCCAAGCCAGCAGCGGGCACAAGAACCCCGGGTTCAACAGCAGCCGCAACAACAGCGTCTACAACAACAGCGGTCACAACAACAACGTCAACCGCAACAACAGCAGCAGCAGCGTCCACAACAACAGCAGCAGCGTTCGCAGTCACGACAACAACAACAGCAGCAGCAACAACAGCCTCCACAACAACAGCGGTCACAACAACAACGTCAACCGCAACAGCAGCAGCGTCCACAACAACAGCAGCAGCGTCCACAACAACAGCAGCAGCGTTCGCAGCCTCCACAACAACAGCAGCAGCAACAACAGCGACCACAGCAACAACAACGTCAGCCACAACAGCAGCAGCGCTCACCGGGCGGAGGTGGAGGCGGGCAGCCGCATGAAAAGCACGGTTAAACAGATATATTAGAAACAAAGCCCCGCCTGTATCCGGGCGGGGCTTGTTATCACATAAAAATTATTATAGGACTGAATTAATTCATCCTGTACGGAGCGACCAAATAAAACTCAGGGATTTGTACATGAAAAAGAACGTTGTCCATCAAACGCGACATTTGGTATTCGCCTTTCATGCTACCCATGTCGGTCTTTAAATTACAGCCCGATACATATTCGTGCGATGTGCCGGGCTCGATAACGGGCTGCTGACCAACAACTCCTTCACCCTCCACTTCACGTTTTGCACCGTTTGAATCAAAAATATACCAATGCCTTCCCAACAAGCGTACCGCGTAGTTACTCAAATTTTCGATAGTAACTTTATAAGCAAACATAAAGTGGTCGTTTGCGGGATTTGAATATTCGGGCTGGTAGAGCGTTTCTACCGAAACTTTAACACCGTCTGTAATTATAGTGGTCATATGGATATCGTCTTAAATTTCAAATATATATTTTCCATTCAAATATTGCGCCATTTTCTGAACTTAACTATATAGAAAAATATTATCGTTTTTTGACTAGTTTTTAGAACATGTTTTTCGACAAAATGGATTTCTTAACGATTTGGTTAAAATTCCATTTCCATAGCCTGATTGGTATATCTCAGGTCGTTCCCCACTGCTGATAAAATTTCCAGCACTTCATCTTCATTAGCGGCAGTTACCAGCTGCATACGGTATTCCTTAAAATGTTCGATGCCTTTAAAGTAGTTTGAGTAATGCCTGCGCATTTCGAATATACCGGTTTTAGGGCCCTTCCATTCAATAGATTTTTGCAGGTGAATGGTACATGCCTGTATCCTTTCGGCGATAGTTGGTTTTGCGAGGTGGTCGCCGGTTTTAAAGTAATGCTTTATTTCGCGGAATATCCACGGGTAGCCGATCGCCGCCCTGCCGATCATCATCCCGTCGACCCCATACTCCATCCGCCACGCCGCGGCTTTTTCGGGCGAATCAATATCCCCGTTCCCGAAAATGGGAATTTGTATCCCCGGGTTCTTTTTTATCTCGCGTATCAACGCCCAGTCGGCAACGCCCTTATACATTTGCGAGCGTGTACGTCCGTGGATAGAAAGGGCTTTTATCCCCACATCCTGCAGGCGTTCGGCAACTTCGTAAACATTTTTGGTATTGTCATCCCATCCCAGCCTGGTTTTTACTGTAACGGGTAGGTGTGTGGCATTTACAACCGCTTTGGTCATGGCCACCATTTTATCGATATCCTGTAAAAGGCTGGCCCCCGCACCGCGGCAGGCCACATTTTTAACCGGGCAGCCATAGTTGATGTCGATCAGGTCGGGCCCGGCTAACGAAGCAATTTCAGTGGCTTCGCGCATGTGCTCAATATCGCTGCCAAATATTTGTATGCCGATTGGCCGCTCATACTCAAAAATATCCAGTTTCTGCCGGCTTTTGGCGGCATCGCGTATCAACCCCTCCGACGAGATAAACTCGGTGTACATCATATCCACGCCGTTTTGTTTGCACACATAACGGAAAGGCGGATCGCTCACATCTTCCATCGGCGCCAGCAGCAGCGGGAACTCTCCCAAATCTATATTTCCTATTTGTACCGACATGACTTATCTTCGTTGCAAAAATACGAATTATAACCAATATGACTGTTAAGCTTGGTAATCAGTTACATCCCGCACTGCAATTTTTGATTTTCATATTACTTTCAATAGCAATAATCTTTATTGGTAATATTATCGGCGCGGGTATCGCTGTTGCTTTATACGGAATGCACGCGGTATTGGATATAGGACAATTAAAATTTGCCGCGCCGCATGTAATCGATGCATTATGGATTATACAAATTGGCGGCACCACGCTCCCTATCCTGGCCGCCTCAATATTCTATGCATTTGTTGTTGCCCGCGAACCGCGGGATTACCTTAAGCCGGGCTTCCGGTTTCCCTGGGTGCTGATGTTGCTGGTTTTTGTTATTATGTTTATTTCAACGCCTTTGATCGAGTTTTTATCGAATCTTAATCAAAAGATGGCCCTGCCGCATTTCCTATACTGGATGCGTGCTAAGGAAGACGAAGCGCAAAAGCTGACCGAGGCCATGCTGAAAATGAAGACCATCTGGGACATGATAAAGGATGTGCTGCTGATCGGTTTATTAACGGCCATCGTGGAGGAATTTATGTTCAGGGGTGTTTTGCAAACTATTTTTACCCGCTGGACAAAAAACACCCATGCCGCTGTGTGGATCACCGCCATTTTATTCAGCGCGTTTCATATGCAGTTTTTTGGCTTTTTGCCCCGGATGATGCTGGGTGTACTGTTCGGCTATTTTGTGGCCTGGAGCGGCAGCGTATGGACAAGCGTTTGGGCTCATTTTATAAACAACGGGACAGCGGTTATCGCCACCTATCTTTTCAGGAACAAAACAATCAAGATCAATCCGGACGACCAGCATCTTTTTAGCTACGGAGCTTATATATTTAGCCTGGCGGTTATTATATTTTTATTTTTTATTTACCGAAAAATAACGCTTGAAAGACAGCCGATACCGGAAATTGATAAACAAACCAGCTGATTTTTTATTTAATCCTCAATAAACTTTAATATGAAGACACGTGCCATAACCGGCTTTTTCTTTGTTGTGGTAATGCTTGGCTCAATGTTGCTGGGCCATTACGTATTCGGCGCGTTTTTTTTAGTGCTGAGCATATTCTGTTTAAGGGAGTTTTATACTCTTCTCGAAAAAAGCGGAGAGGACCCCGATATGCTGACAGGTTTAATAAACGGCATTTTTATTTATGTGGTATTTGCTTTAATTGTTTACCAAAACAATCCCCTCTATCATAAATTGTTGTCTTTATTAACGCTGACTGTTGGCGCTATATTTATCCAGGAACTTTTTAAAAGATCAACGGCGCCATTTGTGAATATCGGTTATACGTTAGTTGGGATAGTTTATATCTGCCTGCCTTTTACTTTATTTCACGCGATGGCTTATGTAGATGGCGCTTATAACTTTCATT
>JAQBOH010000181.1 GCA_028288125.1 Mucilaginibacter sp.
TATTACGGGGCCTTTTGTTCCCGCGTTAACGATTAGCTGTTATTGTAACACTTTATTACTTTACTTTCACAAACTAAGCTTAACGCCGACAAGCGTATAATCCCGCTGAAGCCGGATGGCCGCAGGGTAACGCCCAAATTCTCCGGTTTTCCCACAAATCATTTTTCTCCCCGATCTGCGCAGTTCAGATATTACTTTCCCGAAACAAGTTCGCGACAAACTGTTCCTCAATGATGCGTGGAAAGAGTATTTACTCCTCAAACCATTCCTTTGTCATTTTTGAAACAAAAAGATGTTTGAACATGCAAGTATTTTACTTTTGCTTTCGTCGCCTGTAAGGCTATAAATAAATCACATACATCTAAAATTAAACTATGGAAAGCAATAAATTATTTAGCCCGGTAAAAGTTGGGGCTATTGAACTGAAGAACAGGATGGCGATGTCGCCGATGACGCGGAGCCGCGCAATTGGCCACGTGCCGAACGACCTGATGGCCGAATATTACGCGCAGCGTGCAGACGCTGGGCTGATCATTACGGAAGGCACTTCGCCTTCGCCAAACGGGCAAGGCTATGCCCGCACCCCCGGCATTTATACCGCGGAACAGGTGGAAGGCTGGAAAAAAGTAACCTCGGCGGTGCATGCCAAAGGCGGTAAGATATTTATGCAGATCATGCATACCGGCCGTATCAGCCACTTGGCGAATATGCCCGACGGCGCGGAAGTACTGGCCCCATCGGCGATAGGCGCCGCCGGCCAAATGTGGACCGACACGCTGCAGATGCAGGATTTCCCGATACCTAAAGAGATGACCGCCGAAGATATAAAGCACACGCAAGCCGAGTTTGTTACCGGCGCAAAAAACGCCATAGCCGCGGGCATGGACGGGATTGAGCTGCACGGCGCAAACGGGTACCTGCTTGAGCAGTTCCTGTCGCCGCATGCCAATGTGCGCGAAGATAATTATGGCGGCAGCGTTGAGAACCGCGCGCGCTTTATAATTGAAGTTGCCGCCGCCGTGGCTGAAGCCATCGGCAAGGAAAAAACGGCTATCCGGTTGTCGCCCTACGGTGTGGCTAGCGATATGCCGCATTACGCGGAGATCGAAGAAACGTACACCTATTTGGCTGAGCAACTGAACCGGATCGGCATCGCGTACATCCACATCGCCGACCACTCGGCTATGGGCGCGCCGCATGTGCCGGTGGAAATAAAACAGGTTATCCGCGAAAAATTCAAGAATACGATCATCCTGGGCGGCGGCTTCGATAAGGAGAAAGCTGAAGCGGCTATCGAAAGCGGGCTGGCTGATGTAATTGCCTTTGGCCGCGTGTATATCAATAACCCGGACCTGGCGGAGCGGTACGCGCATAACCTGCCGTTGAACCAGGAACTGAAGATGGATTTGTTTTATAGTGCCGGAGCCGAAGGGTATGTGGATTACCCGGCGTATAGCGCTTAAATAGCGTAAAACAACAAGCGGTGTCATGCTGAGTCCCGTCAAAGCATAGCGGGCAGGCCTTACACGGCCCCTTCCGTTGATAAACTCAGGGCAGGCTGGGCTCAGGGTGGCACCCCTTTATTTTGGCGTTACATCTTATGCAATTTAATATCCCTCCAGCATTTGAACATGCCCCACGAGGCGGCGCCCGCGTAGGTCAGCGTACCATCGGTCTCGATCTTTACAAAATATGCGCCCGTCCAGTCAAAGGGCGATACTTTTGGGAAACTCGAATAACCGGTAATGTTTGCCAGCTCGTTAATGGGATGATGCGCCACGATGAGCGTCATTTGGTTATCAATGGGCAGTTTGGCTAAACAGCTGGTCATACCCGCAAATAACCCCGGCGCGTAATGGTTATGGGTAGGGTGGTTAATGGTGCTGTCGATCACCTTGTCGGGCCCTGCATTGATCAGGTCGGCAGTTTGGCGGGCACGATAGTATTCGCTGGTTACCACCCTTTTGATGGGATAATTTAAATCTTTAAATATCTGGCCGAGCTGGGTCGCGCGGTCGACGCCTTGAGCATTCAGCTGCCTTACAAATATGGTATCGGTACGTTTCCACCAGTTCGCGGGAGCCCCGGGATAGTCGCCGCAGTCGGCCCCGTAGCTGGCGTCGGCATGGCGCAATATAACCGCATAGGTGCTGGCGGGATCGGGTAATTGCCGGAGCGTTTTCCAGCCCTGTATATATGCGGAACAAGCGTCGGTGGCCAGGGCGCCCTGGTAACGCAGAAACGGCATCACCTGGTTGTTATCCGTCGCGCCCACCGCGTAAATGGTGACAGGGACAAACCTGGGATTTTTCCAGGTAATGGTTATAGCTGCTACTTCGGCAGATACTAATCTCGAAATAAGTCCTTTTGCATTGATGGTGATATGCGGATCGGTTGAGGCAAATGTGGCGCCCGTGTCCGTGGTCAGTACTTGGTAATTGTTTTTATTGACGAATAACAGGCTGTCCGCATACTCGGCGGAAGTAACTTTAGGCGCGATTAGCTTTACGGGCGGAACAGACGGGCCCGGTCTCACCGGCAAAGCCGTCGCGGCAGGCGGAACGGCAATTTTGTCCTTTCTGCAGCTAACCAAAAAACAAAGCAATAGTGAAGCGTAAAAGCATTTCATCTCATACAGTTTTTTTAACACACACAACAAGTTGATTTATTGATTGTTTTTTAAGTCTATTAAATTAATTTGTAATTTATTTAATGAGAAAATTGCTTTCAAAAAAGGAAATTTTGTGATTGTAAATATATTCCGGGTGATTCATATGTGCCGGAAAAGCTAGTGTCGTGTCACTCATAAATTCACGTCTAGTTGGTCGTCCCCCCCCAAGTAAAAAAGCCCGAAATTCGCCTTCCTACTTAAGGCTCAAGACTTAGGACTTAAGACTTAAAACCTACCCTACCGGTAAATCTCTTTGAATATTAAGTTGCCGGCTTTTTTGCGATAGTGGGTAACGTCGCTGCCGTAATTGAACCGGTTATTGGTAATGTTGTTTATGCCGGAGTAATCATAAACGCGCTGCCTGCCGAAAACCCGGCACAGGATGGCGAGATCGGCGGGGTTAAGCTTCACCTGGTCGTACAGCGGGGCGATAACGATCTTATAGTTGGTATGGTGCTTTTGTAAAATGGCGGCTATTTTATGCAGGTAGCTTACCTTTTTAGGGGTGATCTGCTTTTTGGCGTAAATTTGCACGGCCGGCCGTTGGTAAAATTTGTGTTCGGAGGCTTTATAATAAGCGACGGTATCCCTCAATACTGTTTTTTCGGAATTTGGCAGCCAATCGTTGGTTACCGGATCGAGATCGCCTTTCTCCATATGAACGAAATTTTCCATATAGGCACGTTGCTTGTGAAACAGCTTATAATCGATACTGGTAAGAATGAGCTTAGGATTTTCGATATAGTTCATAAATCCTGACACATAATACCGAAACTTCGATTCGCCGGTAATTAAATAATGGTCGCTGGCGAAATCGGCCATTTTATCGGTATCTGATTTTGTAAAGGTGTGATCTACGTCGATCAAAATGAAAGCATTCCTGATGGGGCTTTTCAGGGAATCGATCAACCGCAGTCGGCGGTACATGCCTTCAATATTCTCGTTCCACGCGCCGAACGAAAAGGGCACATTGTCCTTTGCCAAATATTTAGACCATTCGGCAGCTGTATGCGCTGTACTGCGCGAGCTGCCGAATATAAACGAGTCGTATTTGTACTTGTCTTTATTTTTTAAGTACACTTTTGCAGATACGTTGCCGCGCGACAGCATCATATATTCCAAAAGATACGTATCTCGCTCGAAGATGTTTTGATAGGGGTCGGTTATTACATAGCAAAACACCAATACGAACAGCGGTGCCAGTAACAGGAGAGCCTTCTTTATAAATTTACCCATCACGTTAAAATTGGAAATAGATAAATTGTTTGCTTGTGGGGGAATGGAAGAATACCAGGATGAACAGGAAAGCATAATATACGATCCATCGCTGGTACAAGGGCATTGTTTTGATCAACCCGGTGATGCTTCGCTTTTTTTGGAGGACATGCACACCTTCGAGCAGCATGACCGATAAAACAGCGATCCATACCTCCTGACGCACCAGGCCGAGGTTTAAATGGGCCGAATGGTTAAAAACATTGCGCGCATCAGTTATCGTTTGGGTAGCGATGCTTTTAATGATATAAAAGGCAATGGTTATGGATTTAGCCCGGAAGAATATCCAGGCGACTGTAACCAAAGTAAAAGTGGACAGCACCTGCAAAGCCCGTTTTAACCAAGGATATTGATTTAAGCCTGACAGTCTTGCAAAGGTATTCCGTATGCCTTTTGTGGCGAGCGAAAATATCATATAAAATCCGTGGAGAGCGCCCCATGCTACGAATGTCCAGCTGGGCCCATGCCACAAGCCGCTGATCAAAAACACGATAAACATGTTGAGGCACCAGCGCGGTATAGGCACACGATTGCCGCCGAGCGGTATATACAGATAGTCGCGGAACCAAGTGGATAAGGATATGTGCCACCTGCTCCAGAACTCGCCAATGCTTCGGGCATGGTAGGGGCTGTTAAAGTTCTTCATCAGGCTAAAGCCCATCACCCGCGCTATGCCCACGGCAATATCCGAATAGCCCGAAAAGTCGCAAAATATCTGGAATGCAAAGCAAACAGTGGCGATAATAAAACTTAAGCCGCGATGCTGGTGAGGATTATTGTAAACATTGTCAACCAATACAGAAAGGCGGTCGGCGATCACCACCTTTTTAAACAACCCCCAGGCCATTAATTTTAAGCCGTCGGTTACCCTCACATAATCAAAGCGATGCTTTTCATAAAACTGGTGCAGCAGGTTTTGCGGCCGTTCGATAGGCCCGGCAACCAGCTGCGGGTAAAACATCACATATAGGGCGTATATACCGAAATGTCTTTCGGCCCGCTGCCTGCCACGATAGACCTCAATAGTGTAGCTCATGGCCTGGAAAGTGTGGAACGACAAACCGATAGGCAGCAGGATGGCTAAATATGGAAATGGATCGGTAAAACCAATGCTCTTTAGCAAGATGGAAATATTCTCGTTGATGAAGTTATAATACTTAAAGACGGCCAGCACGCCGATATTTGCAATTAAACTGACGACCAGGAGTAATTTTCGCTTCCTGCCCTGCGATCCCTCAATAACTATCCCCGCAAAATAATCGACCACAATGGTAAACCCGAGTATTAAAATATAAACGGGCACAAACATCATATAAAAATAACAGCTGCTCACCAGCAGCAGCATCCATCGAAATTTGTGCGGCAGGGCGAAATACAGCGCAGTGACCACTGTAAAAAAAATGGCGAAAGGTATAGAGTTGAACAGCATTACATTTTATTATCAGCCCTAAATTAAAAATTGAATCTATATTTTTTGAATGTAAAAATTTAAAATGTGTATTTAGTTGTTTAGGATGTTCAAAGTGTTTATCGCTCAAAAAAAAATGAACAATTTATTAGCTATAAAATATAAGAGGTCATGCTGAACTTGTTTCAGCACCCGATTTGCAAGATGTACACCAGACAGGCAGCATATCCTGCCAGATGCTGAAATAAATTCAACATAACGTTCTTCTCCAACAAAAAAGGCCTGGAGAATTACTCCCCGGACCTTTATAGTTAAACATTGTTTTATCGTTATTCGCCCGAGGCATGCTCGTGGGCGTGCTCCTCGCGGAACAGCTTCGCGCTGAAGAAATCGTTATTCATGCGGGCTATGTTGGTGAGTGTTATTTCTTTTGGGCATTCGGCCTCGCAGGCGCGGGTGTTTGTGCAATTACCAAAACCTTCCTCGTCCATTTGCGCCACCATCGCCTGCACGCGACTGTAACGCTCGGGCTGGCCCTGCGGCAACATAGCCAGCTGTGATACCTTCGCCGATACAAACAGCATAGCCGACGCGTTTTTACACGCCGCTACACAAGCGCCGCAGCCAATACAGGTAGCGGAATTGAAAGCTTCGTCGGCAATTACCTTGGGGATTGGGATCACATTGGCATCTGGTACGCCGCCGGTGTTTACCGAAATGAAACCGCCGGCCTGCTGTATCCTGTCGAATGCCGAACGGTCGGTAGCCAGATCCTTTATCACCGGGAACGCCCCGGCGCGCCACGGCTCAATGGTAATGGTCTCGCCGTCGTGAAAGCTGCGCATGTGCAGCTGGCAGGTGGTGATAGCACGCTTTGGCCCATGCGGCCGGCCGTTGATGTACAGCGAGCACATCCCGCAAATACCTTCGCGGCAATCATGGTCGAAGTGGATAGGATCCTCCCCTTTGAGGATGAGGCTTTCGTTCACCACATCCAGCATCTCAAGGAACGACATATCCGGCGAAATACCTTCCGCTTTGTACGTCACAAATGCGCCTTTGGCATCGGCATTTTTCTGCCGCCATACTTTCAGGGTGAGGTTCATATTGTTGTTGGTACTCATGTTTTTAACAGTTGTGAGTTGTATGTTGTGAGTTGTATGCTGATAGTGCTAACAAACACTTGCAACCTGCGACTTACAACCTGCAACACTTATTTATAACTCCTCTGCGTTAAATGGACAAATTCAAAATCAAGCGTTTCCTTATTCAAAACTTCGGGCTGGTTATCGCCTTTGTACTCCCAGGCGGCAACGAACGCGAAATGATCGTCATCGCGCAAAGCTTCACCCTCGGGCGTTTGCGACTCCAGGCGGAAATGGCCGCCGCATGATTCCCGGCGCATTAATGCGTCGTCAACCATCAGCTCGCCCAATTCGAGGAAGTCGGCAACACGGCCGGCTTTTTCGAGCGCCGGGTTAACTTCTTCGTTCTCGCCTACTACAAGGGCGTTTTTCCAGAAATCGGCACGCAATTCATGTATCAACCCTTTGGCTTTTGTGAGGCCCTCTTCAGTACGCGCCATGCCGCAGTATTCCCACATTATGTGGCCGAGGTCGCGGTGGTATTCATTTACGGTTTTAGTGCCTTTAAGCGCCAGCAAGCTATTGATGCGGGCCATTACGTCCTGTTTCGTTTGCGCAAAAGCGGGATGATTGCCATCAACAGGCTTAGGGCCTATGGTTGCCAGGTAGTCGCCAAGTGTATATGGAATTACAAAATAACCGTCGGCAAGGCCCTGCATCAATGCAGATGCGCCAAGGCGGTTAGCCCCGTGGTCGCTAAAATTACATTCCCCTAAGGCGTATAAGCCCGGTACATTGGTGCTTAAATTATAGTCAACCCAAAGACCGCCCATAGTATAATGTACCGCCGGGTAAATGCGCATGGGTTGTTTGTACGGGTCCTCGTCGGTGATCTGGTAGTACATGTCAAACAGGTTACCATATTTAGCAGCTACGGCGTCCTTGCCCAGGCGGCGAATAGCATCGGCAAAATCGAGGAACACGGCAAAGCCAGAACCACCAACACCGCGGCCATCATCTACCATTTCCTTCGCGTTGCGTGATGCCACGTCGCGGGGCACAAGGTTACCGAATGAAGGATATTTTCTTTCGAGGAAGTAATCGCGGTCGTCCTCGGCCACATGGTCGGCAGTGATCTCTTTTTTGCGCAAGCGCTCCGCTATCTCTACCGTTTTAGGCGCCCAAACCCGGCCATCGTTCCGCAACGATTCCGACATCAGCGTTAATTTCGATTGGTGGTCGCCCGTTACCGGGATACAGGTCGGGTGTATCTGTGTATAGCAAGGATTGGCGAAAAATGCCCCCCGCTTGTGCGCCCGCCATGCCGCGGTCACATTTGAACCTGCTGCATTGGTCGACAGGTAAAATACGTTGCCATACCCGCCGGTGCAAAGCAATACAGCATGCCCGCTATGGGTATCGATACTTCCGGTAATTAAATTACGGGTAACAATACCTTTGGCCTGGCCGTCGATGGTCACTACATCCAACATTTCGGTGCGGGTGTACATTTTAACTTTTCCCAAGTGTATCTGGCGGTTTAATGCCGAATAAGCGCCCAGCAAAAGCTGCTGTCCGGTTTGCCCGCGCGCATAAAATGTACGTGATACCTGCGAGCCGCCAAATGAGCGGTTATCCAGCAAGCCGCCGTATTCGCGGGCAAAGGGAACGCCCTGTGCCACACACTGGTCGATAATATTTACCGATACTTCGGCAAGGCGGTACACGTTTCCTTCGCGGGCACGGTAGTCGCCCCCTTTTATGGTATCATAAAACAGGCGGTAAACGCTATCGCCGTCGTTCTGGTAATTCTTAGCTGCATTTATCCCCCCCTGGGCGGCAATTGAGTGCGCCCGGCGCGGACTATCCTGGAAACAAAATGCCTTTACATTATAACCCAGTTCGGCCAAAGATGCAGCAGCGGATGCACCGGCGAGGCCCGTGCCTACAACTATGATGTCGTATTTACGCTTATTGGCCGGGTTAACCAGTTTCAGGTTAAATTTATGCTTGCTCCATTTTTCGGCTAAAGGGCCTTCGGGGATTTTAGCTTCTAAAGTCATTTTTTTGTATTTACGATTTTAGATTTACGGGTTACGATTTGGGATTTTTGATTCGTAAATCTCAAATCGCAATTCATAAATCATTTTAAACTTTGTATATAATAAACCACCGGCATTGCTGCGAAACCCAGCGGGATAATAACTGCGAACAGCCATGTACCGATAAAGCATACGACCGGCGTGTATTTTCGATGCACCCATCCCAGCGTCCGGAATGAACTCTGGAAACCGTGCAGCATGTGGAACGACACCGCTCCCATCGCGATCACATAAAATATCACGTATAATAAATTACTGAAGCTGCCGGCCACGCGGGCGTGCAAGTCCTTCACCCTTACGATCTCAACATTGTTTTCAGTGGATACCGATTTTTCGAAGTTTGGGGATGCTGGTACATAATCAACCGATGTAGTTTTATCTGTTGCCAGGTCGGTACGGTATTCCTTATAGCCAATTTTGTGGCTGTATTTGTACGCATACCAAAAGTCGCTCATGTGTATCACGATAAACAGCAACAAAATGGAACCCAGCAAACCCATGTTTTTCGATGACCATGATGCCGGCGACCTGTTCGGCGCGGCATAACCAACCGGGCGTGCCCTGCGGTTTTTAATCGTTAAAACCAAAGCGTAAATTGAATGTACCAAAATGGCCAGGTACAACAGGTACGCAACCACCTCGATAGGCGGGAAATGCGTAAGGAAATTAGCGTAAACGTTAAATCCATAACCTTCATCATCGCTGAAAAGCAACAGGTTGCCGCCAAGGTGCACAATCAAAAAAGTACACAGAAACAAGCCTGTTAAAGCCATGATCAGCTTTTTACCCAATGACGAGTTGAAGGTTTGTTTAAATTCGCTCATTATAGTTCTGATTTATTTGCCAAAAGTATTTATTAAATGCCAAAAGATAGGGATGGATTTGGCTAATCGGGTAGCAAATAGCTATTTAGAAACAATCTAAAAAGAAGCAAGAGGCGAAATTGTAAGATGCAAGAGCCAAGACATTAAGAGCCAAGAGTCAGGCCGGTTAGAATCATGAAAGAACTTGCCTCTTACCATCTTGATATCCGCTTTTGACTCTCAAAGTCCTGCTTCTGCAATCTTGGTTTTTGAAATCTTGCCTCTTACAGTCTTGACTCTTGGTTCTTGACTCTTGCTTCTTGGCTCTGTATATTTAGTCAATAGCAATTACCTTATCCTCGGCTACGGCAAATATTCTGTCGGTTTTGTGGCTGCGGATCGCAACTCTTCCGGTAAATTTTCCAAACGAGGGTAAAATGCCCTGCCTTTCACCAAAAGCAAAACAGGGGAGTGTAATTTGCTGACGCCCCTTTCCAACCAACCTTACACCAGGATGAATGTGCCCGCAAAAAGCATAACCCGAAGCAGTTTGCTGTTCTTCAACACTCAGCGGGTGATGCAGCATTAAAAAAGGGCCGACAAGTAATTGGTCGTGCAAACTGATATTTAACTGGTGGTAGTAACTGTCGTCAATGATATCATGATTGCCCCGCACCAGGATCACTTCCAGTTTTGGAAACTGGCTGCGCCATAAAATAAACCAGTCCCAGTCGGAATTCATGTCGCTGTGAAAGAAATCGCCAAGGAATATTATTTTCTCGGGTTTGTGTTCGTCAATCAGGTCGGATAATACGGTCAGCTCGCTTTGTTCCATATCGCGTGGAACCGCTATTCCTGCTTTCCGGAAATGGCCCACCTTGCCTAAATGCACATCAGCAGCGATCAGCGCTTTTTCCTGTTTCCAGAATATAGCTTTTTGAGGAAGTAATAATAGGTCTTGGTTGAGTAATTTGAAAGAAACGGCGGTATTGGCAGGCATGGTGCAAAAATACTGAAAGCGGTGGGAGACTTACGAAGTTTTGAAAACTTCGTAAGTCTAAATGCTCATTAAAACAAAAGCCCGTCAGCTTGCAGGCTAACGGGCTTTCTTATAAACAAATTAATTTTTATTGTACCTGGAACATATTGTTAAAACTTGTTCCGTCGGGATAGTAGCCTGATATAACCAGATTTCCATTCCTCAGGTTAGTGATCGCCCTATCAATATCGGCAACACTGTTTATATGCTGCCTGTTAATGCTGGTTATCACCGACCCTACCGGCACATCCATACTATCAAACATCCCGCCCTGGCGAACCTGTGTAATTACCACACCGCCATTTACATGGAATCTCGATTTTTGTGCGGCATTCAACGGAGCAAAGCTCGCACCCAGCTTGTTGAATAATTCCTCAGCTGATTTGTTTACTGCTACACGCGGAGCAGGCACATCTGCTTTAAGGGTAATAGTAAAGTTTTTCTCTTCGTTACCGCGTATGGCAGTTAAATGAATTTTATCGCCTGGCTGCAAGCGGCCAACGCGCTCCTGCAAATCTGAATTCTCATATGCGGGGCTGCCTTCAACTTTGTTGATGATATCGCCGGCTTGTAAGCCTGCCTGTGCGGCTCCACCGCCGGGTATCACCTGGTCAACATATAAACCCGAGGTTTTATCGGTATGTAATCTTTCTGCGTTATCCTGGTCGATCGCTGTAAAAGTGATACCTACAAACCCGCGTTTAACTGAACCGTATTTTTCAATATCGTCCAATACTTTTTTGGCCAGGTTGATCGGAATCGCAAAACCATACCCTTCGTATGAACCGGTATGCGAAGCAATTGCCGAGTTGATACCGATCAGTTCGCCATTAGTGTTTACCAGCGCGCCGCCACTGTTACCGGGATTGATAGCCGCATCAGTTTGAATAAATGACTCTATCGCTTTATTGACACTAGGCTTTTGATCGATATTCTGGGTACGTCCAAAAGGGTTTTGCTCATCCTGATTGTCCTCAGTGCCGATGATGCCGATCCCGCGGCCTTTCGCGCTTACGATACCTGCGGTAACGGTAGAGGTTAGCTTAAATGGATTACCCACAGCCAGTACCCACTCGCCTACTTTAACGGCATCCGAATTACCTAATTTTACAATAGGCAAATTGCTGCCTTCAATCTTTATAAGGGCTAAATCGGTATTTGGATCGGTACCGATCACCTTAGCTTTAAAATTGCGGTGATCGTTAGTAACCACTTCAATTTTCTCCGCTTTATCAACCACGTGGTTGTTGGTAACGATATAGCCGTCAGGCGAAATAATTACGCCCGAACCTGAAGCCATTTGCGGGCCCTGCGGGCGCATTTGCTGACCAAACATATCGCCAAACATCCGCTGAAGCTGGCTTTGCTGGTCGTTTTGTGCCTGGCTGGCATAAGTAGTACGGATGTAAACTACGGCCGGGGTAACTGTAGCTGCAGCCTGTACAAAATCCGGCTGCCCTGACGGCGATACTGTAGCACTACCTGATGGTAAATGATTGCTTGTGTAATATACTTTCTGGCGGTCTTCAAAACTCATGTTGCCTGTGTACTTAGTTTCAATAACCTTGTACGTCCCTAACGCCATTGCTCCGCCAACAAAGGCTGTTAATAATGTTAAACCAAACTTTTTCATATTATATTTTCTTTCTTTGCTTAAGTTTATTTTTTGATTGTCAAATTTAATACCATATAGACGGTTTTGTCAATAATAAGGTATATTGTTTTTTGTTAAAAAATGTTAAATCCAGCACAGTTGTCATTGTCAATTATTTCATCGTGTTGGGTTTAACGCTAATATCTACATAACTATTGTGAAAATACATTTTTATAAATACCAGGGCGCGGGGAACGATTTTATTTTGATCGACAACCGTAAATCTGTCATAGATCATCATCATCCACAGGTAATTTCGCACTTATGCGACCGTAGGTTTGGCGTAGGCGGAGACGGAATTATGTTTCTTCAAAACAAGGAAGGCTATGATTTTGAGATGGTTTATTATAATGCCGATGGCCAGCCAAGCAGCATGTGCGGCAACGGCGGCAGGTGTATTGTGGCTTTTGCTAAACATTTAGGGATTATTGACAAGGAGGCAGAATTCCTGGCAGTGGACGGCCCGCATCATGCCAAAATTTCAGAATCGGGTGATTGGGTGAGCTTGCAGCTGATAGATGTTGACCAGGTCGATAAGGACAATGAAGCCTATATATTAAATACCGGCTCGCCCCATTACATAAAGCTGGTTGATGGGCTGAAAGAAAAAAATGTATACCAGGAAGGTTACGCCATCCGTAATAATGCAACTTACCGGGCACAGGGTATCAACGTAAACTTTGTTGAGCCGGTTGCCGATGGTTACTTTGTACGCACCTTTGAGCGCGGTGTTGAGGATGAAACGTATGCCTGCGGTACAGGTGTTACGGCGGTAGCCCTTGCCATGGCAAAACACAATCACCAAACCGGCGACATCAACACACCGATAAAAGTTTTAGGCGGCAACCTCAATATCCGCTTCAATTACGACGGCGAAAAGTTTACCGATATATTTTTGGAAGGGCCGGCAGTGAAGGTCTTTGAAGGGGATATGGAGATTTAGTGAATGGTTGATTAGGTTGGAGTGAGTAGTTAAATTATGAAAAACCAAAACAGATAATTTTTGAAAAAAGGTGCCGATTTTTAAAACTATGTAATAATTTGTTGTTCAAGATCGCGTTATTGGAAAGCTTAGCCGAGGCGCAAGATCGCCAATTACTGTTCGTAATCTTTGATCGTATACCTAAACAAACCATTTAATGACAGCCCGGTTATTGTACCCTTCCATAATTTTCTTTTCGTTATTACACTTATCCGTTATCGCTAATGCCCAAAAAGTCATCAAACAATATGTGGAGAAAAACATTGTTGAAATAGCCGCTATCGATCCTGATTCAACAAACTTCAGCGACCTTGAACCGATAGGCAAAGCAATCGGCGATGCCAAAGTAGTGATGCTCGGCGAACAGGATCACGGCGACAGGCCAACGTTCCTGGCTAAAACCCGGATTATTAAATACCTGCACGAAAAGAAAGGCTTTAATGTTCTGGCTTTTGAGTCGGATTTTTTAGGGCTGAACTATGGCTGGGATAAATTAGCAAAAAATGACCTATCGATCGAAAATTTCCTAAAAAAAAACATTTTCCCAATATGGACTGCCTGCGATGCCTGCAATACGCTTTTTTACAAGTATATCCCGGCGACGTGGTCGACTGCTGACCCGCTGATCATTTCCGGTTTCGATAATCAGCAGTACCTCAATTACTCATTCCACCATCTAAGGGCTGATCTCGACAGCGTTTTTAAATCGCTCAATCTTGCCATTACCAAACAACCGGATTATACATCGACGGCCCTGCCGCTGATCGACTCCATCATGAAGTGGGCTTATACTTTCCCAAAAGATACCATGCGTGTGCAAGTTTGTATCGGGTACTTAACCACAATGAAAAACCAAATGGCCTTGAAAACCGATTCAAATAATTTCTGGACGTTGGTTGTAAATAATACAATCACATTGGTTGAGACTATAAAAAGCACTGTAGTAAACGGTCGGCTAAGCGCTGGCGACCGGGACGTTCGAATGGCAAGAAACCTGGAGTGGCTGAATGAATATAAATTTAAGGACCAAAAAATCATTGTTTGGGCGGCAGATTTTCATGTAGTGAAGTCACTCAAAAATATGAAAGCGTCTTTCCTTCAAAACACGTCAACCATGGGAGGCAGTTTTGTCAGCAGTTTAAATAAACCAGGTGCGGTATATAGTATTGGCTTTACATCATATGGCGGGAGGGCTGGACGGCTCGACTTCAAACAGTTCAAAGTATATCCGCCAAGGAATAATGGTTTTGAAACCTGGATAGACAAAAAATACAAATATGTTTTTGTTGATTTTGATGCTTATAACCGATCATCCACCGGTGATTATGAATACTTTTTTTCGAAAGCACTGGGGCATATCAATTACGAGGGCAAATGGAACCAGTTATTCGATGGTTTATTCTTCATCAGGGATATGTACCCCTGTGAACCCAATAAGGCTTTATTCGGTCCCGCCGTCGACTCGCTTAAAACTAATCCATCCCTCAAAACAATTACTAACACCTTAAACAATGAACATGTTCGCAATTGAGCGAATGTGCTGCTATCAACAAATATTTTATACAAACCATTTCGACTTATAACAGGTTCTTCTTATCCAAAGCAAACTCCTTCCATGAACGATGAACTAACTGTTAACAATTATTTAACACAAAACATTTTTACTTACTGCAAATTCTGATTACGTTTGAATTTTTTGTTGATGTAGCTTCTCTTAAATTTTTTATCAGAAGTTATGTTACGTGTCGACAGCAGCAAACCTTGCCGTATAATTTATGCCATAGCCCGGCATGAATACCTGTCGTACGTTATTGAGCCGCATATTGTACAGCTAAACCCCAACGGCGAATACTCCCTAACCCACCAGCGTTTATTTTCAAACACCGTGCAGGAGTTCGCGCATTGTGTTGATGAAACCGACCTGAAGCTGGTGAAGATACTGGAAGAAATTGAACAGGGTAACCTGATCAAAAAATTCTACAAAAAGCCGATACGCCCTTTTGAGTTTTTTACCAAAATATTTAACGAGCAGCTTTTTGATACAATAAGGCCAAAAATAGAAAAGCGCATGGCCGAGGCCCTGAGCCTGATGGGCGACAGGCCCCTTTACCTGATGAGCAAAGAAGGCTATCCCGCCGAGCGTAAATTGCAGATCGCATCAGAACCCGCAACTGTGCTGTTTCACTTTCGACGCAACACAGAAGAGATCAGGTATTTCCCAACCATTAAATACCAGGGAATGCGTATTGAGTTTATGTTCAAAAATGCGGAGATCATCTGTAATCACCCTGCGTGGATGCTGCTCGACGATACCCTGTATTATTTCGAGAAGGATATTGATGGCAAAAAGCTTTTCCCTTTCCTCAACAAGCGTTATATAGCCGTTCCGCGGTCGTCAGAGCAGTCATATTTCGAAAAATTTGTGGTGCCGCTTATTGAAAAGCAGCATGTGTACGCCGAAGGTTTCACCATTAATACCGAAAAGTATGATGCCACGCCGGTTATAAAACCTATTTATATTGAAGGGGGAACATCGCAGCTTCAGTTGTACTTTAAATATGCGGGCTATATCTTCCCTTACGGTGATGAACGGCATGTTTCGGTGAAGATGGAACGGATCGGCGATGATTATATATTTCACCGCATCAAACGGTCGGTGGTTTGGGAGAAGAATAAACTGCACCAACTGGAGGAAATGGGGTTGAAAACAGTTTCGTCCCTGTTCAAAAATCTCGAAGTAGAGATTAACGATGAAGACGCCGACCGCTCGTTTTCCGTTTTTGAATGGATAAATCAGCATTTTGATGAACTGGCAGACCTGGGGTTCGAAATAGAACAGCCCGCTTCGGACGGGCAAAAGCGGTACGTATTCGGCAATAGCAAAATAGACCTTGAGATAAAGGAAAATAACGACTGGTTCGATATTTACGCGGTGGTGTATTTCGGCAATTACCGTATCCCCTTTATCCAGCTAAAAAATCATATCCTCAGTCATAAAAAAGAATTTATACTGCCTTCCGGCGAAATAGCTGTAATACCCGAAAAATGGTTTTCGCAATATGGCAACCTGCTGCATTTTACCGAGGGCGGTAATAACTTAAAGCTTCGGCGGCACCATATCGGCCTGGTAAACGACCTGGCTGACGGCGAAATGGCCCATGTAACCATGACGAGAAAGCTCCAGAAGCTAACGGATTTTGAAGAACTGGAGGAAATAGAGCTGCCGCAGCATTTTAAAGGTCACCTGCGGCCCTATCAAAAGGCCGGTTATAATTGGTTTCATTTTTTAAAGAGCTATCACTTTGGCGGCTGCCTTGCGGATGACATGGGGCTGGGCAAAACCATACAAACCCTAGCCCTGCTGCAAAAGCATAAGGAAGACACCGAAGCGGCGGGCAGCAAAAGCACATCGCTGGTAATTATGCCAACGTCCTTAATATACAACTGGCTCAACGAGGCTAAAAAGTTCACACCGCAACTCAGGTTAATGGTGCATACGGGTACCTTACGGGATAAATCGAACGAGATCTTTACCAATTACGATGTTGTGATCACTACATATGGCATCAGCCGGATCGATATAGAATTGATGAAGTCGTATTTTTTTGATTACGTGATACTGGATGAAAGCCAGAACATCAAAAATCCGTCATCAAAATCATTCCAGGCGGTTAAACAGCTAAAATCACGGTTTAAACTGATACTGAGCGGCACGCCGGTTGAAAATTCGGTTAACGACCTGTGGACGCAGATGTCGTTTATTAACCCCGGCCTATTGGGTATCCAGCAGTATTTTCAAAATGAGTTTGTAACACCCATCGAAAAGAAAAAAGACGAGGAGAAATCGCGCAAATTACAGGCTTTGATCAAGCCATTCGTTTTACGGCGGACAAAGGAGCAGGTAGCACCCGAGCTGCCGCCTAAAACCGAGAACTTGTTTTATTGCCAGATGAGCGAGGAACAGGCATCGGTTTACGAAAAGGTAAAATCGGAATACCGGAACGAGTTATTAAAAAGCCTGGAAGACGGCACCTTCGCCCAAACGCAGATACAGGTTTTACAGGGCCTTATCAAATTGCGGCAGATCGCCAATCACCCTGTAATGATAGACAAGGAGTACGAAGGTGACTCGGGCAAATTTGAAAACGTGGTGCATACCCTGGCGAATGTATTGGAAGGCGGGCATAAAGTGCTCATATTCTCGCAATTTGTGAAACAGCTGAACATTTACCGGGAATATTTTGATGTAGGGAATATCCCTTACGTATATCTCGACGGTAGTACTCAAAATCGGGGGGATGTTGTGAAAAAGTTCCAGGAAGACTCGAAAACAAGGGTGTTTTTGATCTCGATAAAAGCCGGTGGTGTAGGGCTAAACCTAACCGAAGCCGATTATGTTTTCATCCTTGACCCGTGGTGGAATCCCGCCGTGGAACAGCAGGCCATTGACCGTACACACCGCATCGGGCAAACCAAAAATGTATTTATCTATAAATTTATCACTAAAGATTCGGTAGAAGAAAAGATACTGGCCCTGCAGCAGCGGAAGCTTAAAGTAGCCCGCTCGCTTATTACCACCGAGGAAAGCTTCATTAAATCACTTTCGGTGGAGGATATTAAGGAGATTTTGGGTTAATTTCCGATTTCAATGTTCGGTTTCGAATTTTTTCAACCACGGCTAGCATCAAATCGAAGCTTTACTTCGCAGTCTTCTCCATTTAACCACAAACTTATTCTGACAATATTCACGGTTTATCATTAAAAAACGAACATATAAGCTTGCAAAATATTGCTGCATTAAAACTTCAAACAATTTTATTCCTAACTTCGTTGTTGAAACACCTATAGGCTTCGCAAAATCCAAAACAACATATCATGAAAAAGTATTTAACCTTATCACTGCTTATCTTTTGCGGTGTACTGGCATTTGGCCAAAGCAAAGTGGTTTGCTGTGTAAAAGTATCCGCCACACAACAATTCGCGATGCTGGCTTCAAATAAGGCATTTGTTAAATCGCACAAAAACCCGGTAAAATTTCATTACCAAAGCAGCATCGGCAAATCCATTAACTATAAAACGGCCGACGGCAAGGAAGCAACCGCCTTTGAGCTGAAGGCAAAGCGGGCCAGCAATAACTACCTGTTTGTTATCCACGAATACTGGGGGCTTAACGACTTTGTAAAAAAGGAATCTGAAACGATGTATAACGACCTCGATAACGTAAACATTATTGACCTCGACCTTTACGATGGCCAGGTTGCTACCATCCGCGAGGATGCCGCCAAGCTAATGCAATCTGTAAAAGAAGACCGGGCTAAAGCTATTATTAACGGCGCTATTGCATATGCGGGTCCGCATGCGCACATTGCTACACTGGGCTGGTGCTTCGGCGGTGGCTGGAGCCTGCAAGCTTCACTAATGGCCGGCAAGCAGGCTATCGGCTGCGTGATGTATTACGGCATGCCCGAGCAGGATGTTAACCGTTTAAAAACACTTCATTGCGACATACTTGGTAACTTCGCCAATAAAGACCAATGGATAAACCCAAAAGTTGTGGCCAAATTTGACGCCGATATGAAAGCTGCCGGCAAAAAACTATATCTCCATCAATATGACGCCGACCATGCTTTTGCCAACCCAAGCAACCCGATATACAACGCTGTAGCTGCCAAAGATGCTTATGCGCATACGATTGAATTTTTGAAGGCAAGGCTAAAATAGGATTCGTAGCTGATGGTTCATAGTTCATAGGCGAGCAGACTGCTTCCGGTTGTTATAATTATAAATCCATTTAATAAGCAGCAGTAGCAAGTGTAAACCATGAACTATGAACCATCAATTATGAACATCAATTCGTAACATTGCACAAAAAACCCGTTGTTGACTCCGCGCGCTAAAAAGATATCTTCCTACCTGATTAAACTTGCCATTTTAATACTGGCATTTTTATTTGTTTACCAACGTTTACTAAAGAATGATAAAAACCTGCGCCGGTTCGAAGACCTGGCAGCGCATATCACATACAATAAGGTTATCCTTACTCTGGTTTTAGTCGTGTTGCTGATGATGGTTAACTGGGTGCTTGAATCGTTGAAATGGTGGCATTTGACGCGGATATTAGCGCCAATGTCGGTTTGGAAAGCCATCGAAGCCGTTTTTTGCGGTTTAACATGGGCGGTTTTCACACCCAACCGGATAGGCGAATATGGCGGCAGGGTAATGTTTTTACCCAATCGCAAACGTATTCACGGCATTTTTGCCATGGCCGTTGGCTCGTTCGGTCAAAACGTAATTACTAACGTACTGGGTGCCGGCGCTTTGGTTTGGTTCCTGTATTCATACATCCCGCTTAACAGCTGGTTAATGGCCGGTATAACCATTGGTGCCGGCGCTTTTATGGTGTTAATGCTGGTATTCTACTTCCACATCAAATGGCTGGTAAAACTGCTTAACAGTATACGGTTCCTTAAAAAGTACCATCGCTTTTTTGATATTATGGGCAATTACAAGGCAGGCGAACTGGTAAATATCATGTGGTTTTGCCTCGCCCGGTTCTTTGTGTTTACCTTTCAATATTACCTGGTCATTCACTTGCTGATACCCGAAATCCCGCTGCTGCAACTATCATTGCTGATGTTCGTTTTTTTCTTTGTTCAATCAGCCATTCCTTCGTTAGACCTGCTTGATATTGGCGTACGCAGCTTTACGGCCGGCGCTCTTTTTGGTTACATAACACACCAAACCGTAGCGGTTGTGGTTGCCGTATCGCTCATTTATATCATTAACCTGATAATTCCTGCTATTTTAGGCTCAGTTTTCGTATTTAAATTAAAATTCTTTGATCGCACTGCTTAGTACGTTGTCATTATCACTTACGGGTTTGTACCTGGTGGTGCTCATCTACCTGATAAGAGGCTGGAATGTTTTAAAACGCCCCGAAATAAAGCTTTCGGGCCTCTCAACGAAAGTAACCGTATTGATCGCGGCACGGAATGAAGCCGAGCGCATACATTTAACAATAGAAGATATTTTAGCCCAGGATTATCCTAAGCAGCTTACGGAGATCATTATAGTCGATGACCACTCAACAGACCGCACTTCCGAAATTATCAGCAGCTATGCCGCCAGGGGGGTTAAGCTATTACAGCTGAAAGAAGATAAACCGCTAAACTCGTATAAGAAAAAAGCAATTGCCGAAGCTATCAAATTATCCAAAGGAGAGCTAATGGTTGCTACCGACGCCGACTGCCGGATGGCCGGCAAATGGTTATCATCGATTGTCGGTTATTATGAAAAGGAACAGCCTGTGATGATCTCTTCGCCGGTGAGTTATTTTGAAGAAAAGTCGCTATTTGAGCGGATGCAGGCCTTGGAATTTTACTCGCTCATAGCTACCGGCGCCGCTTTTATCGGTAACGGCAGGGCTTCAACCTGCAACGGGGCCAACCTGGCTTACCGTAAGGATGTATTTTATGAAGTCGGGGGCTTTAAAGGAATCGATGACCTCGCGTCCGGCGACGATGAACTGCTGCTGCAAAAAGTGGCAGAACGCTATCCCCGGAGGATAGGTTTTTTGAAATTGTACGACACGGTTGTATTTACACATGCCAAGCATACGCTTAATGAGTTTTTACAGCAGCGCCGCCGATGGGCATCAAAATCTGTTAAATACAAAGATAAAAAGGTGGTAGCCCTGGTTGTAGGGCTATGGCTGTTCAATCTATCGGTTTTTATAAATTTATGTTTAGGTGTTTATGATGTTTACTTTTTCAAATTGTTTGCCGTTCAGGTTTTATTAAAATATGTTTTTGAAGTGATTTTATTGCTACCCGTATGCACTTTTTTTAAACGCCAAAAACTTATCCTGCTGCATATTGTCATTGTGCCGCTTTATATCCTTTATTTCATTTATATTGGCTTATTGGGCAATTCGGGCACCTATACCTGGAAAGGCAGAGTGGTAAGATGAGCTGCCAGCAGGCGGGCGGTAAGCAATTACGATAATCACTATGATGCCCGCAACACAATAACCAAATGAACAAGTGAACCAATGACCGACCTCAGCCCATCGCAACGTACCTGGAATACATTTAAACGTAATAAAATTGCTGTTGCAGGGCTTATATTTATTGTTTTAACCACGCTTGTCGCTATTCTTGGCTACCTGGTCATGCCCGATTCAACGCCAATGGCCAATAACATGACCATCCAGTTGAGCATAAAAAAACCAGGTTCAAAGTTTATGATGCTCCGGCTTCGAAAAGAAGAACCGGTTGATACCGTTAATGTTTTTAGTAAAATGCTCTTCGGCCAACCATCCTTTTACCGTGATATTCCTATTACAAGCTATCGTTTTGCAAAGGATTCCGTTCATGTAGCTGAATACATCGGCGCGGAAGACAAGCCGGAGTGGAAAACGTATAAGCTGCCGCGCGAGGTTAAAGGGCCATCAGCAAAAATCATTCATAAAACATTCTTGCTGGGCACCGACATTTATGGCCGCGACCTGTTGAGCCGGCTAATACTGGGCACCCGTGTTTCCCTTGCCGTAGGGTTGATGTCGGTCATCATCAGCATGCTGCTTGGCGTAACCATTGGCGCAGTGGCCGGCTATTTTGGCGGATGGACCGATGCAGCGTTAAGCTGGCTGATGAACATTCTGTGGGCGTTGCCCGCGCTGCTGCTGGTCATCGCTATATCATTTGCATTGGGCAAAGGTTTATGGCAAATATTTATAGCGGTGGGGCTTTCCATGTGGGTTGAAGTGGGACGACTGGTGCGGGGCCAGGTATTAAGTTTAAAGCAAGTTGAGTATATCGAAGCAGCACGGTCGTTGGGGTTTAATAACACCCGGATCATCACTAAACATATTTTGCCCAATATCATCGGGCCAATATTGGTACTCGCCTCATCTAATTTTGCGTCGGCTATTTTATTAGAAGCAGGGCTTAGTTTTTTGGGATTCGGGGCACAGCCGCCAATGCCTACATGGGGCAGCATGATAAAAGAGCATTACGGTTATATTGTGATGGATTCGGCATACCTGGCCATTATTCCGGGCCTGGCCATTATGCTTTTAGTGTATGCGTTCAACCTGGTAACGGTTGGTTTAAGGGATGCGTTCGACATAAAATCACAAAGTACCCGCTTTTAAAAAAAATATCTTTATTTTAGGCTGCCTTCAAATTTACCGATGCAAAATATTGAAACACTCTCGGCCGAGGACGAATTAATACGATTATTGCTTAAAAGGCAAACGGAGTTAAATGCCTTGCTTGAGATAACCCAGGCGATCAACAAAAATACCGGTACGCCTGTATTGATACAGATGCTGCAGGTGATTTTAAAAAACTACCTGCAAGTGGGCAAACTTCGCTTCCTGATTGAACGGGATGGCAGCTATATCCTGCTCGCTAAGTATGGAGGTGATATCGAGCCTGTAAGCACACTGCATAAAGCCTGTTTAAAATTAAATAAAATAAGGTCGACCATACCCCTGGCGGGACAAAATGATAAGCTGCTTGATAAGTACGATTACTTCATCCCCATCTATCATAAAAAGAAGGCCCTTGCCTTCGCTCTTATCGGTGACTTTAACCCTTCCGCAGAATTACTTAACGACGACCTTAACTTTATTCAAACCGCTATTAATGTTATTGTGGTTGCACTTGAAAATAAAAACCTTTTCAGGGAAAGGCTGCTATCTGAGCGCTTTCAGCGCGAAATGGAACTGGCAGTTGAGGTGCAGAATATGCTTATACCCTTAAAAGTATATAAGGACAAAAGCGTTGAAGTTGGCGCAAGATATATTCCCCATCAAAACATTGGCGGCGATTATTTTGACTTTATCCGTTTGAATGACCATGAGTTTTTGTGGTGTATCGCCGATGTATCAGGCAAAGGGATATCAGCAGCCTTATTAATGGCAAATTTCCAGGCCAGCCTGCATGCCTGGTCGGCGGTTGAAGATGATCTGAACAATGTGATAACACGCCTGAACGGCGTGGTTTTAAATAATACCAAGGGAGAGCGGTTTATTACGCTTTTCCTGGCCAAATACAACGAAAAAACCCGTAAGCTCAACTACATCAATGCCGGCCATAATGCGACGATAATATATTCAAAGGGTGAGATCACTTCCCTTAAATTGGGAACGACCATGATCGGCGTTTTTGATGAGCTGCCTTTTATTAACCAGGGCGAAGTACATATTGAACCGGGCAGCCTTATCGTAAATTATACCGACGGCTTAATGGACCATGAACACTCCGACGCAAAAAAATGGGAAGAAGAAGATCTTTTTGCATTTGTTAGGCAAAATGGCGAGTTGCCCGCCGAAGAATTTAACGAGTTGCTAATGAACCATATCGATATAGTGATCAAGGGTAAGCCTATCGACGATGTCACGTTGCTTACCCTCCGGGTTTTTTAGTTATCAAAAGTTCTCCACAATAGATAAGCTGTTCCCGGAAACTCTTGATATTTGAGGAATTAATTATGTTGCTAGCAAGGTACCAGGAAGAATTGATTGAGGCCGGTTGTGATGAAGCAGGGCGCGGCTGTTTGGCCGGACCTGTGTTTGCAGCAGCTGTAATACTTCCTGATAACTTCGATCATGGCCTGCTGAATGATTCGAAGCAGCTGCCTGAAGACGTACGGTACGCGTTAAGGATTGAGATCGAACAAAAAGCGATCGCCCATGCCGTGGCGTTGGTTGATAATTTAGAGATTGACTCAATCAATATCCTCAATGCTTCTTTCCTTGCTATGCACCGGGCGATTGAAAAGTTGGAGTTATCTCCCCAGTTTTTGATTATCGACGGCAACCGTTTTAATAAATATAAAAACATGCCGCATAAATGCATTGTTGAGGGCGATGCGAAATATTTCAGTATCGCTGCAGCATCTATACTCGCAAAAACATACCGCGACGATTACATGAAAAAAATTGCCGCCGAGCATCCCGAGTACGACTGGCATACCAATAAAGGTTATCCTACCATAAAACACCGCGAAACCATTTTAAAAATAGGCTTTACACCCTATCATCGCCGCACATTCAGGGTAACCGACCCACAGATGGAGATGTTTCAATAAGGACATTCTTTAATTAAGCTCACCTCCGCGCTTCATTCGCTATTATCCTCAAATTAATTATTTTTGTTGAAAACCAACAGCCTCTTGAGGATACTTATTTTAACACATCGCGTTCCATTCCCGCAAAATGGCGGATATCCAATTGTGGTTTGTAATACTATTCGCAGCCTGGTGAATCTCGGTCACGAGGTTTCACTGGTGGCACTTAATGCAAAAAAAATCCATCACGAGCATAGCGAGCAGGATAAAGAACTGCTGTCAAAAATTAATTATCGGGCTTTTAACATTAATATCAATGTTTCAGTAATTGATGTTGCTATAAACTTATTCAGTAAAACCTCGTTCAATATCAATAAGTACTATAATGCCGAATTTGAAAAGCGGCTTATAACTGAATTAAAAAAGACATCATACGATATTATCCAGTTTGAGGGGCTTATGATGTCGTTATACGTTTCGGCAGTACGTAAACATTCAAAGGCAAAACTAATCTACCGGGCGCATAATATCGAGAACCAGATATGGCAAAGGCTGTCGCAGCAAAAATCAGATCCGTTTAAAAAATCGTACCTGCGGATGCACGCCAAACGGATAAAGAACTACGAGCTGCTGCAGCTAAATAACTTCGATGGAATCGCGGTGTTCACCGAGCAAGATAAAAGTACACTGCTTGAATACGGAACTAAAATTCCGATAGAAATATTGCCTGTCGGAATAGATCTTACACAGTACAAGCCCGATCTCAGCCTGACTGAATTTCCGAGCCTGTTTTTTTTAGGGTCGCTGGACTGGCTGCCTAACCGGGAGGGTATTGAATGGTTCCTGGATAATTTTTACCAGGATTTGATTGACGGCGAACTGCCTGTACGCTTTTATGTGGCAGGAAATGACACCCCGGAGCGTTTTGACGACTACGAGGTATTGGGCAAAATATTTATCCAGGGGGAGGTTGACGATGCGCTGGAATTTGTGAACAGCAAGTCAATCATGGTAGTGCCGTTATTATCAGGCGGCGGGATGCGCGTAAAAATTGTAGAAGGAATGGCTATGCAGAAATGCATTATTTCCACATCGCTGGGTGCCGAGGGGATCAATTTTAAAGATGGGGAAAATATATTGATCGCTAATAACAGGAATGAATTTTATGATGCGATCAAGCTTTGTATTGCCGATGAGGAATATTGTAAAACAACAGGCGCTAATGCGCGTAAATTAATTGAACAACAGTACGATATAAATACCGTTACCCAAAACCTCATAAGATTTTATAACACCGTGAGCTGATTTACGATTTTAGATTTACGATTAGTGGTGTAATTGACGATCAAACATCGAAAATCTGAATTCGTAATTCGTAAATCATTCCTACTTTTGCGCTTAACTGATATTTTATGAGAAATACTGCTTTAACTGACATACACATCAAGGCCGGCGCTAAAATGGTGCCGTTTGCAGGTTATAACATGCCTGTGCAATACGCGGGGATAAATGCCGAACATGAAACCGTACGCCATGGCGTCGGGGTTTTTGATGTGAGTCATATGGGCGAATTTATTTTAAAAGGCGACCACGCGCTCGACCTCATCCAGCAGGTTACCAGCAACGATGCTTCAAAACTGTACGACGGAAAGGTGCAGTATTCGTGCCTGCCCAACGAAACCGGCGGAATTGTTGATGACCTGCTGGTTTACCGTATAGACGAAAAAACCTATATGCTGGTTGTTAACGCGTCGAACATTGAAAAGGATTGGGATTGGATATCCAAATACAATACAATGGGTGTCGACATGAAGAATATCTCAGACCGCACCTCCCTTCTGGCAATCCAGGGGCCTAAAGCGGCGGAAGCGTTGCAAAGCCTCACTGACATTGACCTTGCGTCGATGGAATATTACACCTTCAAAAAAGGAAAGTTTGCCGGTATAGATAACGTGCTGGTTTCGGCAACGGGATATACCGGAGCAGGTGGCTTCGAAATATATTTTGACAACCAAAACGCCGAACATATCTGGAACGCCATTTTTAAAGCCGGCGAACCTTTTGGCATAAAGCCGATCGGCCTTGGCGCTCGGGATACCTTGCGTTTAGAAATGGGATTCTGCCTTTATGGCAATGACATTAACGATACCACATCGCCGCTTGAAGCGGGTTTGGGGTGGGTAACCAAATTCAGCAAAGAATTTACCAATTCAGCAGCATTGCAGCAGCAAAAGCTTGAAGGTGTAAAGCGTAAGCTGGTTGGTTTTGAAATGATAGACCGCGGTATCCCCCGCCACGATTACGAAATTGTGGATGCTGATGGAAATAATATTGGTAAAGTTACTTCAGGCACCCAGTCGCCGTCCCTGCAAAAGGCCATAGGCATGGGCTATGTTAAAACATACTTCGCCAAAGAAGGCACTGAAATTTTCATCAGCATCAGGGAGAATAAGATAAAAGCAAAGATTGTTAAACCCCCTTTTAATAAGTAGTTTATTAGTTCACTGGTTTATTAGTTGCCTTTTGCGTATCCAATAAACAATTACCAATGAGCTAATTAACGAGTGAACCAATGAACCAGCTAAACGTTTGCCTTACCCCCGCGCTTATCCCGCTTTATAATGTGGAGGATTATATCGTCGTCATCATTGATATTTTCCGTGCAACGTCCTCTATTTGTTATGGGATCGGCAATGGCGCTGAAGCCATTATACCCGTTTCGCAGGTTGAAGAATGCGCTGCTTACCGCGAAAAGGGCTTTAAATACTTATTGGCCGCCGAGCGCGACGGGCAGGTTGTTGAAGGATTTGATTTCGGCAACTCGCCGTTTTCATATACCAGCGAAAAAGTATGGAGTAAAACTATAGTATTGACCACCACCAATGGTACCCATGCCCTGCACTTGTCGCGGCAAGCAAAAAAAATAGTTATCGGCTCCTTCTTAAATCTCACCTCACTGTGCAATTGGCTAAAAAAGCAGGATGAAAACATTTTACTGCTATGTTCCGGGTGGAAAAATAATTTCAACCTCGAGGATACTTTATTTGCGGGCGCTGTAGTTGAGCAACTGAAAGACATTCCGTTTATGCTTGACGACGCGGCCATCGCCGCCAATGACCTGTACCAAATTGGGAAGGACGACATCAATGAATACCTCAAAAAAACATCCCATAGCGAGCGCTTAAAAAAATTAGGTATTGAAAAGGATATCGAGTTTTGTCTACAGCTGGATTTGACAACGGCTATACCGGTGCTGGAGGGGGATAAACTTGTGAAGCTCAGTTAAGTATTTTGTCATTGCTGTAATGACATAAGCAAATTCATTTCAATTTCTCATTATTCCTATGCCTGTCTGCATCGCGGATATTTTTCTTTTCCATATTCTTTTCCAGCGCATCAGTCAGATCAATACCTGTTTGGTTAGCCAGGCATATCAGCACAAACAACACATCTGCCATTTCATCAGCCAGGTTTACTTCGGTATCCGACTTTTTAAATGATTGCTCGCCATACTGCCGCGCCATAACGCGGGCCACCTCTCCCACTTCTTCCATTAAAATGGCGGTATTGGTCAGCTCGTTAAAATAACGGATACCGGTGGTGCTTATCCATTTATCTACCAGTTGCTGTGCTTCCTTAATAGTCATATTGACACGAATGTCACCAATTTAGACGAATTACACGAATGGATTGAAGAAGAAATTGAATACGCCGGTGCACAACAGCTATGCACGAAAATTCGTGTAATTCAACTTAATTCGGAAAATTAGTGGAGGTCCTTGTCCTTTGTATCCATTATGATCGTAACCGGGCCGTCGTTCAATAGACTGATCTTCATATCCGCGCCAAAAATTCCGGTGGCCACTTTTTTTCCTGTTGCTTCTTCAAGCGCGGCTATCATTTTTTCATACATCGGAATCGCTTTTTCCGGTTTGGCAGCACGGATAAACGACGGCCGGTTCCCTTTTTTTGTTTGCGCGAAAAGCGTGAACTGCGAAATGAGTAAAATATCCCCATCGACATCAGCCAGCGCTTTATTCATCAGCCCGTTTTCGTCGCCAAAAACACGGAGTCCCGAAATTTTTTGCGCCAGCCATTGCAGGTCTTCCTCAGTATCGGCATCCTCAATACCCAGCAACACCACAAAACCGGTTTGTATAGCGCCTGTTATTTTATTATCGACAGTACAGCTTGCCTGCGAAACGCGTTGTATTACAGCTCTCATAGTAGAATCAAGATTCAAGAATCAGGAGCCAAGGTAAATAGAAATTGGATGTTAGTTACGTGTTTTTAGACTTACGAAGTTTTAAAAACTTCGTAAGTCTCTTTTTTTCTTGAAAAACATTTAAGTTCGCGAACTA
>JAQBOH010000030.1 GCA_028288125.1 Mucilaginibacter sp.
AATGGCTTTGACGATATCGATTACCTGCAAAGCATAAAAGGAGAAATTGAAGAATTTGCTGCAACCCTCCCGCTTTAATTTTATACCAATTTTATGGTTTGAAAGGCTCGCCTAAAAAGTAATGATAAAACTGTGTGGCAAATACAATGAGATCTTAGTGTCCTCAGTACATTCTTTGCGGCCTCTGTGTTAAAAATTAACCACAGAGATCACAAAGGAGCCACAAAGTTCACAGAGATTGGAATATATTTTGGAGCGTTTTATGTCAAATAGTTTTTAAGGCACATTGTTTAAATTATCTAAGTACTGCATAACCAACAAAGACAATCCACTACAATGGAAAGAAGGAAATTAGAGATAATGGACACTACGCTTCGCGATGGAGAACAAACATCGGGCGTGTCTTTTTCCATTTCAGAAAAACTAACCATTACCCAATTATTGTTGGAGGAGCTGCATGTCGACCGGGTCGAGATCGCCTCCGCGCGGGTATCCGAAGGCGAGTTCCAGGCAGTTAAAAGCATTTTAACCTGGGCCGAAGAAAATGGGTATGCAGACCGCATCGAGGTACTGTCGTTTGTAGACAACGGCGTTTCAATCGACTGGATGGTAAACTCAGGCGTTAAAGTTCAAAACCTATTGACAAAGGGCTCATTGAATCATTTAACCCATCAGCTTAAGCGCACGCCTGAACAGCACTTTTGCGAAATAAAGCACGTAATTGAGCTGGCTCAAAGCAAAAACATTTTAACCAATGTATATTTGGAGGACTGGAGCAATGGCATGCGCAATTCGCCCGGATATGTTTACCAGCTATTGGATTTCCTTTCGACACAACCTGTAAAAAGAATATTATTGCCAGATACACTCGGGATTTTAACCCCCGGGGAAACGTGCAAATATATAACAGACATAAAATTCAAATACCCGGATATCCATTTTGATTTTCATGCGCATAATGATTACGACCTGGGCACCGCCAACGTGCTGGAAGCTGTAAAGGCTGGGGCAAACGGCCTGCATTTAACCGTAAACGGCATGGGAGAAAGAGCGGGCAACGCAGCCATGGCCAGCGCTGTTGCCGTTATTCATGATTTTGCGCCGGAAGTTGAGATAGGCCTAAAAGAATCTTCTATTTATAAGGTGAGCAAGTTGGTGGAAACATTTTCGGGGATCAGGATCCCGTCGAACAAGCCTATTGTTGGCGACAATGTATTTACGCAAACAGCGGGAATACATGCTGACGGTGACAATAAAAACAACCTATATTTTAACGACCTGCTTCCGGAGCGGTTTGGAAGAAAACGCGAATATGCTTTGGGAAAAACTTCGGGAAAAGCGAATATTGAAAAAAACCTGCAGGAATTGGGCCTGAAGCTAAATGCCGCCGACCTGAAAAAAGTGACCCAGCGTGTGATTGAATTGGGTGATAAAAAAGAAACGGTAAACAAAGAAGACCTGCCTTATATCATTTCGGATGTTTTGGATAGTAGCCTGTATGAACAGAAGGTTATTGTAGAATCGTACGTGTTAATGAACTCGATGGGCCTACGCCCGTCGGCGACCATTGCGGTAAAGATAGATGGCGAAAAGTTCGAAGAGAACGCCCAGGGTGACGGCCAGTTTGACGCTTTTATGAATGCGCTGGCAATGGTTTATGCCAGGAAACAGCGATGTTTGCCAAAACTGATCGATTACGCGGTGCGGATAGCCCCCGGCAGCAGCTCGGATGCCTTGTGCGAAACGATCATTACCTGGCAAACCGACAAAAAGAAATTTATTACCAGGGGATTGGATTCAGACCAAACCGTTTGCGCTATTAAGGCGACGCAGAAAATGCTGAATATTATTTAAAGAAGCAAGACATTAAGAAACAAGAACACGTATTAACACTAATAAATGAAACTGAATATCGCACTTTTAGCGGGAGATGGAATTGGGCCCGAGGTTATTGACCAGGCCGTTAAAGTATCGAACGCAATAGCAAAAAAATTTGATCATGAAATTACCTGGACGCCTGCTTTAACCGGCGCTTGCGCGATAGATGCGGTGGGCGAGCCTTACCCGGATGCGACACACGAGATTTGCATGGCAGCCGATGCCGTTTTATTTGGCGCCATAGGGCATCCGCGTTTTGATAACGACCCAAAAGCCACCGTTCGGCCGGAGCAAGGACTGCTGAAAATGCGCAAAAAACTGGGGTTGTTTGCCAACGTTCGCCCTACATTTACTTTTCCATCGCTGATCGATAATTCACCGCTAAAAAGAGAGCGTATCGAGGGTACTGATCTTATTATCCTCCGTGAGTTAACCGGTGGTATTTATTTTGGTGAGCGAGGCAGAAAAGATGATGGAAACACCGCTTTTGATACCTGCACCTATACCCGGGCCGAAGTTCAGCGCCTGGCGAAATTAGGCTTTGAAATGGCGATGACGCGCGGTAAAAAACTATGCTGCGTAGATAAGGCCAATGTATTGGAAACATCCCGCTTATGGCGCGAAACCGTACAGGATATGGAAAAAGATTTCCCCGAGGTTACCGTAAGCTACGAGTTTGTTGATGCAGTAGCGATGCGCCTGGTTCAGTGGCCAAACACGTACGATGTGTTGATCACCGAAAACCTTTTTGGTGATATTTTAACGGACGAGGCTTCCGTAATTTCCGGCTCAATGGGACTAATGCCCTCTGCCTCTATTGGTGTCCACACTTCATTATTTGAACCTATTCATGGTTCTTACCCGCAGGCGGCCGGTAAAGATATCGCTAACCCGCTGGCAACTGTATTATCTGCCGCTATGATGTTTGAAGACGCTTTCGGATTAAAAGAAGAAGCGGAATTGATTCGGGCGGTTGTCAATAAGTCTTTGGCCGAAGGCATTGTAACAGAAGACTTGTCCGGGAAAAACAAAGCCTATAAAACAAGCGAAGTAGGCGATTGGCTGGCGAAAAATATATAGAAAATCAAGCGAGGGGTGTCATGGTGAGCTCCGTCGAACCACGGTGCGTGGGGATTACATATGTTTTATTGGGGACAAATGCATTTATATGAAACAGTACTTCGTTTACATATTGCTTTGCAGCGATAAATCCTATTATACGGGGCTCACCATGACACCCCATTAGAAGCATTAAATCATCGGCACTATAAATACCTCTTCCACCAATCCGACGAATATGCCCCGGTTACTTCAGTCGGTTGGCCGGGCTGCGGCGCGAATAGTTGAATATCTTTTTTCCCGGCAATCTCTTCCAATCTTTCAATTGGCTCGTACCAGGCGTGCGGAGCAAGATTAAAAGTTCCCCAATGAATGGGCATCATAATTTTTCCTTTTAAAGCGAGATGCGCGTTTGAAGCGTTTTCAGGCCCCATATGGATATCGGGCCAGTATTTTCCGTAGGCGCCTATTTCGAGCATCGTCAAATCAAAGGGGCCAAATTGATCGCCTATACTTTCAAAGCCCGGAAACCAGCCGGAATCTGCACCAAAAAAGATGTTGTGTTTACTGCCCTTTATAACAAAGGAAGACCATAGCGTTTCATTACGGCCAATGATGCCTCTCCCACTAAAGTGCCGGGCAGGGGTGGCCGTTATCACGCAGTCATTATCCAGCATTACGCTGTCGCCCCAATCCATTTGGCTTATAAAGGATTTATCTATTCCATAGCGTTCCAGGTATCGTCCTACGCCGAGGGAGCAATAAAACGGAACTTCCTTTTCTGAAAAATAGTTAATTGTCTGAAAATCGAGATGGTCATAATGGTCATGCGAAACGATGACAGCATCCAATGGCGGCAGCTCGTCAAGCGCTAAAGGCGGTTGAAAAAAACGTTTAGGCCCAAAAAAGGATGAAAATGACACCCGGTCGCTCCATACCGGGTCGGTGAGTATCCGCTTGCCATCTATTTCAATTAATAAGCTCGAGTGCCCTATCCAGGTGATTCGTAAACCGCTTTTAGGCGGCGTTTGAAAAATGGAGGTATCAGTATAAAATGGCCCCAGGGGTTGTTTCGGTACATTTTCAGCCTTATTGTTAATGTATTCCTTTAATATAGGGATTAACTTGCCGATGCTTCCTGTATCTGTCGGTATGGGATTTAAGAACTGTCTCCCCTTTTTTTGGGACCCGGATAAATTCATATAGTAACTTAAAAAACGTGCCGCAAAAATACGCCGTTGCGCCGGTTTAACAGAAGATGAATGGATTTGTTACACTCGGCTGTCATTTCGATTGGCTGTACATATGTAAACGGAATATAGCTGCTTATCGTTTAAAAGAAAGTCCTGTTTAAAAAGGCTATTGCCTGGCTGCAAAATTCAAGTAAGGGAGCAGGTAGGATATTTTTAGTATAAGGATGGGAAGCGCCAAAGGTATGATCGCCGCGGGGAACGATGAGCAGTTCGGCATCCGGCATTGCTTTTTTCAATTGCTCGGCATGGCTAAATGGCACCGAAGTATCGGCGCTGCCGTGAACGATTAAGCACGGCTGGCTTATTTCTGCGGCTTTGGCCAATATATCTAAGCGGGACCCGTTTTTATCAAGATCGTCCAGCAGGCCCGCCTTCAGCGGCATTTGCTGGCCGGTGCGTGTATTGGGCATGTAAATAATGCCCTGTAAGCGCCATTGCGCCTCTATTTCCTCCGGCCATAAATTACGGAAACTTGAAATTGACGCCATAGTAACCAGCTTTTTGACCCGTGCATCTTCAGCCGTTTTAATGATGCTTATGCCGCCGCCCATGCTATGCCCGATCAGGTAACTATCGCTCACCGCCGGCATCGATGATCCGTTGCTTGCAAAGTCAATTACCGTGTTCAGGTCTTCCAGTTCAATAGAAAAAGTATTATCGCTAAAGGCTATCAGGTCCTTAAATTCGAGCGGGTTATCGGTTGTGGTGCCGTTGTGAGAAAAATTAAATTTTAAAAACCGGAACCCGTGTTCGGCAAAGTATTGCGCTACAAGGTTATACGCCCCCCAGTCCTTAAACCCTTTAAATCCATGTGCAAAAATAACAAGGGGCGCATTTTTTAGGGCATCATCAAAAGTGACGTCGATAAGTATAATGCGGCCTTTAGCGCCAGGTATATTGAAGTTTTGTTTCCTGATCATAATAGAAGGTACCTTCGGACTATAAGAAGCTAATGCCGGAACAAAAATTACAGGGAACGGTTCTAAACAGTTTAAAAAAGCCGCTCAATAATGTCGTCTGTTGATAAACCTTCAGCCTCGGCATGATAGCTGCGCACAATACGGTGACGTAAAACAGGCTTCGCGATGGCCTGCACATCCTCGATATCAGGCGAATATTTACCGCTGATCACCGCGTGGCATTTGGCGCCTAAAATTAAGAATTGCGACGCGCGGGGTCCGGCTCCCCAGTTTAAAAGCCGTTTAACCTCCGGCGATGCCAATTCACCATGGGGGCGCGTTTTTGATACCAGTTTAACGGCATACTCCAGCACATTGTCAGCCACCGGGATATTTCTGACCAGTTGCTGAAAATAAATGATCTGCTCGGCGTTTAACAGCTTATTAACTTCGGATTGTGTTGACGATGTGGTGTTTTTAACTACCTGCAATTCCTCCTTAAAAGTCGGGTAATCAAGGGCCACGTGAAACATAAAGCGGTCAAGCTGGGCTTCGGGCAAAGGATAGGTGCCTTCCTGCTCGATCGGGTTTTGCGTGGCTAAAACAAAAAACGGCAGTGATAATCTATGGGTAATGCCCGCGGCCGTTACCGCTTTTTCCTGCATCGCCTCTAATAGCGCCGCCTGCGTTTTTGGCGGCGTGCGGTTAATTTCGTCAGCAAGTATAATATTTGAAAAAACCGGGCCGGGAATAAATTTAAAGTTCCTGTCCTCGCCTAATATTTCGGAACCGATGATGTCCGACGGCATCAAATCGGGCGTAAACTGGATGCGTTTGAAATCCAGGTCAAGCACTTGCGCTACCGTTTGCACCAACAGGGTTTTTGCTAGTCCCGGTACACCAACCAACAGGCAATGTCCATTGCTAAAAATAGAGATGAGCACAAATTTCAGCACTTCCTGCTGCCCGATGATCACTTTGCCTATTTCGGCGCTTATTTGCTGATAGGCCTGCCTTAAAGCATCCGCAGCTTCCACGTCAGAGCGGTGTTGCATATCTTATTAAGGTTTAACTGCTGCAGTCGTTTCAGGGGTGCCCCAGCCTAACAGCGTCGGGCACGATTGATATTGCGGGTCGATCTTGATAAAGGTTTGCTTCCTTTTTTTCCGGAACCAGTCGCTAACCGTGCGGTTGATCTTATCGTTGGTGGCGTATTCCTTTATTTTCGGATAGTCCTGGGCCAGGTTGGCCTTATGCGCGTTTGTTGTTGATTTCAGGTAAAGTATTTTAAAGGTTTTTTTACCATCCTGCCCGGTAAACACTTGCGGCTTCGAAATGCCGCCTACTTTCATTGTGTCGGTGATCAGCGCTACCTGCGGATCCAGTTTATCTGTCGGGATATAGGTAGTACGTGCTTCAACATTGTCGGCATTTAACATCATTCCGCCGTTATACTTGGTTTCCTTGCTATCAGAGTAATAAGCAGCAGCCGACGAAAAATCTATCTTCTTGTTTTTTATTAGCAGGTCGTAAATACTATCAGCTTTGGCCTTCGCCCTATCCAAACTTGCCTGGGTAATAGCGGGCGTTATTATGATATGCCGTACGTGCACTTGTTCGCCCCGTCGTTCAATTACCTGCAAAAAGTGAAACCCGAAATCGGTTTCAAATACCGGCGAAATTTCACCGGCTTTCAATTTAAACGCCATGGCCGAAAATTCTTTAACATACGCGCTGCGGTCATTAAATCCTAAGTCGCCACCTTCAGTTGCCGAAACGGGATCCTGGGAATACAAACGCGCCATGGCGCCGAAATCTTCGCCGCCTATAACCCGTTTACGCAAGTCTTCTGCCTTTTGGCGATAAGCTTCCTTTTCATCCTTGTTCAGCTTAGGCTGAAATACGATCTCGCCCACTTCAACTTCTTTGTTAAAAGATGGCAAGCTATCCTTTGGTATCGCATCAAAAAACTTTTTAACGTCCTGTGGAGTTGTATTTACGTTGGTGGTGATTTTTTGCTGCATTTTTTGTGCAACAAGCGCCTCTTTAATATCCGGACGTATCTCATCCTTGTACTGGATAACCGACCGGCCTAAAAACTGCTCAAGCCGCTCCTGTCCGCCCGCACGCTGAATCATCCCGCGCATGCGGCGGTCAACATCGTTATCAACTTCATCTTCCTTTACCTCTACGCTATCGATAACCGCCTGTTGGGCTAATAACTTTTGCGTTAATAAGCTTTGTAATATCTGGCATTTAATTGCAGGGTCCGGAGCATTGCCCTGTGCAAGGTATGAGGCATATTTTAACTCGATATCCGACTGTAAAATAATGCCGCTGCCTACCACGCCGGCAATTTTATCAAGCGTATGCACCTGCGCCCGGGCAACTGATATAACTGAAATAATACTTAAAATGGCTACTCCAAACTTTCTCATCTATTTTATGGATAATGTAACCCGCTGTACCGGCGGGGGTAAAAACTTCAAATTTCTGTAAAATTTATTAATTCCGGCTGTATAATTCATGTCATTTGATATATCGGCGCGGAATTGTGCGAATATGCCGATAATGCTTCAAACAGTTTAACTACTTTTGGTTAAAATTTGTTAAATGAACATTGAAAACCCGGCGGCCTTTAGTTTTATTATGCAGGATGAAATCTACCTGCTAAATAAAGATAAATTAGAATATAGTAAATCACCGGTGACCCAACCGGTAATTACAACGCCGGACGTTAGTTTTAATTACCTTGGCGGGAACAAGAAGAAATTTCTTGTCGTAGTACATTATCCCGAATTGGAATTTATAGCTGAAAGCCATCTTACCGCGCTGGAAAACATCCTTAAACGTTTGGAATTTAGGCTGGATGATATTGCCATCTTAAATAAAGCAAAATACAACGATGTTACATTCGCCGGTCTGGTAGAGTTTTTTAAACCAGGCAAATTGCTTTTACTTGGCAATAATGCCATGCCGGCGGATATTGAAACACTTGCATCCAACCAGCCCAAACAAATAAATAGTTGTACTGTACTATTAAGTTTTAGCTTTGATGAGATGATGGACAACCAGGATTATAAAAAGGCTTTTTGGGAGCAGATGAAAAAACTATAAACCGATGCAGCAATTGATTTTTGCAACCAATAACAGCCATAAACTGAAAGAGGTTGCTGCCAAAATTGAAGGGAAAATAAAGTTATACAGCCTTGATGATATTGGCTGTTATGATGATATTGCCGAAACCGGGGCTACTTTTCATGAAAACGCATCCATTAAAAGCCATTTTGTACACAATAAATATAAGCTGAATTGTTTCGGCGACGATAGCGGCTTAGAGGTTGACGCGTTAAACGGCGAGCCCGGCGTATACTCAGCAAGGTACTCGGGAAAACCGGGCGACCATACGGGTAATATCAATAAGGTATTAAAGAAATTAGGCGATACCACTAACCGGAAGGCCCGTTTCCGGACAGTAATATCCCTGATCTGGGATAATAAGGAACATTTTTTTGAAGGCGTAATAGAGGGCACCATCCGCCACGAGCCTTCAGGTACAAAAGGTTTTGGGTACGACCCGATCTTTCAGCCGGATGGCTATACCTCTACCTTTGCAGAACTAAGCCTGGAAGAAAAAAACAACATAAGCCACCGGGCCGAGGCCATAGAAAAATTGCTGGCTTTTTTGGCGACAGTTTAATCAATAGCCGCAATTCGAATCTTCGCGCCGCCACCAAACGTTCCTGACGGAACGTGGAAAAGACTTTTGCATTTCTGCCAACCAGACGTCCCTATGGGACGATCATGGCGTAGAACACGTCCCATAGGGACGTCTGGTTGGTAGAAAAAAATTAAGAGGGAAAGCGTTCCATAGGAACGCCTGGTGAAATTGCGAGGATTGGAATTGCACCCTGATCAATTCTCTTTCTGCCCACTTTGCCATTCTAAAATAATCCTAATTGCCCTTTATCATCTATCTCAATATCATCGGGATTGGTAATTTCAAAATCAATGTTTTTAGGAGGAGGTTCCGTTTGGGGTTCCACCGATGGCGGGGATGATTCCACCGATTGTTCAGGAAGTGATTCCATAGATTTTGATTCCACTGATCCGGCTGGTTTCACGGGCATGACCGGCGGCTTTTCTTTTTCTGATTTTATAGCAGGAACTTCGGCAGGGGCGCTGGTTTCATCCAATTGCGCTGGCTCATTTTCGATTGGCTCTTCGGTATTCTCAACCTCCCTTATTTCAACCTCGGGATTGACCTCTTTCAATAGCTCAACCTTTTTTATAGGATGTTGCGAAAGCCGGTTACCCATCGCCTTCATGCCCTTTACATCTATCATTTCCGAAAGATCAACTTCTATTACTTCCGGCGTTTGTTCTTTACCCTTCAGTTGTTCGATGCTGACGATGGTTTGTGCCGCGCCTGATATTAAGATCAATTTGGAGCCGCTTTCGTCGCTGATAATGCTGGTTTGTTTGCCGATTGCCACGTTGTCAAACACAAAGCGCTTCACCATGTGGTTTTTTGATTTGCCGTCAAGATGCACTACCGAATAAACCTTTGCGGGGTCATATTTTTCGATGATGAGCATTTTGTCATCAAAATGGTTATTCAGATCGAAACTGGTAAGTTCATATACACCTGTACTCAACACGGTTAATATCCGGTCATCGCCATCAAATTCGCCCAGGTATTTTCCGCGGCCATCGGCATTCAGGCGCTTTAAAATATCGTCATACCATATTTTACGGCCCGAGAGCGTAGAAACACCCTTGCTTTTCAATATGACCTTTTTAACCGGGTATTTGGTGATAATATTACCCATTGAGTTACGCCCTTTGATCGCCAGCGAGGCAAAGTCTTCGTCAAACTGCAACTTTTTCAATTTGCTGTGCGGCTTCAACTGCACATTCACCACCTCTGCTTCGCCGTTCGGATTTGCCGAAAAATATAATATCCTTGTTCCTTTGCTGCCCTTGGTTAAATCGTACTCTTTGTCGCGGGTAACGCCTACAACCGAGAAGCGTTTTATATAGCTTATTCCGCTTTGCCCGTCTTTGTAGATCATGTTATACACGGTACGCTCGTCGTTTTTCTTGAAAACTGCGGCGTGAATAATTTCTTTCCCCACAAAAACCTTGTCCTGCACCTTGGTGATGATGCACCTGCCGTCTTCCCTGAAAACGATGATCTCGTCGATATCCGAGCAATCGCAAACAAATTCGTCCTTCTTTAACCCGGT
>JAQBOH010000061.1 GCA_028288125.1 Mucilaginibacter sp.
GAAAAAACTACTATTGTTGGTCAGCCTATCGAATTTAAAGTTAAAAGCGCGATGGCCAACGGCGGGATAGGCAATGATACGTTTAAGTAAGTATTAGCCCGGATCAATAATAAGTTGCAAAGCCCGATGCGAAAGCACGGGCTTTGTTGTTGTATGCCCGGTAATAAACTGCAATGCGATTGCCTGTTACGGTACCTATATAGGTACCTTGATTTACTTTCCTTTTAAAATTACATTTATATGGGTATTTACTGGCGGAAGAACTGACAGGATAATATTTCGTCTGAATGAGATCATATTATAACTCATCTTATCTACTTGTTTCAGCATTGGTTGCGTTGTTGCTAGGCGCGGCCAATTATTTTTTATTCAACCCGCAAATTGTTTTGTTTCATTGGCTGGGTATCTCTCATACGCAATCCTTTTTGACAGCTCCTTCTTTATGGTCGCTTTTTTTCAGGGGACATTTTTCAGATGCCGTATGGTATACGGCCTTATGCCTGGTTGTAAGTTATTTATCCATACATAAATATTTAACTATCCCAGCCAAATTTATGCTCTTATTGCTTCCTTTTGTCAGCGAGGCCGGTCAATATTTTTCCATTGTCCCCGGCACTTTCGACTGGTTTGATATATTGACTTATTTAATTGTTATAATAATATACGATAGTATTTTCTCTTTAAACCTTCTATATAACTTAAGTAATTTTTTCCGATATGTCAGTTGCAGCTTCTTTCGGACTTTCGGACTAATCCCTGTTAATATGAAAAAAATTAAATCAAATTTTGTAGCGGCTATTGTTGCTATTGTATTCCTGCTTATGGTTTTTGCCAGTGCAACACAACACCGAACAGTTTATCGTGCTCCGCAAAAAGAGCCATGCGTACGCCATGATCCGTTAAACTACAGCCCTGTTTTGGTCCAGATAAATATAGACGGAAGTTATACAATGAAAGATCTTTCCGGCGCCCAGCGTTCGGGCCAGGTTTATTTTATGGATGCTTTAACCGCGACAAATACCTACAAGTATAAATTGGCACAAGGTGTAACGCCTAACCTGAATATTTATATTACCATTAATACGGATAGTTATCAGCATTATGGGGCCAGGGTAAAATTTTATGTGTTTGACGACAATACATGGTTCGATATGCCTTCCAATTATGTAGAGCCCGGCCGCTTATTTGAGGACATAGCCGCAAAGATCAACTCGTTTGTTGTTGGCGGCTGGAATCACGGATGCAATTAAATTTAAGGTAGAACGCAGCATACCGTAAACAAAAAATTTCCAACTGATTAATTATAAAGTAAGAAAACTTCTGTTAAATTTATGGCCTTTACCCGGGCATGATCAAGTCAATTGTTATTTTAGGATTAAGTTTATTGTTTTTTAAGGCCGCCGATGCGCAAAAAAGTGATAAAGCAGTATACTATTTAACCTACTCCGGCGCTATAGCGCCCGTTAAGGACAGTGCCGATTTCATATTGGTGATATCGCCGCCTGATTCAACCGGGGATAAGAATTTGTATGTAGTAAAAGAGTTTTATATTAACGGTAAGATCAGGCTGATTGGCAGTTCTTCGACAAAAACTTATGAAAACTTAAAACTCCAGGGTGTTCAAATTACATTTTTTCCAAACGGGCGCCGAATGCGGGTTGAAAACTTTAGGAATGGGAAAGCCTTTGGCAATGTAATTAACTATTACCCTAATGGAAAGTTATATAGCATTAAAAGTTATATCAACGAAAAAAACATGTTTCTCAAACAATGCAATGATTCAACGGGCAGAGTAATCGCCGAAAACGGAAATGGCAAATGGATTGAATTTTTAGACGAAACTTTTACGGTTAACCGTATAACAGGTGAAATAAAGGATGGCCTGGAAGAAGGGGCGTGGTGGGGGTTCACAAATAATGCATATTTTGAGCATACGTATCATAAAGGTGAACGGGTATCTTCGTCGCCGCCGACTACGCAGAATATTGATAGGCACGGCGATTCAACAGTATTTATATCAATTGAGCAACAGCCAGATTTCCCGGGAGGGATGGAGGCATTTTCGAGATTTATTTCCAAAAATATTCGCTATCCAGAACTTGCCAGAAAAAATAATACATGTGGTACTGTGATCATTAGTTTTGTTGTCGAGCGAGATGGTTCGTTAACTGAAGTAAAGGTAGAAAGGCCAGTTGGCGATGGCTGCGAGGAAGAAGCGGTTAGGGTTATTAAGTTATCGCCGAAATGGAGGCCCGGCTTGCAAAATAGTAAGCCCATACGGGTCGCTTATAGTGTTCCAATAGCATTTCGGTGCAAATAGCGAGGAGAGTAGCACTAAAATGCTTATTAAACTTTATAATATTCAGTATGTTTAAGTCAATTTTTATTTTAGGATTAAGTTTATTGTTTTGCAATGCGGCCGATGCGCAAAAAAATAATAAAGCTGTATACTATGTAATGCAGTCAGGCGCTCTTGCCTCCTCAACGGCTAACGCCGACTTCATGTTAGTTATATCACCTCCTGATTCGGCGGCGGGTAGTAAATTGTTCGTGGTAAGAGAATTTTATCCTAATGGTAAGATCAGGCTGATTGGCACCTCTTTGACCAAAACTTATGAAAGTTTAAAGCTTCAAGGCGTTCAAATTACATTTTTTCCAACCGGGCACCATATGCGGGTTGAAAACTTTAAAAACGGGAAAGCTTATGGCAATATCGTTAACTATTATCCTAATGGAAAGTTATATAGCATTAAAAGTTACATGAATGATCATAAAATTTTTCTTAAACAATGCAATGATTCAATGGGAAAGGTTCTGGCCGAAAATGGAAATGGCAAATGGCTCGAATTTTTAGACGAAACTTTTAAAAATACCTATTCCGAAGGTGAAGTGAGGGATGGGCTGGCAGAAGGAAAGTGGCGAGACAAGACAGCTACAGGGGATTTTATGTATGTGTACCGTAACGGTGAAATGGTATCCTCTTCAAATACATATCTACGAGGTATATACACACCAGGAGATACTACCGGATTCAAACCACTTCAGGGGGTGCCAAACTTTCCAGGGGGGGTGGAAGAGTTTGGTAGATTTTTAGCCTATAATATCAGGTATCCAGTAGTTGCGAGAGAGAATAACATTCAAGGTCGTATTATTATATCTTTTGTCGTTGAAATAGACGGTTCCCTAACCGAAATGAAGATTGTAAAAGGGATTGGTGGTGGCTGCGATGAGGAAGCATTACGAGTTATGCGATCGTCGCCTAAATGGATGCCCGCTATCCAAGATGGTAAAGCAGTTCGCATGCCATATAGTGTGCCGATAGCATTTACCTTATCAGAATAATGGACTATCAACAAAAAAGACTTTCATCGGGTTAATGAAAGCCTTTTTTATATTATAGAAGATCAAATCACCCCCGTATCTACCAGCACCTGGTTCATATTACGCACCGCGTCGGCGCTTTTGTTGAATTCGGCCTGCTCGGTATCGCTTAGTTTAAAATTGAGGATCTTTTCGAAACCGTTTTTGCCGAGGATAACAGGCACTACCAACGAAATATCCTTTTGGCCATACTCGCCATCAAGTGCTACGCCGCACGAAATCATTTTTTTCTGATCGCGCACAATGCTTTCAACCATAAACGCGGTACCGGCGCCGGGTGCGTACCAAGCCGAGGTGCCGATCAATTTGGTAAGCGTTGCACCGCCAACCATGGTGGCTGCAACTACTTTATCCTGCTGTTCCTTGCTTAATAGCTGCGTTACCGGGATGCTGTTCCAGGTAGCATGCTGTATCAAGGGGATCATAGTGGTGTCGCCATGGCCACCAATCACAACCGCGTTCAGGTCGGCAGGCGAGCAGCCAAGTTCCTGGCTCAGGTAGTATTTGAACCTGGCTGAATCCAATGCACCGCCCATGCCTATGATACGGTTTTTTGGTAAACCTGACGTTTTAAAGGTCAAGTAATTCATCGTATCCATTGGGTTCGAAACCACGATGATAATCGTATTGGGCGAATGTTTAACGATGTTTTCGGTAACGCTTTTTACGATGTTGGCGTTGGTGCCGATAAGCTCCTCGCGGGTCATGCCGGGTTTACGTGGCAGGCCGGACGTAATGACCACAACTTCCGAATCCGCTGTAGCGGCGTAATCGTTTGTAACACCTTTGATCTTGGTATCAAAACCTAAAAGGGCCGAGGTTTGCATCATATCGATGGCCTTGCCTTCAGCAAAACCTTCGCGGATATCTAACAAGATCAATTCTTCGGCCAGTTCTTTCCTGGCGATATTATCCGCGCAGGTAGCGCCTACAGCCCCGGCGCCAACAACAGTTATCTTCATAATGTATTTTGATTTTAGATAGAAAATTAAATTGGCCGAAGATAGAGATTATATAGAGAATTTTGGAATTCGGATTTTGGAATTCGGATTTTTTTTCCTGGAAAATATAAATCACATGGCTTGCGGCATCCGCTATCTAAACAAATCATTTCGCCGGATGTATATACGTATATTAATTACCGATCATGAAAATACAACATCTTGCTTTAACCGGTTTTTTGTTTGTCGGCCTGGCCGCATGCGACCAGTCAAAGCCAAAACCTGTTTCAAATAATATAACAAAAACCGTTGTTACGGTAAGCGGGAAAAAGGATAGTGTTATAAATAACCCCGAAAAGAACTATGGGAATGCCACGGTTTCGGACCCATGAGTTAAATGACTGCTTCAAATTATTCAAAAAACGGATAGCTACAAAAGGCTTATCGCCCAAATTCCACAGCAAAAAATTATTTACGATGTAAACTGGATCACCTCAACCAAACCAAAGGAAATAGGCCATGGCAATAAAATAATTAACGGAATGGAGATAGACGTTAATGAAAAAACAAGCAGTAAACCAAAAGCCATTACCATACTTCTTTATAATAATGCTACCGCGAGGCTTTATTTACTCAATTCGGAACATACATTTGATAACGATGCCCAGGTTGACACACTATCGTTAAAAAAAATCAGGAACAGTTGTTTTTGGGGCGTCGCATCGGCGAAGTAAAGGTTAGACATTTATATTGATTGAAAAGCCGCATGTATCCAATGCGGCTTTTGCTTTTTTTATCGTTTATTTAAGTTTTAGTTACAATATTAGATTGGATCAATCATTTTTTATAGATTTTGGTAGTTTAAATGTTACTTTCCGAAAAATTTAGTAAATTTTTCCACAATTCATAATGATTTTTATAAAAATAGTTTAAATTCGCCTCAATTATTGTAGATAACGTTACAAAATATACAATCTGAACCCAAATTAATAAAATTATCAAAAGATGGCAACAAAACTTGAGTACATTTGGCTTGATGGTTACAAACCCACCCAAAGCCTGCGCAGCAAAACAAAAATTGTAGACGACTTCAGCGGAAATTTGGCTGATTGTCCGGATTGGAGCTTTGACGGTTCGTCAACCGAACAGGCGCCCGGTGGCTCTTCAGATTGCGTATTGAAGCCTGTATTTATTTGTAAAGATCCCGGAAGGCTGGATGCTTACCTGGTAATGTGCGAGGTAATGGATTCAACCGGTAAAGCGCACCCATCAAACGGCCGCGCAACCATCCAGGATGATGATAATGATTTTTGGTTTGGTTTTGAGCAGGAATATTTTTTATGGGATCCCGAAACTGATAAGCCACTTGGTTTCCCGGCTGGCGGTTACCCTGCCCCGCAAGGTCCGTATTATTGCTCGGTAGGCGCAAAAAATGCCTATGGACGCGAAATTGTTGAAGAACATTTAGATACCTGTTTAGAAGCAGGTTTAAATGTTGAAGGTATAAACGGCGAGGTTGCCGCAGGCCAGTGGGAATTCCAGATTTTTGCAAAGGGCGCTAAAGAAGCCGGCGATCAAATTTGGGTCGCCCGTTATTTATTGGAAAGAATAGGCGAGGCCCACGGCGTTTCGATCAACTGGCATTGCAAGCCGCTTGGCGAATTAGACTGGAATGGTTCGGGCATGCACGCTAACTTCTCAAACACTACTTTGCGGACTTGCGGAAGCAAAGAAGTTTATGATAAAATTTGCGAGGCTTTCCGTCCCGCGGTTGCTGAGTGCATAGCGGTATACGGCGCACATAACGAATTGCGTTTAACCGGTAAACACGAAACAGCTTCTATCAACGATTACAGCTACGGCGTATCTGACCGCGGCGCATCTATCCGTATTCCTTTATATACCGTTCAAAAAGGATGGAAAGGTTATCTGGAAGATCGTCGCCCGAATTCAGCTGCCGATCCGTATAAAGTTGCGGCGGTTATTATTAAAACTGTTAAATCAGCAAAAGTTTAATCACCCTAACTTCTCTATATGTTACAGATCCCCTGGTTTAGCCGGGGGATTTTTTTTCCTCTGTTCCCAATGTTTGTGTCCTGACAAACAATCTACGGTTGTCTGTGAGGACACAGACAACGGGGCTACGGGTGGGCGAACAAACAAACAGATTGATTTTATTGTTCAGCATTCTACTTATCTTGCTTAAATTGCCCCCGCCAATTATGCTGCACTGTCATGAATGAGGAACAGATCATTTCCTACCTGAAGGATAACGATATAAAAAAAATAAAATTCGCTTTCGCCGATATTGATGGCATTTTACGCGGAAAAGTAATTCATCATAAAAAGTTTATCGATGGCCTGCAGGATGGCTACGGCTTTTGCGATGTGGTATTTGGCTGGGACAGCAGCGATGCCGTTTATGATAATGTGCAACTCACCGGCTGGCATACCGGTTACCCCGACCAGCCGGCCCGTATCGATCTTTCTACTTTTCGTACCATACCATGGCAGGATAACATCCCGTTTTTTTTAGCCGACTTTAGTAAGGCTGATGGAAATGATTTGCCAGCCTGCCCGCGTAGCTTGTTAAAAAGAATTGCCCGGCAATGTGCGGACATGGGTTATCATCCGGAGTTTGCACAGGAGTTCGAGTGGTTCAATTTCAGGGAGACGCCCCAAACGTTGAAGGAAAAAAGCTTTACCAATATAGAAACGCTGACGCCGGGCATGTTTGGCTATTCAATTTTGCGTACCTCGCAGCAGGACGATTTTTATAGCGACCTGTTTAACCAACTGCTGCAATTTAATATCCCGGTAGAAGGGATGCACACCGAAACCGGCCCCGGGGTATTTGAAGCCGCCCTTGTGCACGGTCACATTTTACAGGCCGCCGATAATGCTGTATTATTTAAGACCGCCGTTAAGGAGATAGCTTACAAACATGGCGTCATGGCCTCATTTATGGCCAAGTGGAACGAAAACCTGCCCGGCTGCGGCGGACATATCAACCAAAGCCTGTGGAATAAAGATCAATCTAAAAATCTATTTTACAGTGCAAATGCGCAGTACAATATGAGCGAATTGCATAAGCAATATTTGGCAGGTCAGCTGTATTGCCTGCCGCATTTGCTGCCGATGTATGCGCCTACCATTAACAGCTATAAAAGGCTGGTTGAAGGCGCGTGGGCACCCACTACTATGACGTGGGGTGTTGACACCCGTACTACAGCTTTCCGCGTTTTGCATCCCTCCGAAAGTTATACACGGCTGGAAACCCGCATCCCCGGGGCAGATACCAACCCTTATCTTGCCATGTCGGCAGCATTGGCTTCGGGGTTATATGGCATAAAAAATAAACTTTCCCTGGATATCCCCGCAACCACAGGCAACGGCTACCTGGATAAAAAGAACGGCAGTATCGCGTCAAACCTGCATGATGCCGCGTCACAAATGAAGGAGTCGGTTATAGCTAAAGAGCTATTTGGAGAATCATTTGTCCAACATTTTACCAATACACGCCTTTGGGAATGGCGTCAATTCGCGAAAAGCGTAACCGACTGGGAGCTTAAGAGGTATTTTGAAATTATTTAGTAGTTGTTGTGAATAAAGAGATCGAATTACAGCCCGAAAACCTTGTTAATCCACTATTCCCTGTCAGGGCTTCCAAAGTCCAGGTACAGCTGGATTATGAGGAAATACTAAAAAAAGCATGGGAAGGATACGATGCTTCAAAATCAATCAGGAAGATTGAGGATATCAGTGCTATGGTTTCAACAAACCATGTATTTCGTATCACTTTTGAAGACGAGGATATGGTTATCGCCAAACTCTCGTATTTTGGAAAATATGAGCATTTTAAAGAAGATCATCGCATCATTCACAGCTTGTCTAATAACCTGCTTTATCCCTTTGAGAACCTGCTGGCCAAATCATTATTGAAAAACAACCGGGTTTATATTTATCGCTACAAGCATGGTAAAACAGATGCATGGGTTATTTTTTATAATCCCAGCCGTATACTCGATAGCTTGCCCCGGCGGCTTGAGGACCACCATATTAAAAAATTAGGTCAGCAGCTCGGAAAGTTCCACAAAGCCTGCTCGCGGGTGAAAAATGTGCTTCCAAAATCATCCAAGACTTTACGTACTGATATTTTTGCTTTGCAGCAACAGCTGGAAACCAATGAGAAAAATTTCGGAACGGCCATGCAGGTTGATTTTTTAAAATCCCACTGCGATCTGTTCCTCAAAAACCGCTCAAATTACAATATGAAGTCGTTCGAGATCATCCCGGTTTTTATCGATTGGAATATTGGCAATTTTTCGGTGACGTCTAACCTCGAGCTGTATTCACGCTGGGATTATGATTGGTTCCGGATGAGTTACCGCTTGTTGGATTTTTATTTTTTTAGCCGGGTCGTGTCTGATGTGGGTGACCGTACGGTCTTCAGTTATGTGATCAATACCATGATGGAAGACAGGTTTATTATCTTTTTAAAAGAATATCATAAAGTTAACCCGGTAACTGCCGACGAAATCAGGTTCTTAAAGGAAGCTTATCGTTTTTTTATATTAAATTACGTGATAAAAGACGGCAAATACTTTTTTAATGAACAATACGCAAAAAAATTACAGTCCGAAGCTTTTGAAATCTATTTGCCCTCTGTTGACCGGGATTTTAATGCAGAGAAAATTATCAAAGCCCTGGGGATCAAATGAGCGGGCTAGCAAGAGAAAGTATCTATGTTAGTTACGCAATAATTTAATCATTAATCACCAAACTCCAATCACTAACATGAAACGCATTGAAAACTTTAAATCTATAATCGACAGGTATAAGATCATTTTCTTTGATGCGTTTGGTGTGATCAAAACCTACCAGGGGCTGGTGCCGGGCATCGAAAAAACCTTTTCGTACCTGGAGGCTGAGAAAAAAGAATATTATATTGTTACTAATGATGCATCGCGCAGCCCCGCGCAGCTGGCAGAATCCTATCACAGGATGGGATTGACGGCCATAACCTCCAACAGGATTGTTTCATCGGGAATGCTGACTAAGGAATATCTGGACCTGAAAGTAAAGGACGGCATAGTCGCTTATCTCGGTACACCCGACTCCGCTCATTACATCGATACTTCCGGATTACATACGTTGCCTGTAAGCGAGGTAAACAGCAGCAATATCGATAAAGTAAATGCGCTCATATTCCTGGACGACGAAGGATTTAATTGGTTTGACGACCTGAACAAGGCGGTTAACATATTGCGTAAAAGAACGATCCCCGTTATCGTGGCCAACACCGACCACGCTTACCCGCTTTCGGTACATGATGTATCCATCGCTATCGGCGGGATAGCTTCCATGATCGAAAATATTGTAGGTAAGGAGTTCATCCGTTTCGGGAAGCCCGATTCACAAATGTTTATGTTTGCTTATGACCTGATACGCGAATACAGGGCCGTAAGCAAACAGGAAATTGTCATGGTAGGGGATACGTTGCATACTGATATATTGGGCGGCAACAAATTTGGCCTGGATACGGTATTGGTATTAACCGGCAATACACTTCCTGGTGACGTTGACACAAGGATAACAGCAACCGGTATTGTACCTACATATATTTGCGATAACGCCGTGGTTCAACTTGGCGAGTTGGGTTTCTGAAGTTTTTATTAATTTAGCAGGTAATGAATATCTTTTTTAAAAATCTTTCAGCCCTACTTTTACCGGCTTGTATTTTATCTTTGGCTGCCTGTAATCAGCCTGCCCAAAAAACATCTGCTACAACGACTATGACCGATACAACCACCTCGATAACTTTGCCGCCTTCTTCAGGATTTGAAAAGACAATTGATGGCAAACAATCTCATTTTTATATATTAAAAAATAAGAACGGTGTAACCGCCGCGGTTACAAATTACGGTGCGCACCTGCTAAGCCTTGCGGTACCCGATAAAACAGGAAAGTTAACTGATGTGGTGATAGGGTTTGACGACATCGACGGCTATAAAAAGGCAATGTCGGCCTATTATGGCGCCACGGTAGGGCGTTATGGCAACCGCATAGCAAAAGGTCATTTTGTACTGGATGGGCATGGCTATGACCTGTTTATAAATAATAAACCCAATACGCTGCATGGCGGGAAAAAAGGATTTAATGATGTAGTATGGGATGTTAAACAGGTAAGCGGCCATTCCATTACATTTACGTATCTGTCAAAAGATATGGAAGAAGGTTTTCCGGGCAATCTCAATTGCACAGTAACCTACGAACTCACAGATGATAATGCTATTAAAATAAGCTACGAGGCAACCACTGATAAAACAACTATCGTAAACTTAACCAACCATTCGTATTTTAACCTTAATGGAGTTGGCAGCGGTACTATTTTGAATCATGTTGTTGAATTGAAAGCAAATAATTTTACGCCTGTTGACTCTACGTTAATTCCAACCGGAAAAATTCAGCCCGTTGCAGGTACGCCTTTTGATTTCACAAAACCGGCTACAATTGGCCGCCGCATAGATAACGACGACGAACAATTGAAAAGAGGTAAAGGCTATGACCATAATTTTGTGCTGGATAAACACGATATCAATACGCCAATAGCGGCGGTTACCGGCGACCAAAGCGGTATTAAAATGGAAATATTTACCACTGAGCCGGGTTTGCAATTTTACAGCGGCAATTTTATGTCAGGAGATCATACTATGCTCGGAGGAAAAAAGGACGTGCACCGCACAGGCTTTGCCATGGAAACGCAGCATTTCCCCGATTCTCCGAACCAGCCGCAATTCCCGTCCACGGTGCTTAAGCCGGGTGAGGTTTATAAATCAGTCACGATTTACAAGTTTTTGGTTGATAAACATTAAGCCAGAAAAATCTAATGCCTAATCTTTACATTATTGCCGGATGCAACGGAGCAGGCAAAACTACTGCGAGCTATACCGTTTTGCCTGAAATTTTAGGCTGCCAGGAATTTGTTAATGCAGATAATATAGCTGCCGGCCTTTCGCCGTTTAACCCGGAAAGCGTAGCCTTAGAAGCCGGAAGAATCATGTTGAAAAGGATTTACGAGCTTTTAGACTTGTATATCCCAATTTGTAATAAGTGGCTGATAATGAATAATGTGGGAGTCGTTTCTGAAATGGTGGCACACAGCTTGCCGGAATTGGGAGAAGTAATAATTAATGGCGATATTTGGAAAGTAATTTTGACACAGAGCAATGATAGTTCAAACTAAGAGCCCTGATTTGGATGATTTTTCTGAAAAAATTCTTTTCGGAGTGAATAAAGCACTTCGCAAATTGGTTGAAACATCTGCTTCAAATAATAAAAGCCTGGTTATTAGTGACGGAAAAGGTAATGTAAAATCAGTTCCAGCCAAAGAGCTATTAAAAACCCTTCGTAAATAACCTTATTTACTTAATTCCATATAATCTTCCACGGTATCGATATCCACACCTCCTAAGGGAAATGCTATAGCATGGACATTACCCGGATATTTGGCTAAAAGCTTTTTGGCGCCTTCTGCACCTGTTAATAACGAAAGCTCGTCAAAATATTTAGCGTCGAATAAAACAGGTGCGCCAATGGTGTCATTATAGGCACTGGCTATTATACCTTTTTTTTCTTTGGCATGAACAAGTTCATTGAGCAGAGATGTACTAATAAGAGGCTGGTCGCAAAGCATTAAGATAGCCGAGGTTATAGCCGACTCAAATTTCTGCAATTCAGCTATACCAAGTCTGATGGAAGAGGCCATGCCTTCCTGCCATCCATTATTATAAAAGATATGAACCGGTAGTGTTTCAATAGTTGGCCTGATAACTTCAGCATTTGCACCCAGTATAACTATTATAGGCCTGCATATGGAAGCCAGGCATGTTTCAATTGCCCGTTGAAGAAGAGTGTTGTTTTGATAAATTAGATTTTGTTTTGGTTTACCCAGCCGGGTTGAGGCGCCTGCTGCGAGGATGACGAGGCCGGTCATTTAAAATGATTGATTTCGACGGTGGTAAGTTCCTGGTTAATAAGCGGCTCCGGTTCCCTGTCGTGGATTGTGGGTTTATCCCGCAAGGAAGTCCCTGCCCGTTTTGCCAATACGGCCTGCATTTCGGCGATGACAGATAAAGCGATCTCGTCCGAATTTTCCGAACCAATGTCCAGCCCGGCCGGCCCATAAACGCTTGCCAATTGCCCGGGAGTAATTTTCATACCTTCATTTTGCAGCTCCTCTAATATGCGTTCCAATCTTTTTTTCGGGCCCAAAGCAGCCAGGTAGGGCAACTCAAGCGGCAGCAGCTGTCTTAGCATGGCCATATCGTAATTATAATTATGTGTCATTAAAATAACTACTGTACGGTCATCTAACATAAGTTGTAATAACGCATGTTCGGGCTTTGAAATAATTATTTTTTTTGCCAGTGGAAAACGGTCGGCTACGGCATAGTTTGCCCTGCCGTCAACTAAAGTAATATGCCAGCCTAAAACAGAAGCGAATTGCACCAGCGGTATAGCATCGTTACCCGCACCGAATATCACTAGCGAGACCGCCGGCTGCAGCAATTCAATAAAACAGGTAAACTTATTGCCGTAAACATACGTTTTGGTTACCGAGTTGCCGTTTTTAAGCACATATCTGGCATCGGCCAGCAAAGGGTCTTTTATCTCCGCATCCGGGAAACTGCCTTTTATACTTTCGTCTTTTTTTAAGAGCAGGCAAGTGCCGGGTTGCGGGCCTTTTTTATCATGTAATGAAAACACAGTGATCAATACCACCGGTTCACGTTTTGCTAAAAATACTTTGAATAATTGAATGGGATTATCCCGTTCGACCGAAAATATTGGCTCAATAAGTATGTGGATTATCCCATTACAACCCAAACCAACGCCGAATTTAGCATCGTCTTCGTCGGTTGTATCATAAGTTACCAGCATGGGTTTGTTTTGAACCATTACCTGCCGGGCCTTGCGCAGGGCATCGCCTTCCAGGCACCCACCGCTTATGGCCCCTGTTAATTCTCCGTCTTCTGTAACCAGCATCCGCGCGCCGGCACGGCGATAGGATGAGCCCTCCACCAGCACAACTGTGGCTAATGCGGTTTGTTTCCCGGCCTTATTGGCAACATCAAACGCGTTTACTATGTCCTGTAACTCTTTCAATCCTGTTAACTATTGGTAACTTTATATCAACAAATATATAGCCATGTTGTTCATTCCTTTTAACGGCAATTACGGGCTATTTTATTGAACTGCATTGTAAAAATCTTATAAAAATACATTTAATCAACATTGCAGTAACTTGTTATATCTATTTTTACAATATGATTATTGGTGAGCGGCGTTGCTCTTTTAAATTTAATTAAAACATAACCAATTGTTAACAGATAATCACGGACGGAAAATCAATTACCTGCGGCTGGCGGTAACCGACAGGTGTAACCTGCGCTGCTTTTATTGCATGCCGCAGGAAGGGCTCAGCTGGTTATCGCGCAAGGAGTTGATGACCTACGAAGAAATGCTTCAAACGTGCTCCCTGTTGGTGAAGATGGGCGTTGAAAAAATCCGTATTACAGGGGGCGAGCCTTTCGTTCGAAAAGATATTATGCAGTTTATGACCGCCCTGTCAAAATTAGATGGTTTAAATGAGCTTACGCTTACAACCAATGGTGTTTTAACCGCGCCCCATGTTCCGGAGTTAAAAAAGATTGGCGTAAAGTCGGTAAACCTTAGTTTAGATACTTTAGATGCCGGCCGTTTTTTCACCATAACCCGGCGGGATGAATTTTCCAATGTGATGGAAACGCTGGAGGAACTGTTAAAACACGATATCGAAGTAAAAATAAATGCGGTAGTAATGGACAGCCGAAATACGCAGGATATTATCCCGCTGACGGAGCTTACAAAAGAGCTGCCGGTTAGCGTACGTTTTATTGAAGAAATGCCATTTAATGGCGATGGACATGTTTACAGCGGTATACAATGGAACCATATGCGTATTCTTGATGAAGTAAAGGACAAATACCCGTTGATCAAAAAACTTCCTGACCCTTTAAATTCGACCTCTTATAATTACCAAATACCGGGTCACCAGGGAAGTGTTGGCATTATAGCTGCATACTCACGTACCTTTTGCGGAACTTGTAACCGGATTCGTATTACACCTACAGGAGAATTAAAGACTTGTTTGTATGAGGCCGGCGGACTGAATATTAAAGACCTGATGAGGCAGGGCACCGACGACGAGCAACTCAAATATATCCTTTTAAATGCTTTTCAGCACAAAGCAAAAAATGGCTGGGAAGCTGAAAGGGCGCGGGTTGAAGGCGTGGGCGTTCATGAGTCTATGGCCAGCATTGGAGGCTAGGTTAATCAAATTAATAATACCGGCACTATGATAACCGTTGAGGAAGCCGAAAAGATAATACTTGCACAAACTGCAGACTTTGGTGCAGAGATAGTGCCTTTTGAAATGTCGTTAGGCCGGATATTGGCCGAGAATATCAAAGCTGACAGGGACCTGCCGCCGTTTAACCGGGTAACCATGGATGGGATAGCGGTGAAATATGAGGCTATTGAAAATGGCATCAGCACGTTCCATATCAAAGCCACCCAGGCTGCAGGCGACGCACCCATTGAAATTGAAGATCATAACGAATGTGTAGAGATTATGACGGGGGCAATGTTGCCTTTATCGGCTGATACAGTTATCCGTTATGAAGACCTGGAGCTCCGGGCGGGACTGGCAACATTAGTCACCGATGAAATAAAAAGAGATCAGAATATTCATCATCAGGGCAGGGATAAAAAACTGGATGACATTGTTGCCGGCGTGGGGCAGGTAATTACCCCGGCGCTTATCAGCCTGATCGCCTCGGTGGGCGAATCGGAAGTAAGGGTTAAAAAGATGCCGCGGGTGATGATCGTTTCATCAGGCGACGAACTGGTAGGTGTGGCTGAAACACCTTCGCCGTACCAGATCAGGCGGTCGAACAGTTATACTATTCAGGCTGTATTAAAACAACATCGCCTGAATGCCGACGTGCTGCATATCCCGGATGACCCTGCTGCCATAAAAAGACAATTAAAAAATTGCCTGCAAAATTACGATGTGCTGCTGCTTAGCGGCGGTATATCGATGGGCAAATTCGACCATATCCCAAAGGCGCTTGAAGAGTTGAGTGTAAGCAAATTCTTTCATAAAGTTCAGCAACGCCCGGGTAAACCTTTTTGGTTTGGAAAGCATGAAAACGGTGTGTTGGTATTTGCTTTTCCCGGCAACCCGGTTGCCACGTTTATGTGTGTTTACCGGTATTTTTTGCCGTGGCTGCAATCGGTGGCAGGTCAGCCGGCGAAATCACCTCAATTTGCTGTTTTAAATAACCGGTTCAGTTTTCAGCCCCAGCTAAAGTGCTTTTTACAAGTAAAATTGCATAGTAACGAGCATTGCCAGTTAATGGCTACGCCGGTTGAGGGAAATGGTTCGGGCGATTTTGCTAACTTAGCTGATGCGGATGCATTTATAGAGCTCCCGCTCGGGCGAAACGAGTTTAAAAAAGGCGAGGTGTTCAGAATATGGCCGTTCTGATCGGTGAAATCAAAATATAATCAGTGTAATTAATGCTAAGTCATATCGATAACCAGGGCAATCCAACTATGGTTAATGTATCCGAAAAAAAGGTTACCAATCGTACGGCTACCGCACGCAGCATTGTTGTGCTGCCAGCCGAAGTATTGGTGCAGCTAACCAATGGCGATCTGCAAACAAAAAAAGGCTCTGTATTTCAAACGGCAATTATTGCAGGTATTATGGCTGCAAAAAAGACCGGCGAGCTTATACCACTTTGTCATCCACTGGGTTTGGATAACTGTAATATCAGCATCAGCTTAAACGGCCAGGAAGTGGTTGTCGATTGTACGGCCAGTATCACAGCCAAAACAGGTGTCGAAATGGAGGCCTTAGTAGGTGCGTCGATCGCCGCGCTAACGGTGTATGACATGTGTAAGGCGATGAGTCATGATATTGTTATCAAAGAAACCAAGCTCATCGAAAAAACAGGAGGTAAACGTGATTTCAAAAGAGCATAACCTGCCTGTCGGCAAAGAAGGGAGACATGCAAAAATGGCCCGCCCCTCGTACGGCAATTTCGGCCGCAATGAATGGGCCATTGTCGGCGGACCGTGCACCCTCATTAAAATACTGTCTGACCAGGTTATAAGCGCCCTGTCGCCTGAGTACAAATGCGCTTATGCCGATGCCGCGCATACAGATGAAGTTATTTTGCCTCCGGGACGACTGGCAAGCGGTGCCGTTCTGGATTATACCGAACAGGTAAACTTTCAGCAGTTGAATTACCAGCAATCCTTTAACCCGTTTCAAATGCGCGGTGCATTTGCGGCAGCAGATGTAGTTTTGGTTAACGGCAACCACCACCAGGCCAAGGCACAGGTGGTTATCATATACAACAACAAAGCAGCCTCGCTGCAAATGCGATTGGACCAGCTTACCAATGTTAAGATGATATTGCTGGCGGATGATGCGGAGGTTTTTGATTTTATAAAAGAAGCGGTACCCAACTGGCAGCAATTGCCGGTTTACCGGACGGATGAAACTGAAAAGATCATCGGTTTTTTTAAGATGGAAATGCAGCAATCTAAACCTGAAATAAATGGGTTGGTGCTGGCGGGGGGTAAAAGCCAACGGATGGGCTTTGACAAAGGCGCGGTGAATTGGCATGGAAAAGAGCAGCGTTATTATGTCGCGGATATACTTCAACCTTTTTGTAAAGACGTATTTATTTCATGCCGGCCCGAACAGCAGCAAGAAATCGGGGTGGGATACAATACATTGCCCGATACGTTTACAGGTTTGGGGCCCTTCGGGGCTATTTTATCAGCTTTTCGCGAAAAGCCGGATGCTGCATGGCTGGTGGTCGCCTGCGATTTGCCCTTAGTGGATAACGAAACGCTGCGGCATTTAACAGCTAACCGGGATACATCGTCGATAGCTACGGCTTATAAAAACGCTTTTGATGGATTTCCTGAGCCGCTCATTACGATCTGGGAGCCAAAGAGCTACCCGGTTTTGCTTTCATTTTTATCGCAGGGTTATTCGTGCCCGCGTAAGGTTTTAATTAATAGTGATATTAATTTGCTAAGCGCGCCTAACCCGGACGCTTTAACCAACGTAAACACACCCGGAGAACTGGAGCATATCAAGGGTGTGCTCCATCAAAAATTAACCGCGTCATGAATCCCGATTTTTTAAGATATACTTGCCAGATAGCGTTACCCGGTTTCAGCGAATCGGCGCAGCGGCTTTTACAACAGGCAAAAGTGCTTGTGGTTGGCGCCGGTGGGCTCGGCTGTCCTGCGGCACAATATCTGGCGGCAGCGGGCATAGGCTTTTTAGGCATTGCCGATTTCGACACGGTTTCGATCAGCAACCTGCATCGTCAAATATTGTATACACCGGCCGATGCCGGTAAAAAAAAGGCGCTTGTAGCCTGCGCGCATTTGCAAAGGCAAAATCCCGATATACATGTCGTTGCGCACGATATAAACATCACTTCGCAAAATGTGCTGGATATCATAGCTGGTTACGACATTATCGTGGATGGCACAGATAATTTCGACACCCGTTACTTGTTGAACGATGCGGCCGTTATTACCGGGAAGCCGCTGGTTTATGGCGCCATTTACCAGTTCGAGGGCCAGGTTGCCGTTTGGAACGTCGTCAATGAGCACGGTGAAAAAACATCCAACTACCGTGATCTTTTTCCCGACGTGAATGCTTCGCAGATCCCCAATTGCGCCGATGGCGGCGTAATCCCCACCCTGGCGGGTATCATTGGCTGTGTGCAAGCCAACGAGGTAATTAAATACATCACCAAAACAGGCGAACTGCTTGCGGGTAAGGTGCTTGTGTTTGACGCCCAAAGCCTGCAAAGCCGCATCATTAAAATCGGTGACGTTACAGGTACTCATATTACCACTTTAGCGGAAACAGTAACTATTCCAACGATTTCAGTTGCTGAACTGAAACGCGGGCTTGAAGGGCATTCGCTTGAACTGGTTGATATCCGCACAAAGTCAGAAAGATTGGAATTTAATATCGGCGGTAAGCACGTGCCGCTGGATAAGCTGTATCCATATATTGAAAAACTTCCGGCAAACGTTAAAACGGTGCTGTATTGCGCATCCGGTAAACGAAGCGGCGAAGCGGTGAAGATCATTAAACAAAAAATACCCAATGCGAATGTTTTTTCACTCGAGGGTGGATTGAAGGCGTGGCAGGAAGAAATTGATTAGAGGTTGAGACTAGTCCGAAAGTCGGCAAAGTCCGGAAATCCGAAAGAAGCTGCAACTGACGTTTCGATTAAAATAACCTGCTAATTTTTAATTGCGCGGAGAATGCGTAGATAAAATCGAGGCTGTATCATTTTGTGATAGAGATACAGCTGATACAAGAGATACAGCAGATACAAGAGATACATCTGATACAAGAGATACATCTGATACAAGAGATACACCTCCGAACACTGACAAAGCAATGTCACTACTTTTATAAAATTACTGCTATCACCAGGTGTTTTCGCTAAGGCAAAAGGCTTTATTTAAACTAACCTCCAATCTTTAATCAGATCTCCAACCTCTAATCACTAATCTCCACCTACGGATGGGCTGC
>JAQBOH010000006.1 GCA_028288125.1 Mucilaginibacter sp.
GTCTTGTACAGATAAAATTCAATCTGAGACACTACCGCAGATTGATTTTCAAAAACTTTTCCATACTTTCAGACTGCCTAACAATTAATATTCTTTATTTTATATAATCAAAAGACAGAAAAGAACCAATGAAAAATTATCAATTTATAGGATTGAATATTTTGGTATGATTTTCTCTTTGTATGCATTGGGAATATTGATCGGTTGGATATTTAATGTGGATATATATATATATTCCGAAGAAGTTGAACCTTTTTTTTGCTTTCTCAGTCCAAGCGATGATAGTTTTAGCGCCTATTATAGGTTTTGTTATAATTAAATTCGGTAAGGTGTATAAGGGTAGTAGAATTTTAGGATTTATATATTTATCATTTTGGTTACTTGTTTTAATTAGATTGTTTACTCTTTTGAACTAGCTTCCCGCTGGGGAAATAAATTCAACTGAGGCGCTACCAGCGGATTGATTTTAAAAAACTTATTCATACTTTCAAGCCACCTAACAGGTGACTTTTTTAGTTTTAAGCCTTTGCCAATGACAAAATTATTAACGTTCATATCAATAGTTGTTTTATTGCACTCTGTTATGCATTTTCAAAAAAATGTACTAAAAGCCAATCCGCCCCGTATCAAGAAAAGGGTTGCTAAGGACACTTATGTAAAACTGCACACGTTTACTACCATCCCTAATGATATACAGGGGTGTGTTGGCTACTTTTATTTGACAAGATCAGACGAGAAAAAGAATGTTTATATTATGGTAGAAAATTTTGCCTCTGAAGGATATGTATCAATAAACGGTAAAATGGAAAAATTTAACTTAGTTACATTTAAGGACATGGATTATTATTTATATTCCAATGGGGTTTACAATTTGAAAGTGGAATTTAAATTTAAAATTCTTCCTAAAGGTGAGGATTTTCGGGTTAATGGAGTAATTACCTTATTAAAAGGTAAACAATTTATTGTTAAGGTAAATTTTATAGGCGAATGTTCATGCTAATGCATAAAATATTTTCAAACCGAGACACCTCCTCTTTTCACGCTTCACCAAAATAATTCATAAATTGCGTTTGCTGAATTACCCCTATGTCAAAAAAAATACTTCTTTGTTTTAGTTTTTTGGTTTGCGTTTCCGCGGCTTTTTCGCAGGAAATATTATCGCCCGAAAAGTTTTTAGGCTATAAGCTGGGCGACCAGTTTACTCCGCAATATAAGGTAGCCGACTACTTTAAATATGTCGCCAAAACGGCAAAAAACACTAAAATAGTGCAGTACGGTACCACCAACGAAAACCGCCCGCTGCTGGCGATTTTTGTTGCATCGGACGAGAACATTGGCCGGCTGGAAGAGATCCGCAAAAATAATATGTACCTGGCGGGGCTGAATAAAACTTCGGCCATGCCGTTGAGCTCAATGCCGGTTATTGTTTGGCTGAGCTATAATGTGCACGGCAACGAGCCAAGCTCGAGCGAGGCAGCGATGCAAACCCTGTTTGATTTGGTTGACCCGGCTAACGCCCGTACAAAGGTATGGCTGAAAAATACCGTGGTGGTTATGGATCCTTGCCTCAATCCAGACGGGCACGACCGCTATATCAATTTTTATAATTCGGTAAAGGGCGCCACGCCCGACCCTAACCCTGCATCGCGCGAGCATGCGGAACCGTGGCCGGGCGGCAGGGTGAACCATTACTACTTTGACCTTAACCGGGACTGGGCCTGGCAAACCCAGAAGGAAACACAGGCCCGCATGGCGTTGTTTACCCAATGGCTACCACAGATACATGTGGACTACCACGAGCAAGGCTATAACGCGCCCTACTATTTTGCCCCGGCCGCCGAGCCTTTCCACAAAGACGTGACCGCATGGCAGCGGGAATTCCAGAATATTATCGGTAAAAACAACGCCAAATACTTCGACCAGAACGGCTGGATGTATTTTACGAAGCAAGAATTTGACCTGCTTTATCCGTCATACGGCGATACCTACCCCATATACAGCGGCTCGATAGGTATGACTTATGAGCAGGGCGGCATCAGCGCCGGCCTGGCGGTTATCACTCGCAGCGGGGACACACTAACGCTTGCCGACCGCATAGCCCATCATCATGCCACCAGTTTAAGCACCATTGAAACGGCCTCGGCGTATGCGCAAAAACTGCTGAACGAGTTTAAAAAATTTTACAGCAACAGCCTGCTTTACCCGCCGGGTGAGTATAAAACCTATGTGGTTAAAAATACCAGCAACGACAAAATAAACGCCCTGGCAAAACTGCTTGACCGGAACGGGATACTATACGGCTTTGGCTTAAACACACGGGTGTCCGGGTTTAATTATATTACCGGGAAAACCGAAAGCTATAGCGCCGGGCAAAATGATATGGTGATAAACGCCTACCAGCCAAAATCGGTGCTGCTGAATGTATTATTTGAGCCAAAAACCTTTATTGCAGATTCGGATACATACGATATTACGGCATGGTCGCTGCCGTACGCTTATGGGCTGAATGCCTACGGCGTGCGGGAATCGTATAAACCGGCCGCCGGTGCTATGACACCGGCTAAAGTACCGGCAACCGTTAATTCGCATGCATACGCGTATGTTTCGTCGTGGCAGTCAGTAAATGATGTTAAGTTTTTAGCTGCATTATTGAAAAAGAATATCAGGGTAAAATATTCGGAACGGCCGTTTGAGGCGGCGGGTAAAAGCTTTACGGCGGGCAGCCTGCTGATCACCCGGGCGGGTAATGACCGCGCGGATTTTGACCGGATTGTCACGCAAACGGCGATAGACCTTGACTACGAGGTAACGCCGTTATCTTCCGGTTTTGTTGAAAGGGGCGCCGACCTGGGGTCGACCGTTATCAGGTATATTCATCAACCGAGGGTGGCGATTTTTACAGGTGAGGGTGTATCGGCAGAGGCGATGGGCGAGATATGGCATTTTTTTGAACAGCAGATCAATTACCCGGTAACGCTTATCAGATATAAAGACCTCGACAAAATTAAATTGGGCAACTTTGATGTCGCCATATTTGCCAACGGAACTTATGAGGATTTCCCCTCCGAAAAACTACAAAGCTGGGTGCGCGACGGCGGTAAGCTGATAGCGATAGAAAACGCGGTTGCACAGCTGGCGGATAAAAAGGGTTTTACTCTCAAGAAAAGGGAAGATAAAAAGGAGGATAAGCCGGATGCAAAAGCAAAACCATCGCCTATTCGTACTTACGAGGAGCGCGAAAAAGAAGCCATCACTTCCAGTGTGCCGGGCGCTATTTATAAATTAAAGCTCGATAATACCCACCCGCTTGGCTTTGGCATGCCGCCTTATTACTATTCGCTCAAATTGAGCAGCGATATTTACGAGCTGCTGGGCGATGATGGCTGGAATGTAGGCACGGTTAAAAAAGACGGCTATGTTTCCGGGTTTGTGGGACATAAAAGCAAAGAAAAGATCAAAGATGGCCTGCTGCTGGGCGTACAATCCCTTGGCAAAGGCACCGTAATTTATATGGTTGACGACCCCCTGTTCCGCAGCTTTTGGGAAAATGGGAAACTGCTGTTCAGCAACGCCGTGTTTATGGTGGGGCAGTAGGGGGGAAGTTGGCAGTTTGCAGTAGGCAGTTGGAACATTTTTAAACGCCGACGCAAACCGCCACTACGAACTTTTCCCATTGCTAACTGCCCACTGCAAACTTAATTCGCCCCTTTTACCCTTCCTTTTTCATCTTCAGCGCCGGTTTGATGCTGGCGGGCTTTTATTTTATTGTTGCCGAAATTCCAGGTAAGCGTTAAACGTGTTATGCGGCTCTCGCGTTTTTGGGAGATATCCAGGTGGGTGTTTTGGTAATTGCTGGTTACATCGTTGCGCTGCATGTTAAATATATCACTTACCGACAGTTTAATATTGGCTTTTTTATCGGCAAACGAATGACTGACACCAGCATCAATCGAATACCGGGGTTTAACATCATATAAGCCATACGTTAAGTCCGACTGGTAATTTGCGCTTATTTCGGCTTTGTAGCCGGTGTAAGGTGTCAGCGTTTGTGTCGTCCGTACATGATAGGCAAACTGGCCGCGGTCTAAATTGCCGCCCTCGAGGCCATTTGATTTAAAGCCCAGGTAAAAAGCGTTCAGGTCCACATTTCCTTTCCACCATTTGGTTATTGTGTAAGGCGAATAAAGGTTAGCATTATAGGCATTCTGCACCTGTAAATTTTGCTGTGTTATAAACGACACTTTGGTAGCGGGGTCGGTACCGGGCACCTCGGTTATCACATCGGTGGTTTTGCTGTAGCCCAGGGTTAGCGTCAGGTTTTTGTTATAAGTATAGTTCAGCTCGAAATTATTGGTGTATTGCGGCCTTAAATATGGGTTGCCCTTTTGGTAGGTATACGGATCTAAGTGAAAAACAAAGGGGTTAAGGTTATCATACTGAGGACGGTCGATGCGGCGGCTGTATGAAAAATTGATCTCATTTTTGCTGTTGATGGTATGATTTATAAAAACGCTTGGGAAAAGGTTGAGGTAGTGCCGGGGTATAATTTGTACCACATTTGCCGAATCGCCGTTTGCGGTCGAGCTGGTATATTCGGCCCGTAAGCCAAGCTGTACGGAATAGTTTTTAAAATCTTTATTAAAATTGACATAGCCCGCATCTATTTTTTCATCATATATAAAATGGTTGGTGCTTACATACGGTGCGGCGGCCGAGAATTTCTCAGTCAGGTTGTTATCGGTTTTAACCTCGCTGAATTTAAGGCCCGATTCAAATTTTAAAGACTTGGTGAGCGGTTTGGCATAATCGATCTTTCCGGTGCGGATATCTATAACAGAAGGAGTAAGATTCCCTATAAATGCTTCCGGCCGTTGAATGCCGCCGTTTTGAAGGTAATAATCGGTTATATATTGGGTTACGGAATTGTTTTTGAATTTTGAATAATCAAGGTCGGCGCTTAGCTGCTGCCCGGCTGAGTCTATCTTAAAAGAGTCATTCAAATTGAAGGCAATATTATGGAAGGTTTGATGAAAAGACGAAACAGTGCGGAGCGATGAGTCAACCTGCGTAAAGTTGCGGCCTATATAGGTGCGGTTATCAATATTGTCCTGCTCGCCATTAAAATAACCGCTCGCTACAAACCCGATGGTATTTTTTGACGACAGGTCATAATCAGCGCCTAAGCGGTAGCTATTATTATTGTCCGTTTCAATAAATGGAGTAGTTTGCCGGAAGTAAGTTGGCGCCCCGCCCGCCGGGTCGGGAATTATGCGACTGATGCCTATATTCTGTACGCGTTTATTATCGTTATGGCTGAAAGAGGCGAACATGTTCAGTTTGCCTTCTTTATGGTTCAGGGTCAAATTTTCATTGTCCTTGCCGTAAGCGCCGTAGCCCGCGCCGGCGGTTATGCTGCCGTTGGTGCCGGATTGTTTATTCTTTTTTAACTTGATATTGATAATACCCGAATTTCCGGCGGCGTCATATTTAGCCGAAGGGTTGGTAATGATCTCGATGGATTGTATGGTTGTGCCATTGGTTGAGCGGAGCAGGGTAGCCAGCTGTGCAGATGACAGGTACGTAAGCTTATCATTTATCATTACGGTAAC
>JAQBOH010000041.1 GCA_028288125.1 Mucilaginibacter sp.
TAATTTAAAAGTTGTAAGGTTGTAAAGTTGAAAGTTTGTAACGTTTCAGGAGTTTTAAACTTTGCTTGGTTCTTTTCATAACATTCCAACATTGCAACCTTTCAACATTCCCACTCTTTCCGAAAAAAGACGTTGCAAATCGCGTGGAGATTTCTATTTTTGCAATCTCCAAACGGTAGATGTAGCTCAGTTGGTTAGAGCATCGTTTTGTGGTACCGAGGGTCGTGGGTTCGAGCCCCATCATTTACCCGTAGCTAATCAGACTTACGAAGTTTTAAAAACTTCGTAAGTCTATTAATCATCCGATGGCTAAATTAATCTTATACAAACCTTCCCGGTATAGTTATTGTGGTTGTTCTCATCATCAATCATCTTCATTATGAAAACTAACCAGGGTTTAAAAACGAATAATAACGGCCAGGGCCAACCGACATCAAACCGCGCGTTTACTGATCAGAAAGAAATATTAAAAGAAAAAGGTATCAGCAATGCCGGCGGGCAGCGCTCTGACCAGACATCAAGCCGAGATAGCGCCCATAAGCCGGAGAAGAAGAAGGGATAAAATTCGATAGTACCATTAAAGCCTGACCTGGGCGGATATTTTGACACCGAAATTTCTGGTTTGGCCGCTAATGGCGCCAACATTGTCGCGATATGTCAGGCGGTGGATAAAGTCAACGCGGATAAATTGAAAGATATTTTCGATGCCATAGCCTGCTTCAATATACGGCGTGCTGCCGAGGCCACGCAGCGGTATAGAATTGTCATAAATATTATGCTGATTGGTTGATGAAATACTGCCATACAGGACGTTTGCCGTTGCAACCAATCGCCATTTAAAGTTTTTTATAACTGGTATCGAATTGAGCAACAGGCCTTCAAAATGCTGCGTGTAATTCAGGCTTGCATATTTATCACTCGCAAACTCAAAGAAATGCATGAGGTTAAAAGCGTAAGGATTATAGAACGCAATTTCGTTCCCCAAATGATTTTCGAGCAACGGATAAGGAACACTCGAGGGAATATAGCCTGCCGAAAACGAATACCTGCCTCTGCCCAGAACGCCCATTTTCAGGATTTCGGTAATATTGAAAGTGAACTTATGAAAAGCAAAGTCGCCCCCAAACAAGTTTAACCCGAGTGTGTACCGAAAGGTGAGGACCGGTTGTGTTACATCGGTTTTGAGATTAACCGGGCGGTTAAATGTTTCGGAAAGCAAGGGTTGAATGCCTGGCGACCATTTTGATTCGAACTGGAATTCGGAAACATGGAGCGTATGACCCATGCCTTGCCCGTTTGGCTCATAAAAATTGAATAAAAACTGCGGATTTAGCGACCAGTTCGCAAAGCTGAATTTTTCGGTGAAAGTTTTAAAAATATCACGCTGTATGTAGGCGTTAAAGAAGTTTTGATCAAATACCTTTCTTTTATCGATCTGACCAAAGCGGGTGAATGCGGCGAACAAATTGTTGCGCTGGTATAAATAGTTATCGCTTAACAGCGCTACCTGGTTAATGTCGTGCGTATAGCCGATCCCTGCCTCAGTCCAATTTTTTCTCGATAAAATATAGTCGACACTTCCACCAAATTTAACATCCCGGTTTTTGGTACGAATTGCAATGTAACTTCCGAGTATCCATTTATTATTAAAATCCGAATTCGTCTTAAAGCCGATCCTGAACCGGCTTCCTTCCACGCTGTTATAACTGTATGTTTGCAGGAACGGCCCCAGGCTAATACCCCCGACGCGGTACGAACCGTTTATAAGCAGGTCGGCTACTGTAATGTAAGTCCTTATAGCCGGTATATTCTTAACGGTATCTATCAAACTATAAACCGATTTCTCGGCTTTTGTCAACGAATCAGGCCGGTTTATATCCCAAAAATGTTCGTCACGCGTCAGAACGTCGTCAGCCATTGTAATGCCATCGTCAAAGAAACCGGCGGGATATTCCTTATTAACAATTATATTCTTAGCGGCGGTATAGGATTTTGCCAGCAGGCCGCTGGTATTGGCGGTTAATTGGTTTACTTCAACCAGTATGCGCGTTTTTACAGGCAACCACGGCCTTTCGGTTCCGTTGCCTTCCATTTGCTGCTGAATGGATATCCTGTGTATAAAATTAAGATTTGCCGAAGGCTCAATCGTGGCTTTTATCTGGTACAATGCGAAGTTTTCCTGAGCTATCCATATTGTCCCTGTAAAGGCCAGGTCCTGCGCCCGTTTAGGCCGGAATGAGATCTGGTAACAGGCTTTGCCATCGATCACCGCATTCCTGTTCTCCAGCTCGTAGTTGTACCAGGCCTTCCAGCCATCCGCTATCGGGGAGATAAAATCCTTACCTGCCGCGCTTACAAAATTGCGGTAAAAATTATACTGCTGAAAAGTGCTGCCCGTTAATTGCGCCAGCAAGGTACCATCTTCAAAACCTACACCATTTGTCTTGGTTCGTTTAATGTCCTCTTTTTTCGAGTCCGGATTCTGACGGTAATAAAAGTCGGATGCCGTTTCGGAAACAAATAACGGCAATACAGGAAGACGATCAACCGTTGATATATGCAGGCTATCGGCAAGTGAGACCGCCTTATCAAACCCTTTTTTTCTCAATAAATTGGCGCTTAGGTTAGTGGCATCCAACTCAATCCGGCTGTAGTTTTCATATTGATAGGACTGCAGAGACCGGTAATCGTTTGCAGGCTTGTGCTTTATAACCTCGCTCATGATTTCCCATGCGGGGTTTACATAACTCTTTGGCGTTACCCTTACTTCTTTAAGTTGCCGGGCAAATGGTTTTAACCGGATATTCAGAGTTTGTTCGGCCGCGCGGGTGATATGGAATGATTGCTGGATATAGCCAATGCAGCTTACCGTAATGGAGTCGGCTCTTTTTGTCAGCTCAAGCTTAAAACGGCCGTCGAAATTACTATTGGTGCCGATAGAGGTGCCTTTTACAGCGATGGTGGCGTAAAACACGGGTTCTTCCGTAACCGCGTCGATAACCTTACCTTTGATAACAATATTTTGGGCAAACGCGGTCATGCTGCCAAATAGCAAAAGCAACAGGCAGACCGGGAACCTGAAAAAATAGCTCATCAAAATTTTATCAAACATCAATGCAATAAATATAGTAACAAGTTCGTTACGCACGAAATCAAATTATTTTTAACTTGTTAACAGAAGTTTAACTTATCAACATATTTAATGTTAATCTGGCAACATAAGTTGATTTTTGTTATTAAATTTTTATTTCCTATTAGTTTATGCGTATTTTTGTATATATACAATAGGTTATTATATAGGTAACCCTTAATCTATACTACTATGAAACACGGACTTTTAATTGATATGGATGGTGTGATCTACAGCGGCGATACCCTGATACATGGCGCCGATACGTTTATCAACCATTTACTCGAAAATAATATACCCTTTACCTTCATGACCAACAACAGCCAGCGCACCAGCCTTGAGGTGGTACGCAAACTGCGAAAGCTGGGCATTGAGATAACAGAGGAACATGTGTACACCAGCGCGATGGCAACCGGCAAATTCCTGGGCGACCAGGGGCCCGACGGAACCGCTTATGTGCTTGGCGAGGGCGGCTTATTAACCAGCCTGCATGAAAACGGCATTACCCTGGTAGATACCGACCCGGAATTTGTGGTTTTGGGTGAAGGCCGCAACTTTACATTGGAAATGGTGCAGCGCGCCGTGGATATGATATTGGGCGGCGCGAAATTTATTACCACCAACCGCGACCCATCCCCAAAAAAACCGGGATGGAACAATTTGGGGATAGCAGCTACTACTGCCATGATCGAGGAGGCTACAGGCAGGAAAGCTTTCGTGGTTGGCAAGCCCGGCCCGGTAATGATGCGTTCTGCACGTAAATTCCTGGGATTGGAAACTGCTGAAACCACTGTTGTGGGAGATACCATGGAAACCGATATACAGGGCGGCGTTCAAATGGGCTATAAAACCATCCTGGTACTTTCGGGCATCGCCAATAAGGAAGATCAGAGCCATTACGCGTTCAAACCGGATCTGATCGTAAGCTCGGTTGATAAAATTGAGTTCCCGCTAAAATGGTGGGATGCCGAAACAAAAGGCAGCTGGCTGAAACGGGCTAAATCTATGGTGTGATAAACTGGAGAAAGACTTACGAAGTTTTTAAAATTTCGTAAGTCTAAGGTTACTATTCCCCAAATCCCGCGTTTTCGCCTATTTTGCTGTTTTGAGCATCCACATTCCACCCGCTTACTAATATATAAGGCGTGCCTTTACCCGCATCCTTATTTTCATAACTGCATTCTATAACCCGTGTTTCGCCGGGCGCCAGTAGCAGGTAGTTGTCTTCAAAAACAACCGGTAGCACGTCGTCACCGCCTTTTTCCTTTAGCATACGCAGGTGTACAAAAAAGGCCACTGCTTTGCCGGTATTGGTTACCGTAATTTTATGCACGGTGCCCGTTTCGGTTTTTGATGTGGTATGATGGACGCTCAAAGCGGTTTTCGGGAGGTTTTGTAAAGCCGAAAAATCGGCAAAGGCCGATTGCGGCGTATAATACCATTTTGATTTTGCCCAGTTCAACTCATCCTTTTTAGCGGACAGCCAGTACCAGTTGATGCTTTCAACTTTTCCGGCAGCATCCTTTAACTCAAGCCGCACAAAATACACGGGATCGAGACCGGCGATGGGGGGCAGCACAAAACATTCTTTTACGCCGTCTCCGGCTACCCCTGTAGTTGCTGAATGGGTATATTTCAATGTGCCGTCAAGGTTATATACATCCGCTTTTACCTTTAATCCGCTGAATTTTTCAAGTAACGAGTTGATGATATTTACGCTGTTCGATTTGTAGGAATACATTACATGCAGCGGCTCAAGCGATTTCTTCATTCCAAAATATGTGCCGGCGGGATATAAATAATAATCGTAGGTATGCCAGATCACGCCCGGCCATGGATTGCTCAGCATCCATTGCACCACACCGGTTGCGTTATGATACTTCTTCAATCCGTAGGCTTCCATCATGGCCCGGTGGCCCTCGTAGTTCATCACCTGGGCTTTGGTCACATATTCTTTAATATTGGCTGATTTACCATAACGGTTATTTAAAGCATCATCAAATATATTGGTGTTGCCAAATTGGGTTGTTCCGCAATGGTACAGCCAGTCGGGGCTGCCTACCGTTAGTGAATCTTTTGGTATAAATTTAATCAGGCTTTCATAAGGCGGAATCGACGGCCCGGGCGAAATTTCTGTGGCAAAGCTCCACGCGCCGCCATATTTGGTGGTATCGGCTTCCCAGTAGCTGGGCGGCACCCAGTCATAAGGCCCGGCCATTTTTACGCCGGTATGGCCCGAAACCTTTGATACGCTTTCATTGGCGCTGGCAATGGTAGGGTTAGGCCACTTCAACTCGGCTTCGATAGCCAGCCAGTCTGATTCAACGGTTTTATCCCTCGGCGGCATATCGCTGCCGTTAAGCCAGGTAAGCATCGAGCTTTTGTTCCTGAGCCAGTACATTACGCTGCTATCCGAAGCCATTGCCACAAATCTTTTTGCGGCGTCCCATTTTTCGGGATATTGCCAGGCGCCGCAGCACATCCAT
>JAQBOH010000055.1 GCA_028288125.1 Mucilaginibacter sp.
CTTACGATCTCCTTTTTAATTACATTATCAACCGTAAAGCCAAAGTGTTTAAACAGGTCTTCGGCCGGGGCCGACTCACCGAAGGTGGTCATACCCAGCATATCGCCATCGTCGGTTGTATATTTCAGCCAACCCATCGGCGATGCCATTTCAACCGCTAAACGTTTGCGATTTGCCTTTGGAAATACTTTTTCTTTATAAGCGGCATCCTGCTTTTCAAACAGTTCCCACGATGGCATGCTTACCACGCGGGTTGATATGCCTTCTTCTTCAAGCCTGGTTTGCGCCTGTAATATTAAAGCGACTTCCGAGCCGGTAGCGATCAGTATCAGGTCGGGATTTTTGCTTGCTTCTGATAGGATATACGCGCCTTTTTCTACATTTTCTGCTTTGCCATATTTATCCTGGTCGAGGATCGGCAAACCCTGGCGGGTGAATACCAATACGACCGGGCCGCCCTTGTGCTGCAGGGCCACGCGCCACGCGTGGGCGGTTTCGTTGGCATCCGCCGGCCTGATGACGGTGATATTTGGTATAGAACGCAATGACGCCAGCTGTTCGATAGGCTGATGCGTTGTGCCATCCTCGCCGAGCCCGATACTGTCATGTGTATAAACAAATATGGGGCTTATCTTCATGATGGCAGCCAAACGTATCGGCGGCCGCATATATTCAGAGAATATCAGGAAAGTAGCGCCATAGGGGATAAGCCCTTTGGTTAACGCCATGCCATTGAGCACCGAACCCATCGAATGCTCGCGAATGCCAAAATGGAAGTTGCGGCCCGCCCTGTTTTCGGATGTGAAGGAGAAATATTCCTTTAAATTGGTATCGGTAGAAGGTGATAAATCGGCTGAGCCCCCGATCAGGTTTGGAAGTTTACCGGCAACAGCGTTCAATACCTTTCCTGATGCCTGGCGTGTCGCCATTTTTGGGTCGGATGCTTTAAAAACAGGCAGATCCTTATCCCATCCTATTGGTAAGCCGCCTTTGCTCAATAACTCGTACTCGGCTGCCAGTTCGGGATATTTGGCTTTATAATCGCTAAATAATTTGTTCCATTTCTCCTCGCAGTCTACGCCGCGTTCGCCTTTTTTGCGGTAATAATCTAAAACTTCATCGGGCACCACAAATGACTGTTCCGGATCGAAGTTAAAAAATTTCTTAACCAGTTTTACCTCATCCGGCCCTAATGGCGAGCCGTGCGAACCCGCTGTGCCGGATTTATTCGGACTGCCATAAGCGATCAATGACCGTACCCGTATCAGGGAAGGCTTTTGTGTTTCGGCCCTGGCGTTTATCAACGCCAATTCGAGCGCGTGCGTGTCATTTACATCCGGAAGGTTTTGAACCTGCCATCCGTAAGCCTCAAAGCGCTTGCTTACATCTTCATTAAAAGTAATATCAGTACCTCCTTCAATGGAGATATGGTTATCGTCGTACAAATAGATCAGGTTGCCCAACTCCAGGTGGCCCGCCATCGAGGCGGCTTCGGAAGTAACGCCCTCCATCATATCGCCGTCGCTGCAAATCACGTATATGTTGTAATTGAACAGCTCAAAACCGGGCTTATTATAGCGTGCAGCCAAATGCTTTTGCGCGATGGCAAAACCAACGGCATTGGCGAAACCCTGGCCAAGCGGGCCGGTTGTTACATCAATGCCGGGGCATAAACCGTACTCCGGGTGGCCGGCGGTTTTGCTATCCATCTGGCGGAAGTTTTTTATATCATCCAGCGAAAGATCATATCCCGTAAGGTATAAAAAGCAATACTGAAGCATACAGGCATGCCCCGCAGATAAAATAAACCTGTCGCGGTTAGCCCAGTTGGGATTGTGCGGGTTATAATTTAAAAACTTTGTCCAAAGCACATGCCCTATAGGCGCCAAAGCCATTGGTGTGCCCGGGTGACCCGAGTTGGCCTTTTGCACGGCATCCGCTGCCAATACTCTTACCGTATTGATTCCTAATTGTTCTATTTCCGGGTGATCTAAATCCATGATTTTTAAATGCTGTTATAATTATTTAAGTTTTACAGACTGGTTATGTTTTATCGTATCTTCCTTTATCCATAGCCTCGCGCCGCCTTTTATACCGTCGGCGTTTGAAACAACTTTCATATTTTTATCCAATTCAAAGGTGAGTTTATTGGAGTTGCCGCCCCCTATGTATAAATAATCGTAGTTGAATACTGTTTTTAAAATTTTAAAAACCTTTTGCATCCGCTTGTTCCATCTTTTAAGGCCCTCCTTTTCAATCGCCACCTCGCCTATATATTTATCATATGATTTTGTTTTGCCAACAGGCTGATGCGCGAACTCAAGGTGAGGCAGCAAATCGCCATTCATCAGCAAAGCCGTACCGAAACCGGTGCCTAAAGTGATAACCAATTCCAGCCCCTTGCCGCTAACCACTCCCAAACCCTGCATATCCGCATCGTTTACCACGCGGGCAGGCTTGCCCAGGGCTCCCTCAAGCTTTTTAACGAAATCAACATCCAGCCATAATTCGGTACCCAGGTTTGGGGCAGTTTTAATTACACCATTTTTTATATAGCCGGGAAACCCAACCGAGATCCGGTCAAATTCCGGAAAGTCCTTCACCAGCGTTTTTATGGCAATAATAACATTGTCGGGGCTAGCCGGGGCTGGCGTGGGTATTTTCTCATACTTTTTCTTCAGCTCACCCTTTTGGTTGAGGATGGTCGCCTTGATGTGGGAGCCTCCAATGTCGATAGAGAGAATTTTTAGCTGGGCAGGAGGATTTTTCATTAAAATGATTTGGCGGGAATATATTTGATATTAGTTAATTACAAATTTTGGCGGTGTAAATATCACAAATTAATGGAATTTAATTGTTAACAAATAACAGTATAATTATCAGCCAAATAAACGATATATCAATAACATTACAGTGTGTTGATTGTGTTTTTTATGTCAGTTGATCGCTTTTGACAGTGGGATTGCAATGTTGGTTGATTAAGGTTGATTGAGTGAATTGTTAATCAAGTTATGATAAAAGACTTACGAAGTTTTGAAGACTTCGTAAGTCTGTCTTGTGTTATATTCTAAATATATTCTCCCCTGCCTTTAAAGGGTAACTTTTGCCTTTCCAAACAAAAACACCAAAAGTGTTTTGAGGAAGCGATACTTTTATTTTCCAGGTCGATTTATCAAGCGCATATTCAACCGCAACTTTTCCATTCGGATGCGGGATCTCGCCGCTTGCTTTTTTTAGCGCGCCCAGGTGCGGTTCAATTTTTATTTGGGTAAAGCCCGGCGCATAGCTGTCAATGCCCAAAACCGTCCTGAAAAATTCAATGTTCGGGCTGGCGCCCCAGGCGTGGCAGTCGGAGCGGTTATTTATTAGGTCGGATATTTCGGCCCAGGTAGTGAGGCCCATTTTTATGTTATCGCGCCATATGCCCAGCCAGTTGATATAGTCGTTACCCAAACCGCCTTTAACCAATGCCAGGTGCAGATAGTATTTAAAATAAATGGAACATTGTGTGAGGGAAGTATCCGCGAGCATCCGTTTGCTTATCGCGGAAGCCGAAGCGGTATTTACCATGCCGGAGAGTATGGCCAGTGAATTGGCGTGCTGCGAAAAAATATCCTTATCCTCTGTATCGGCATAAAGGTTTTTAGCAGCGTCCCAGTATTTGAGTTGGATGGTGTGTTTAAGTTGTGCCGCTTTCGCGCGATATAGGTGCGCAAGGTCGGGCAGGCCCATTTTGGTTTCCATCTCCGCAGCCAGCTGGTAGGCCCACATCAATTGCAGGTCCATAATGGCCGAGCCGCCGGTCGTACCTTTTGGCGGCATCCCGCTTTGCCAGCCTTTACTGATCACCCAATCCACAAACGTCCAGTAAGGCGTGTCTTTTAAAGACCCGTCCGACTGCTGATATTTGCTGAAAAACCCCAGCACCGACCTTATGCCCGGCAGCTTGTCTTTCACAAAACTACTATCGGGGCGGTACATCCAGTAATCGTGCAGCATGCCGATGTACCATAACGAAAACGTGGAAATAATTTGCGGGCTATACGAAGGATGCCTGCTCAGCGTAAGCCCTTCGGCGATGCGTGAGTGGTCCATTTGGTTGAGGGCGTTTCGCGCCAGCCGGTCGTCGCCGCTATTGTAGTATGATACCATGGCCTGTATGCGGCCGTCGCCAATGTATTGCAGTTGCTCGTAGTATGGGCAATCCATATAGGTTTCAATGGCACACGACCTTGCCGTGCGCCAGCCGATATTCAGCATTTTTTGCATCTCCGGATCGCCGGTTTGCAGCTTCGCGTTGAATTTAAACGGGTAGCCGGTGAAAGTGCCGTAAATATCACCGATCACCAGTGGCTCGTCTTTGGTTTGTATCCGTAAACGGATATAGCGGAATGTGCGCCAGTACAGTGTGTTGAATATTTGGTTGGCCGAGCCATCCGAGATCAAACTGTCCTTCCGGCCGGCAAAGACTTTTCCGTCCACATCGTCCCGGTTTCCCTTTTTTGTACCGAACCTGTCAATGCCGGTAAAAAGCGATTCGGCGTAGGTAAGCGAAATGCCGGCATCTTTTCCGCCGCTGAAGACGAATGTCAGATAAGCATTTGTTAAATGGGTTTGATCGAGCAGCAGCGTTGCTGTGGTATTTGCGGGGATAGTTACCGCGGTTTTCGTGGCCGGAAATGATGCCGGTACGCTAATGCCTTCGGCCTTGCGTAACGCGGGAATGCGCTCCGGCGTCCGTTCCATTTGCGGCAGCGATGAGGGCACCAGCATCCAGCCGAAGGCATCGGCGGTGCCTTTTGGTTTGCCATGCTCAAGGGTTCCTGCATCGGGCCATGAACCGTCATTATAATCGCTTGCCATCCATCCTTTTACCGATTTGCCCATGTCCACCAGCTCGCCCGGACCAGCAACATAATAGGGATGATAACCAATGCCGGTAATGGGCTGGTATGCTTTATCGCGCAGGCATTTCCATGTCTTGTCGGTATTCAATATTTCTTCGGCGGCGGTATTGCCTTGCATAATAAAAGCCATGCGGAGCGAAATTTGCGCCTCCGGGCGGTATTCGGCTTCATTCCATACAATCGCTGAAACGGTATTTTTACCGGCCACAAGATAAGGCGCCAGATCCACCGTTTCAAAATTCCAGTAATAGGTATCGCCACGCGCCGGGCCGAGCGAAACCAATGCGCCATTCACATACAGTTTATAGCGGTTATCGGCCGAAACGTGTACAATAAATGATGCAGGTTTAGCCGGGAGCTCAATATTTTTCCTGAAATAATAAACACCATATCCCCGCCCGTAATCGCCAGCTGAAGCGATCCAGTAAGCATTCCACGGCCGGGTTAAAATGGTTTTGTCGATGGTTTGCGAGCGGACTGTCTTTGCCGTGAAAAAAACAGAGAGGAACAGGGTGAAGGCTAAAAATGATCTCATCTGAAATATCTTTATGCAATCTGCTGATGTTTTTGCGGAATAGCAAATATTAGACGAGCACCGTGGTTCTTTTAGGAATGTTATTATCTTTAACGCAAAGTCAATACGTCAAAAGATGAGCTATTTATCCAAACTATATTTAAGAGTCAGCCAGCGTGTTCTCACCACTCAAGGTGCTTACGTGGTTATTTTTATGGGGATGCTGGCTGTCGCGCTGTTTATCATAAGCGCCGTAACGACAGACCATGGCATTGAGACTTTGAGCAGCTTGCTGTCAGGTTTTGCGTTTGGTATATTCCTGATCTGCCTGCCCGCGCTGATCAATTATTTTAAAAAGTAGAGACGCCCCGATCAATCGGGGCGTCTCTAGGATAATAACTTGTTACTGATAGGATCCTGTCAGTGGGTTCATGCGTAACCAGGTGTGTTCAGGTGTAACCAGGTGTGCCGGGTGGTACGCTGGTATCGAGTGTATCTCTTTCACAAATTAATACACTGACAAAAAACCTTTCGCCTTTGACCTTCGCCCTTTACCTCCTCCTAAAATCCTTTTTTCCGTGTGATCCCCGGCTTCCTCGTCCGGCGGGTTTCAGTATTTACCACTTCGCCCGCGCCATATTGGCGGGCCATTTTGGCGATGCGCTCTTCCAGCGTTTCGGTTGTCAGGCGCTCGCGGCCCAGGCTGTCGACCATGATCGGGAACGCAAAGGGCGTTGGCCGTTCAATGGTTTTTAATATAATGGTTTGGGTAACGATGCGCTGCAGGGCCATCCGGAGGCGGAACTCTTCGAGCTGGAAAGCCAGCGCCTCGTTGTAAGCTTGCCGTATGAGCACGTTGTCTGGTTCGTACTCGCTAAAAACCTCGAACAGCAGCGATGTGGAAGCCTGCAGGTGCCTGCTTTTTACCTGCTGTCCCGGGTAACCGGTAAATACCAGTCCGCCGATATGGGCAATATCCCTGAAACGCCTGCGTGCCATTTCGTTGGCATTGAGGCTGTGCTGTATGTCGTCGAGCAAATTGTCAATTGAAAAAAAGCTGGCATCTTCGAGCGCCTGCTCAATGGGGATATCTTCATCGGTGAGCAGCTCAAAGCCATAATCATTCATCGCCAGCGAAAAGCTTGCCGGTTTTATTTTGCTGATGCGGTAGGCCAGCAGCGATGCCATGCCCTCGTGCACCAATCGCCCTTCGAAAGGATAAAATATCAAATGGTGCCCTTCGCGCGATTTGAATGATTCGATCAAAAACTCATTCCGCTTCGGCAGGTGCGATAGTTCGGCCTGCAGGTTAAACAGGGGTTTTAAAGCGATCACCTCTTCGTCCGTTTCAATGCCGTTGGCTACATCATCCAGCTTATCGCGCAGCATAGCCGATAACTGCGACGACAGCGGCATGCGGCCGCCCATCCAGCTGGGTATAATGCCTTTGGTGGCGTTTGATTTTTTTACATAGGCTGTCATTTCTTTCACCCGGATAAACTCCAGGCTGCGCCCTGCAAACCAGAAGGTGTTACCCGGTTTCAGTTTCGAGATAAACGACTCCTCGATGGTGCCTAAACTGCCGCCGCTCAGCCACTTCACGCGGATGCTGATGTCGCTGGTAATGGTGCCGATGCTCAGCCTGTGCCGCATGGCAACCCGACGGTTGTTTACTTTGAACAGGCCGTTTTCAACTTCGACCTTTAAAAATTCGTCGTACTGCGCCAGTGTTTTGCCGCCAGTGGTAATAAAATCAAGCAGCTGGTTAAACTCGCTGCGCTTCAGGTCTGCGAAAGCGAAAGTCGTCTTCACTTCTTTAAACAACTCATCCGCGCGGAAGCCATCGGAAACCGCCAGCGTTACCATGTACTGGATGAGCACATCCATGGTCAGCAGCATGGGATCGCGGCTTTCAAATACGCCTTCGGCAATGGCTTGCTTCAATGCGGCGCCTTCTAAAAGCTCCATTGAATGGGTAGGCACAAAATAAGCTTTTGACACCGCTCCCGGGTGGTGACCGCTTCGCCCGGCGCGCTGTATAAAACGGGCCACGCCTTTGGGGCTGCCCACCTGCACCACGGTGTCCACCGGCCGAAAGTCGACACCAAGATCAAGGCTCGACGTGCAAACCACTACCCGCAGCGCCTCGGCGTGCAGCGCCTGCTCAACCCAATTGCGCAGGTCGTTATCCAGCGAGCCGTGGTGCATGGCCATGATGCCGGCGTACTCCGGGTAATTGTCTAAAATGGCATGGTACCAAATTTCCGCCTGCGAGCGGGTATTGGTAAATATCAGCGTGGTGTTGCTCTTGGCCACAATTTCCATCACCTGCGGCAGCAGCTTTAAACCGATATGCCCCGCCCACGAGTAGCTTTCAATATTTTCGGGGATGATCGATTTGATCAGCAATTTCTTTTCCAGGTTGGCCCGCACCATTTTTACCCGCTCAGGCGGAAAATCGTTTCCTAATAGCACCTCGGCCGCTTCTTCCAGGTTGCCGATGGTGGCGCTGATACCCCAGATTCGGAGTCCTGAGTCTTTAGTCTTTAGTCGGGAGTCTGAATTATCGTTAGCCACAGCATCTTGACTCAGGACTAAAGACTCAGGACTCAGGACTTTCAACTTAGACAACCCCAGCTCAACCTGTACGCCGCGTTTGGTGCCCAGCAGCTCGTGCCATTCGTCGATGACCACAACCTGCAGGCTTTGAAATAACTTTGGATATTCCTTTTGCGCCAGCATCAGGTGCAGGCTTTCGGGCGTGGTGAGCAGCACTTCGGGCAGCTTTTTTTTCAGGGCCTGCTTTTCTGCGGCTGGGGTGTCGCCGGTGCGGGTGGCTATCTTCCAGGGCAGCCCAATCTCGTCACACGCCTCCTGCATGGCTTTCCTGATATCGTTTGTGAGCGCCCGCAAGGGCGTGATCCACAGCATGAGCAGGCCATTGTTGGTTTTGGTTTTATAGCTGTCGGGGTGCTTATTGATGAAATCTGCCAAAAATGGCAGGAAGAGCGCGAAGGTTTTTCCACTACCGGTGGGGGCGTTCAGCAAACCGGAATAGCCCTGCAGGTAAGCATCTTCCATCTCCTGCTGAAAGGCAAACTGCTTCCAGCTCTTTCGCTTGTACCATTCCCGGATGACCTGCTGCCCTTTTGTTATCATGCCAATAATATTGCCTCACCCCAACCCCGCACCAAGGGAGAGGGGCTAATATAATCAGACCAAATCTTTTAGTGCGACCTGCAATTTAAAGAACACTTATCACAGTTTGCGGTTTATACAATGGCTACCCGGCTTAAGAGAAGAAAATTAGGATGAAAACATTATTGATACCGGTTGACTTTTCGGAGATTTCCGGAAACATGTTAAGGTACATCGTTGGTTTTGCCGCCGATGCCAAAGTGGAGCGCATTATTCTCCTGAAAAGCGCCTATATTTCCATATATGCCGAACTATTGCCATCGGCCGATTTTGTACAGTTAAGCGCGGACGATATAATAGATGAACGGAAAAAAACAAAAGCCGACCTGGACGCCTTATGTCACAAATTGCTCAAAAAACTCGGCCAGCCCATTAAAATTAACATCGCGGTAAGCGAATTGCCTTTACTGCGGGCCATTCACCAGGTGATTGACCAGGAACACCCCTACATGGTACTGCTGGGCAGCGATAAAACGGTGCTTGAAAACGATAGCTATATGGCTGAACAAATCATCGCCATAGCAAAAACAAGCACCGTGCCTGTACTGATCGTCCCGGACTGTGTTACGTACGAAAAAATAGAGCTGGCATTGGTGCCCTGTGATTTCGCGGTAATGGCACAACTCGAGGCGCTGCTGGGCATTCACGACCGTAAAAACTGGCTGCACCCTCGGCTGATAGTACTAAATACCAACCTGAAAAAGCAGGTATCCGAAAAGGACAGCCAGGTAGCTTCTGTGCTTGCCAGGCTGCTGGCAGACTACCGGTACCAGGTTTTCCAGGCTGAAAACAAAGACACCGTAAAGGGCATTCTTGAATTTGCTGATGAACATAAAGTCCATCTCATTATCGCGCTGCCGGGCAGATACAGCTTTTTTTATAATCTTACCCACCGCAATATCACGAACGCCCTCGCGCTTAATGCGGCGAAGCCGGTGCTGATATTGAAGTAACTGATAACGATGTCAATTATTTCTCCTTATTTTTATACTTTTAAACGATCATAATAACAGATGCAATTAACCTGTTGCATTGAATAAAAATTCGGATGCATAAATATTGTTTAACGCTCGATTTAAAAGACGACCCTGAACTGATAGCGGAATACGAGAAATATCATACCGATATATGGCCCGGGGTACGTAAAAGCATTATTGATTCGGGCATTACCAATATGGAGATATACCGGTTTAATACCCGGCTGTTTATGCTCATAGAAACGGATGAAAATTTTAGCTTTGACAAAAAAGCGCAGATGGACGAGGCCAGCAGCGAGGTGCAGGAATGGGAAAGCCTGATGCTGAAATACCAGCAACCGCTCAAAAATGCGCCAAAGGGAGGAAAGTGGATGTTGATGAGTAAGATATTTGAGTTATAGCTGGGGGAACAAGCGAGAGAAAGAAGCAAGAAATCGAGAACCAGGAAGCAAGAGAAGAGAAGCAAGGGTTTTAGAGGCAAAAGCCAAGAATCAAGATAGGAAACCATAATTTAAACCAAAGGCAATAATCAAAACCCATTGACAAGACTAAAAGATATAACGCTTTTCTGTCTTGGCTCTTGGTTCTCGATTTCTTGCCTCTAATAAAAAATGTTATGTTCAAAAAACTTCAATTGACCTTACTGGCGGCGCTCAGTTTGTTCATGTTTTCGCCTGTGGTTGCCCAAAAAAAGCTGGGGAACGAAACCGATGCCCAAAAACAAAAACGCATGGAATGGTGGACGGATGCGCGGTTCGGGATGTTTATCCATTGGGGGCTGTACTCGGGCGCAGCACGGCACGAATGGGTGAAGCACAACGAGCATCTCACCGATGCGCAATATCAAAAGTATTTCGACCAGTTTAACCCCGACCTGTTCGACCCGGCAAAATGGGCGCGCCAGGCGAAAGCTGCCGGCATGAAATACGCGGTGCTGACTGCCAAGCACCATGAAGGTTTCTGTTTGTTCGACTCGAAATACACCGATTACAAAGCTACCAACACCAAAGCCAAACGCGATCTTGTGCGCGAATATGTGAACGCCTTCAGAGCGCAGGGAATGAAGATCGGGTTTTATTATTCGCTGCTCGACTGGCACCACCCGGATTATACGATGGATGATGTACATCCGCTGATGCAGGTGAATCATAGCGAAGAAGATTATAAGCGGTTAAACAAAGGCCGCGACATGGCCAAATACCGGCAATATATGCGCAACCAGATCACCGAGCTGTTAACCAATTACGGGAAAATTGATATACTGTGGCTGGATTGGTCGTGGGATAAAGGCGCTAAGCATGGCAAAGGCGAGAATGACTGGGGTTCGGTAGAGCTGCTGAAGCTGGTACGAAAACTGCAGCCGGGCATCATCGTAAATAACCGCCTCGGCCTGGATGAATATACAGACGGAGGCGATTTTGCAACCCCTGAACAGGTGGGTCCCGCCGAACTGGCCAAATACAAAGGCAAAACCTTTGAAACCTGTCAAACCTTTTCGGGCTCGTGGGGCTACTACCGCGACGAAAATACCTGGAAAACGCATCGCCAGCTGCTCGACTTGCTGATCACTTCGGTAAGCAATGGCGGCAACCTGATATTAAATGTGGGGCCCACCGCCCGCGGCGAATTTGATAGTCGCGCCACACGAGCCCTGGACAGTTTGGCGCACTGGACGCATGCCAACGGGCCTTCCATTTATAACTGCACCTATACGCCGGATGCCTTTCAAACACCTGAGGGCACAAAACTTACCTATAACAAAACGAGCGGGCGCTTATACGTGCAGGTGTATCAGTATCCTAAAAACGGTAAATTAACGCTGCCGGGATATAATGGTAAAATAAAATACGCGCAGTTTGTAAACGACCATTCGGAGGTGATATATAAACCGCTAAATGCAAACGATCTTGAGCTAACCCTCCCGGTTAAAAAACCGGATTATGAGATACCGGTGATTGAGCTCGTGCCAGAAGGCGTCAAATAATCTCTAATAAAAAACATGTTTAAACTAACCGGTAAATCAGTGGTAATTACAGGGGGTGGAAGCGGCATTGGGAAGGCCATGTCCGTTCTTTTCGCCAAACAGGGTGCCACGGTCAACATCATTGAGGTAAACAGCGATGCCGCAAACGAAACAGTTAACGAAATAACTACAACACACGGCAAGGCTATTGGCTACACCTGCGATGTAAGTAACCAGCAGCAGGTTTTGAATACCTTTGGTAAGATAGGAAAGATCGATATCCTGGTAAACAATGCCGGCATAGCCCATATTGGCCGGGCTGATAATACCAACGAAGCGGATTTCGACCGGGTTTATAACGTGAATGTAAAGGGCGTATATAATTGCCTGTTCGCGGCCATACCGGTGATGAAGGCGAACAAGGGCGGTATGATTTTGAATATCGCGTCTATCGCCGCGCATGTGGGCATTACCGATCGCTTTGCCTATTCAACCAGCAAGGGCGCGATACACGCCATGACGCTTTCGGTGGCCCGCGATTACCTGCATGACGGTATCCGGTGCAACAGCATTTCCCCGGCAAGGGTACACACTCCTTTCGTGGATGGTTTTATTGCGAAAAACTATGCCGGCAAAGAAGCCGAGATGTTTGAAAAGCTATCAAAAACACAACCCATTGGCAGGATGGGAAAGTCAGAAGAAGTAGCTGCGCTGGCTTTATATCTTTGCTCGGACGAAGCAGGGTTTATTACCGGCTGCGATTACCCGATAGACGGGGGATTTATTACGCTAAACAATTGATTTCGGATGTTCGAATTTGTTATTGATTCTGTCGATACAATAATAGAACTAACAACTAACTAACGACTATATATGAAGCTGATACGATTTGGCGAGCCTGGCAAGGAAAAGACAGGTGTAATTATTAATGATAAGAAATACGATGCCTCGGCATTTGGTGAAGATTACGACGAACATTTTTTTGAAACCGGCGGATTAAACCGCCTGGCAGATTTTATTGCCGCCAACAAACTTCCCGAAATAGCCGGAAACGCGCGGCTTGGCAGCCCGCTGGCACGGCCTTCAAAGTTGGTGGCTATCGGCTTAAACTATGCCGATCACGCCAAAGAAACCAATGCTACCCCGCCGTCTGAGCCGGTGATATTTATGAAAGCCACCACAGCGATCATCGGCCCTAACGATGATGTAATCATCCCAAAAAATTCCAAAAAAACCGACTGGGAAGTTGAGCTGGCGATAGTTATCGGCAAAAAAGCAAGCTACGTAAGCGAAGCAGACGCGATGGACTATGTGGCTGGTTATGTCTTGCATAATGATGTATCCGAACGCGAGTTCCAGATTGAACGGGGCGGCACCTGGGATAAAGGCAAGGGCTGCGACACGTTTGCTCCCCTGGGGCCGTTCTTTGCTACAAAAGACGAAATTGAAGACCCGCATAACCTACGTTTATGGCTAAAAGTAAACGGCAACATCATGCAGGACGGAACGACGGCTAATTTTATTTTCGGTATCCCGCACGTGGTATCGTACACCAGCCAGTTCATGACGCTGCTGCCGGGCGATATCATTTCAACCGGGACACCCGCAGGTGTAGGCTTGGGAATGAAACCGCCGGTTTACCTCAAACCAGGCGATGTGGTTGAGCTGGGAATTGACGGATTGGGCGAGGCAAGGCAGACCGTAAAGGCGTATAAATAGTTATTCCATTATAACCCTTCTGAAAGCCGAAATATATTTATCGATATAGGCGTCCTTTGATTTGGATTTGTACTGCATTATAAATCTCGGGTGTTCGAGGGCGACTATATTTTTGAAGAATTTTTCCTTTTCATTCAGCTTGCGCAGAAATTTTTCGTTTTTGCCGTTGCCGAAGCAAAAACAGGTGTCAGTATAAGCCCCAAGGGCAATTTGCTTTTTTATGTTGTCGACGATAGCATCGTAAACAGATGCGATTAACGCCGGGCTGTCGTAATAATTATAATTGACCTCTTTCCCGTTTAGGCCTGTAAAAGTAAAGCCTAACGGGAAAATGGAATGGATATAAAAGTGCTTGTAAAATTCAAGCGGCCCGCCAAAGGCGTCGATCACTTCATAAACAAAAACTGATGAGGGTTCGTGCGTTTCTTTGCCCTCATAGTTAATTCCGCATACTGCTTTTAGCCGTTTAGGGTCGGTGAAAGGGATACCGGTAACGCCTCCGCCAAACCGGCCGGGATTTATGCCTAGTATCAGGTGCCGTTCATTGTTATCGTTATAAAACTTTTTATAGAACTGCTCCATTAAACCCATCACCTGCGGGTTTTCTTTGAAAGGGTTCATTATCCGGATTCCGACAGGAAGGCTGCCTGTAAAATCCAATTGTTTGTTGAATTGAATTACTTTGTCTGCAAAAGTCATTGGCAACAAAGCTATTATTAACCGTCCGGATCTCTCTTAAAATTTTACACAATAAAACCCTTTGGAATCTTCCAAAGAGCATAAAACATTAGGCATTGTTTACGGCAGCAAGGGCTTACCATCAAATGTTGCTGACTTCAATATCTTCTCTGTAACAGCTATTGCCGCCGGCGAAAGCGGCGCGTAGTTTAGGTCCTTGCAATATTTTTGGCCTTCGTGGGTGTTCCACCAAAGCAGTTTGGCTACTTTTTCTGCCCGGTCGCGGCTTCGTCCTGCATAGTTTTGTTCTTTATATATAAGCGCCCAGGTAAACCCGCTTATCGGGTAGCCGTCTTTTGCGTCGGTGTTGCTCAACGAAACCTTGGCGTCAGCAGGCATGGTAATATTTCCGGCAGCGCTCGTTGACGCTACCGAGGGCGTGATAAAGCTGCCGCTTTTGTTTTGAAGGCCGGCATAGGTCATTTTATTTTGTATGGCATAGGCCAGCTCGATATAGCCTATCGCGCCCGGTGTTTGTTTGATCAAACCGGCCACACCCTCATTGCCTTTCCCGCCGATTCCTGCCGGCCAGCTTATAGCCGAGCCCTTGCCCGGCTTCGTATTCCACTCAGGGCTTACCTTTGATAAGTAAGTCGTAAAAATATTGGTTGTCCCGCTGCCGTCCGACCGGTGCGCTATAAATATATCCGTTGCCGGTAATGCAGTGCCTGGGTTAATTTTCGCGATTTGCGGGTCGTTCCACTTAGTTATCTTTCCTAAAAAAATATTGGCCAGCACATCCGGTGTTAGTTTTAATGCGCCTTTCAATTCGGGCAGGTTATAACTGATTACCACCGCGCCCGAGCACATGGGGACATGTAGCACATCCGCACCCATTTTCTTTGCCTGGTCGTCATTCAGCGGCGCATCCGAATCACCAAAATCGATGGTTTTGTTGGTAAGCTGTAATATGCCCCCGCCCGAGCCTATCGACTGATAGTTTACCTTCACCCCGGTTTCTTTATCGTACTCCGCAAATAGTTTCGAAAACAAAGGGTAAACAAAGGTGCTGCCTGCTCCCAGCAAAGTATTTGAATTACCTGTTGAAGCAACCGTTGACTGTTTGGTACTATCGCTCGCCGATTTATTACCGTTGCCGCCGCATCCTGTAAAGATTGCCGCGGTGAGTAATGCCGCGGTAAGTGTTAGTTTGTTCATAATTAAAAGTTTATGTCTGGCTTTTGAAGGAGTTAACAGCTAAAGTGGTGATTTGGTGTTATAAAATTGTATTTTATTATACACACTTGTGCTGATAACTATGCATGCATAGTTATTTTATTGTCCGATATTACACGTAAAGAATTCATTACTTAATTGCGGTTTTTCATTATTAATTAATGAACAAAAACCTGCTTGCGGTACAAAAAAATGATCAATATGAAAGTTAAGTCAATCAAATTGATAAACATTATTATCGGTCGTAAACTTAGCGGCCGGTGTTTGGCTATTATTTGCAGCCGTTTATGAATTTGGCATTGATTTAGCTTAATTCAGGACGAAGAGCACCTGGTAAAAAGGCAACCGGAACAGCTGATTTTCCGTATTACATGGATACCAATTATTAGTGCTTCGTTTTGTTTACTTATTATAAAAGTTATGCTTATAGACGTATTAAAAATAGCCTCGTTACTGGCAGCACTGGTTGTTCCCTTGTTTTTCCCTGTTAAGAAAATCAATATTATCCGCATATCAAAAAATCATAATGACACCTCCGATGCGCATTATGCAATCAACGTGCATGGCCTGCTGGAAGAAATTCATCACGACAATATATCAAGCCGCGAACTGAATTAATAAATAAGGCCCGGGGGCTTCATCCAAACTTCTATTTTATTATGCTGTATATCCCGGTAGTTCATTCTGCCGGGATATTTTTATTCTTTTTGATGACAAGAAGTTATGCGCACGCGAAACACGCTTACAAGCCATAATTTCATGTGTAAAATATATTCCTTAAACTTGAGTCGTTTTTCGCGACCTGCATTATCCTAAATTTACTATATTATATAACCTAAGATGAATATCACCAAAACCCTTATTTTCTTTTGTCTGCTCGGCGTGTTAAATACGGCGTTTTCACAGCAACGCGACATCCCAAAAAAAGTAGATGCCTTATTAAAGAAGATGACCCTTGCGGAAAAAATAGGCCAGCTTAACCAATACAACGGCGACTGGGAGGCAACCGGCCCGGTTACACCGGATGTAGGCAATAAGCTGGATGCCATAAAACGGGGCGAAGTCGGGTCGGTATTGAACATTGTGGGGGTAAAACACACCCGGGTATTCCAGGAAGCTGCCATGCAGTCGCGGTTAAAGATACCTTTGCTTTTTGGCCAGGATGTTATACATGGCTACAGCGTAACATTTCCTATTCCACTGGCCGAGGCCGCAAGCTGGGATGTGCAGGCAATAGAAAAGTCAGCCCGCATTGCGGCCACCGAAGCCGCTGCCGGCGGCGTACACTGGACGTTTGCCCCAATGGTTGATATCGCCCGCGACCCACGCTGGGGCCGTGTAATGGAGGGCGCGGGTGAAGACCCGTATTTAGGATCGCTGATTGCCACGGCGCGTGTAAAGGGCTTCCAGGGGAAAGGCCTGGGCAGCCTTGATGCTGTGATGGCCTGTGCCAAACATTTTGCCGCCTACGGGGCCGCAACCGGCGGGCGGGATTATAACAGCGTGGACATGAGCCTACGCACTTTGTGGGAAATTTATCTGCCGCCGTTTAAGGCTGCCCTGGATGCTGGAGCCGCAACATTCATGAACTCGTTCAATGACCTCAATGGTATCCCGGCATCGGGAAACCGCTATTTGCAGCGCGATATTTTAAAAGGCAAGTGGGGCTTTAAAGGTTTTGTGGTGAGCGATTGGGGCTCAATTGGCGAAATGATAAATCATGGCTATGTTAAGGATAATTACGAAGCCGCTGAAGCAGCCATAAATGCCGGCAGCGACATGGATATGGAAAGCCGCAGCTACATCAAAAACCTGGCTAAGCTGGTTGCCGATAAAAAGGTTTCTGTTGCGGTGATCGACGAAGCGGTACGTCGCATACTAACAAAAAAATACGAAATGGGCCTGTTTGATGATGCATACCGTTTTAGCGATGCGGAGCGTGAAAAACAAGCGATCAATACCAGGGAACACGTTGAGGCAGCAAGGGATATTGCCCGAAAAAGCATAGTGCTGTTAAAAAACGAGCACCAGTTGCTGCCTTTGTCAAGGGACTTAAATTCAATTGCCGTAATTGGCCCGTTGGCTAAACTGAAAAAGGAAATGAAGGGCTTTTGGGCGCTGAATATTGGCGACGAAAAGGAAATTGTTTCGTTATATGAAGGCATGCAAAACCAAGGCGGTAAAACCAAATTGCTATACGCCAAAGGTTGTGAAATTACCGATACCAGCCGCGCCGGTTTCAACGAAGCTTATAAAACTGCCATGCAAGCGGATGTAGTGGTAATGGCCATGGGCGAACGCTTCGATATGACTGGTGAAGCAAAAAGCCGGTCGGATATACATTTGCCAGGTGTGCAGGAAGAGCTCATCAAAGCAATTATGTCCACCGGTAAACCGGTTGTGGTGTTGCTGATGGCTGGCCGCCCTATGGTGTTTAACTGGACTGCCGATCATGTGCCGGCTATTTTATATACCTGGTGGCTGGGTAACCAGGCCGGCAACGCCATTACAGATGTGCTATACGGCAGCTACAACCCTGGCGCCAAATTGCCCATAACCTTCCCGCGCACCGAGGGCCAGATACCTATTTATTATAACCATTTTAATACCGGCCGCCCGGCAAGGAACGATAACGATGTGAATTACACCTCCGCATATATTGATTTGCCAAACAGCCCGAAATATGCCTTTGGTCACGGATTAAGCTATACCAATTTTACATATAGCAATCTGCGTTTCAGTAAAAAATCGATGCTTAAAAACGGAAGCATAACTGTTTCGTTCGACCTGCAAAACACAGGTAAATATCCCGGCGAAGAAGTGGCCCAATTTTACCTCCGCGATTTGGTATCGCAACCCGTTAGGCCGGTTAAAGAATTGAAAGGTTTTCAAAAATTAATGTTACAGCCGGGCGAAACCAAAACCATAACTTTTACCATCGATAAAGAAAAGCTGGCCTTTTACAACGATAAACTGGAACGAATTACCCAGCCCGGCGAATTCCGGTTGATGATTGGCAGCGCTTCCGACGACATCAGGCTGCAGGATAATTTTGTACTGGCTGATTAATTGATTTTTACGACATGCAGGTACTAACCTTTAAAACTTACGACGAAATGAGCCGCGCAGCAGCCGACTGCATTGTTAAGCAGGTTCGGCAAAAGCCCGGTTCGCTGTTGTGTTTTCCTTCCGGCGATTCGCCTGTTGGCGTGTTTAATTATTTGATCAAATATGTCCATGCTGGTGAAGTTGATTTTAGTCGTTGTTATTTTGTTGGTTTGGATGAATGGGTAGGCATGGGTGAGAATGATGAAGGCAGTTGCACCTGGTCGCTTTATGAAAGCTTTTTTAATCATTTGGACATCGGCGCTGACCATATTCGCTTTTTTGACGCCCGGGCCGGGGATCTTGATGCATCCTGTAAAGCCATCGACGATTTTATCAAAGACAAAGGGCCGCTTGACATCATGATGGTGGGCATAGGCATGAACGGGCATATTGGCCTTAATGAGCCGGGCGCCGACTTTAATTCATATTCACATCACTCTCCCTTGGCGCCGATGACGATAAGTGTCGGGCAGAAATATTTTAAACAGCAAACCGAATTGCATGAAGGCATTACCCTTGGCCTGAAACATT
>JAQBOH010000058.1 GCA_028288125.1 Mucilaginibacter sp.
AGTTTGGATTGACATGGGGTGGCGTAACCGAAGCCGGCGCAGTTGTTGTTGGTGACGATATAAAACTGAACATGAACATTCAGTTTGCAAAACAAAAGTAATTAAATTTCGGATTTCGAATTTTCGAATTCGGATTTTTTTGATTTGATTTTGAACAAGGTTAGTTTAACCCGGAATTAAAGTTATTTTTAAATCCGAAATTGGAAATTCGAAATCCGAAATCCGAAATAAAAACCGGTGCTGATAAAGATATATCCTGAAAACCCAAACGAGAAAGCCATTGAGCAGGTAGTTGAAGTACTGCGCAAAGGCGGATTGATCATATACCCTACGGATACGGTTTATGGCTTGGGTTGTGATATAACCAATCACAAAGCGATAGAAGCGATCTGCCGGATCAGGAATATTAAACCTGATAAGGCCAACTTCTCGTTTATTTGCTATGACCTGAGCCATATTGCCGATTATATCAAGCCAATTGACAACACCACTTTTCGGGTGCTAAAGAAAGCGCTGCCAGGTCCTTTTACCTTTATTTTTAATGCAAACCACAACGTTCCCAGGTTATTGAGCTCTAATAAAAAGACGGTCGGCATCAGGGTGCCGGATAATAATATCGCCCGCGAAATTGTTAAGGCCCTGGGCAACCCCATACTCTCCACATCCATAAAAGATGAGGATGAGATCATTGAATACTCAACCGACCCCGAACTGATCCACGAAAAATACGAAAATCTTGTCGACCTGGTTATTGATGGCGGTTATGGAGATAATATTCCGTCAACCGTGGTTGATTGTACCGAAGGCGATTTCGAGATAGTGCGTGAAGGTAAAGGCGAGCTGGAATTGTATTTATAACACTGATTTTTGCGGATTAAAACGCAAATGCGTTGTATAATTGCTCGCTATTAGAAGCGTATAGATTTTACAAATCCTTGTATCTTTTCCAAATAGCCTTCTGTTCCCAACAATTTCACAAACGCGCTCCCCACAATGGCGCCGGCGGCATATTCGCAGGCTTTTTTAAATGATTTGTCGTCCGATATGCCAAATCCAATTATAGCTGGGTTTTTCAGCTGCATGGCCTTAATGCGCTTGTAATAATCCTCAATATTAACAGAAACCTGCAATTGCCCCCCGGTTATGGATGAGGATGAAAGCAGGTAAATAAAGCTGTTGCTCAATTCATCTATTTTGCGGATACGCTCTTCTGAAGTTTGCGGTGTTACCAGGAATATATTGCTGAGGTTGTTGTCAATAAAATAGCGGGAATACATGGCTTCGTACTCGTACATCGGCAGATCGGGTACAATAATGCCGTCTACGCCAACTTCGGCGGCTTGTTTACAAAAGCGCTCTATGCCGTATTGTACGATCGGGTTCACATAGCCCATCAACAGGATAGGGATAGTTATGCGTTTTCGCAGATCTTTTAACTGTTCAAACAGCAAAGTTAACGTCATCCCGTTTTCGAGCGCTTTTTCGGAGCTATGCTGTATGGTCGGTCCGTCAGCCACCGGGTCGGAGTAGGGGAAACCGATCTCAAGGAAATCAACGCCAGCCCTTTCCAAAGCTTCAGCAATATCCAGCGTGGTATTCACTTCAGGATATCCTGCGGTGTAATAGATCGATAACAGGTTATCTTTTTTCTTATTAAAAAGCGCGTTCAGACGGTTCATAAGCCTCACCCCAACCCCTCTCCGGTAGAGAGGGGCTTTAGATTTGTTAGATTATAAAAAAAGTCTCCCCTACCGGGGGAGATTTAGAGGGGGCTAAAAATTGAAATATTTTATATACGTATCCAAATCCTTATCTCCCCGGCCCGAAAGGCAGATCACCACGTTATCGTCAGGCTTAAATGTCATTTTTTCGAGATAAGCCAATGCATGTGCTGTTTCAATGGCCGGTATAATGCCTTCCAGTTGTGAGCACAACAGGCCTGCCTGCAGTGCTTCATCGTCGGTAATGCTCACATATTGGGCGCGGTTGATTTTATATAAATGCGCATGCTGCGGCCCGATGCCGGGATAATCCAAACCTGCCGATATGGAATAAGGCTCAACCACCTGTCCATCGTCCGTCTGCATCAATATCGTACGACTCCCGTGTAAAACGCCTTCACGACCCAAAAAAGTTGTGGCCGCTGAATGGCCGCTGTCAACTCCCTTACCCGCCGCTTCAACTGCAACCAGATTTACTTTTTCGTCGTTGAGAAAATGATAGAACATCCCCATGGCGTTGCTGCCGCCGCCCACGCAGGCCATCACATATTCGGGCAGCTCCTTCCCGGTTTGTTCGAGCAATTGTTTTTTAGCTTCCAGCGAAATAATAGATTGAAAGCGAGCTACCATATCCGGGTAAGGATAGGGGCCAACAACCGAACCGATGATGTAATGTGTATCAACCGGGTTGCCTATCCAGTCGCGCAGGGCCTCGTTGGTGGCGTCCTTTAATGTTTTGCTGCCCGATTTAGCCGGAACCACTTTCGCGCCAAGCATTTTCATGCGGGATACATTAGGCGCCTGGCGTTCCATATCCACTTCGCCCATGTAAACAACGCATTCAATCCCTTTTAACGCGCATACTGTTGCTGTTGCTACCCCATGCTGGCCCGCGCCGGTTTCGGCGATGATGCGTTTTTTTCCTAAACGAATGGCTAAAAGTATCTGCCCGATGGCATTATTGATCTTATGTGAGCCGGTATGATTTAAATCTTCGCGTTTGAAAAATATATTGGCGCCATACTTTTCCGAAAATCGTTTGGCACGATATAAAGGTGAAGGCCGGCCCACATAATCTTTCAGCAGTTGGTCAAACTCGGCGATGAAATCAGCATCATGGATTATTTTTAAATATTGTTCGCGTAGCTCTTCCACATTGGGATAGAGCATTTCGGGAATATATGCTCCCCCAAAATCGCCGTAATATCCTTTATCGTTAACCCCGTATTTCATTGGTATATGCTTTTTTAACGGTTTCAAATGCTTTTTTCAAATGCGCAATATTTTTAATACCGGGCGTGTCCTCAAACTTACTGTTGAGGTCGACGCCATATAATTGCGGATGATTTAAATTCAATACCTGCTCAAGGTTTTCAGGACTGACGCCTCCGCTTAAAAAAAATGGAATATCCAGCTTATAATTATTAAGAACCGACCAGTTAAAAGGTTTTCCCGAGCCGCCGTGTTTTTCTGTTTTGGTGTCGAATAAAAAGTAATCGACCTTATTCACATAGTCGTTAAGCCGCTCAAAATTAAAGGTGTTGTCCATACCAAAAGCCTTGATCACTTTCACCTTATTTCTGAACGAGTGAGCAAAACCCGGGTCTTCGTCGCCATGCAGCTGTATCGCGTCAAAATGATATTTATCTATCAATGCATTTATTTCTTCGGCGCTTTCATTTACAAACACAGCGGTTTTTTGTATCGGTACCGGGATATTTTTCAGCATTTCTTCCCGCAGGCCTGTAACATATCTTGGCGAATTCTCATAGAAAATAAAGCCCATAAAATCAGGGTTCAACGCCGCTACAGCTTGGATGTTCTCAGGCACGGTTAAACCACAGACTTTTATTTTCATCTCAATTACCGACTAAAGTTTTAAAGCTTTTTAATGCGCGTTTGCTTATCAATGAAGCCTCGGCCTCATAAAAACAATCGGCAAAGTTTTTTTCCGGGTGAATGGTTTTTATAGCTAACGCCGCGTTGGCTAAAACAACATTGTTTTGCGCGGTTGTAGCCGTCCCGTTGAGTACTTTCATAAAAATATCAGCCGATTCGCTGATCGACGACCCGCCCATTATTTCGCGCGGATCGAGCTTTGAAAAGCCGAGGTTTTCGATGCTGTTGATTTTTTCACCATCGGCCGAGAAGGTTTTAAAATCGCACGTAAGTGAAATTTCATCATAACCGTCCAGCGCGTTCAATATGGTATATTTTATATCTGATTTTTGGTACAGATAGGCATAAATGCGTGCCAGCTCTAAATTGAATACACCAACCAGCTGATTTTTTGGCTTGGCCGGATTTACCAGCGGGCCAAGCTTATTAAAAAACGTTTTTACGCTTAGCTCCTTCCGGATAGGCGCAACGGTTTTCATAGCCGGATGGAACAATGGGGCATGCAAAAAGCAAATATTGGCATATTCAATATTTTCTCTCAATTTATCTCCGTCGTTTGTGAATTTGTATCCCAGGTGCTCCATCACATTGGATGAGCCGCATCCCGATGAAACGCCATAATTGCCGTGTTTGGCCACTTTATACCCTGCGCCCGCAACTACAAATGAGGCGAGGGTGGAAATATTGAAAGTATCCTTGCCATCGCCGCCGGTGCCGCAAAGATCGATCAGGTCATTGGTACCAAGGTCTGTTTGCATGCAAAGCTCAAGCATGGCATCCCTGAAACCTTCAAGCTCATTAACGGTGATGCTGCGCATGCAATAGGCCGTCATAAACGCGGCCATTTGCGAGTTGTTATAATTCCCCTGGGCAATTAAAATCAAAATGTCTTTTGATTGCTCCCTTGAGAATGTTTTATTTTCGAACAGGTGATTTAATATCGGTTTCATGCTCACTTGCTGACTGCTCCTTCTAATTTCAATTATTGTATATCCTTTTGTATAACTTAAGTTATTATCCCGAAAGGTCAGTTGCAGCTTCTTTCGGACTTTACTGACTTTCGGGACTAATCTAATGTGGCTATTCAATATAAAAAAAGGGTTACCGCATGGCAACCCTTTTGAATATCTTAAAAAACAAAAATGGGATTGCCTTACGATCTCTCGTTAAGCCACCACCAATTATTGTTTATTGCTTTCATTATGTTTTATGCCACAAATATGGAAATAGTTTTTACTAAAACCAAGCAGAATGATATTTTTACATGGGTAATTGATTCGGCGGGTAATTTTCACTCAATCAACCTCAATCAATACAACCACTAACATGGCCATACACAAACGAAAAATAAATCCTGAAGACGATCTTGGTTTTGGCCCCCAGCCGGTTATTAAAAACCAGCCGCTGGTGAATAAGGACGGTTCGCCGAATGTGAAGCGTGTAGGTTTGCCTCGCTTTAATTCAGCAAATAACTATCATACGTTAATAACCATGAGCTGGACCAAATTCTGGCTATTGGTTTTAAGCGGGTATTTAACGCTCAACATCATTTTCGCGTTTATTTACTTCTCATTTGGGCCGCAAAGCCTAGATGGCTCGTCTGGTATAAGTACATTCCATCGCTTTATGGACGCCTTCTTTTTTTCAGCTCAAACCATATCGACTGTTGGGTACGGGCATATTAGCCCTAAAGGAATGATGTCAAACAGCGTTGCTGCGCTGGAGTCAATGATGGGCCTGCTCGCTTTTGCATTGGCTACCGGTTTACTGTACGGGCGCTTTTCGCGGCCGTCGGCGCAAATTGTCTACAGCAAAAACATGCTGGTGGCGCCTTACCTTGAAAATAGCAGGGGTGTCATGTTCAGGCTGGCCAATTTGCGCAGAAATATCCTGATCGACCTGGAGATTGAAATTATTTTCTCATTCAATGAAACGGTCGATGGTAAAACAATGAGACGCTTTTATCCGCTTGACGTAGAACGCCGAAAAGTAAGCATGCTCACCATGAACTGGACCATTGTACATCCGTTAGATGATAAAAGCCCGCTTAAAGACATGACGCAGGAGGATCTTGAAAAAACAGAGGCGGGGTTTGCTATACTGTTAAGGGCCTTTGACGACACCTTTTCGCAAACCATTCACTCCCGTACTGCATACCAATATAATGAGGTTATTTGGAATGCTAAGTTTAAACCCATTTTTGACCGGGATGAAGACGGGCGGATTGTTTTGGATTTGAGTAAGATTAGTGATCATGAATTAGTAACTACTTAACAGTTTTTCTTTCCTGAATTTATAGGTATCTTTAGCATATGAATTACGCTGAATACATTGAGATCAACCCTGAAAAGCGGTTTGGAAGGCCCGTCATTAAAGGCACCCGTATCTCTGTATACGATGTTCTGAGCTGGTTTGCCGAAGGTATGTCTGTTAAAGAGATTATTTCTGATTTCACCGAGCTAACGGAGGAACAGATCAAAGCATGTTTATTATATGCTGCAGATAAAAAATAACCTACCTCAACAGCGAGTTTCTCTCTTTAGCAATGGTTTTATAAACAAGTTTATCCAGTAAACCGGGTAAAAATTTGTTTAAAAAAACGGTTAGTTTTCCCTGTCCGGTCATAATTAATGTCCGCTCCCTGTTTTCAACACCATCTGCGATAATCTTTGCCACTTCATCAGATGTCATCATTTTATCTTCTTCGAGTGTGCTTTCTCCCTGCTGGGTTCCATTTGCGGCCAGGGCGGTGTTACGAATATTGGAAGCGGTAAAACCAGGACAAGCGGTCATCACGTGAATGCCCGTGTGTAAATTTTCAACTCTTAAGGCATCCAAAAACCCGTTCATCGCAAATTTTGACGCCGAGTAGCCTGTGCGCCCGGGCAGGCCTTTGTAACCCGCGATCGAGGAAACGCCAACGATACTGCCTTTGGTTTTTAATATTTCGGGCAAGGCATATTTGGTGCAGTATACCGTCCCCCAAAAGTTAACGTCCATCACCGATTTTAATACGCTGAGGTCGGCATCTTTAAATAATGCCCGCATAGATATGCCCGCGTTATTTACCAGGATATCGATTTTACCGAATGTAGTGAGGCTTTGTTTAACCAGGTGACTGCAATCTTCTTCGATGGACACATCACACTGCACTGCGACGGCTTTTATATTGTATTGCTGTTCAAGGTTTTGCGTTATTTCGCATAAGGTAACATATTGCCGGGCAGCCAACACAAGATTGCAGCCGCGTTTTGCAAATTCTATGGCAAGTGACTTGCCTATTCCTGATGATGCGCCGGTGATAATTGCTACTTTATCATTTAACTTCATAAGCAGAAGGGTATAGCTGAGCGCCTGCAACCTTTAGTTCAGGCATTCTAAACAAATATTTATTGGCGAATATAAACATCGCGCCATAAAAATGTCTAAAACTATTCCAGCTAAATTTAGCCTCGTTCTGACTTTCGTAGTCAATGATATAAGTTTTGGGGAAATAATAATTTTTGAAACCCGCAAGCCTGATGCGGTATGAAAGGTCGATGTTGTGACCATGCGTAAAAAAGCGTTCGTCAAATAAGCCGGTTTCATTTAAAACGGAGCGGCGCAGCAGCATACAGGCCTCGTTTAAAATATCGATCTCGGCAATCTGGAATTCTTCAACCCAATCTTTACGGTTGCGATCGTATAAACGGGTTTTTGACAAATGTTTAGCAAAGCCGATCAATTTAAAGAATCCTGCCCAGCTCTCATTAAGCCCGTGTATCGATTCGGGGATAAAACGCCCCTGCGGGGATAACATCCTGACGCTAAGGCCGCCGGTATCCAAATGCTGATCCATAAAAGCAATCATTTTTTCGATCGATTCTTTGCCGCATATTGTATCCGCATTGACCAGTAAAATGTACTCTCCGGTAGTCATTTTTAATGCCTGGTTGTTTGCTTTAGCTATGCCAAGGTCGGTTTCGTTGGCAATAATGTGAGCCTCCGGGAAATAATGCTCAAGCATTTCCAGGGAACGGTCGGTAGATGCGTTGTCTACTATAATTAACTCATAATCAACATTTTTTGAGGCGGTGATTAATGAGTTTAGCGCCTGTTTCAACAATTTACAACAATTGTGATTTACTAAGATTAAAGATATTTTCATATTTATTTAGGTAATGATGTTTCATATGGAATACGTGTAACGATAGAGCGACCTAAAGTGATCTCATCTACGTACTCCAATTCACCCCCAAAAGCTATGCCACGGGCTATTGTTGAGATAGTTACCCCGAAGTTTTTTAATCTTTTATTCAAATAAAACAGGGTGGTGTCACCCTCCATTGTTGCGCTTAAAGCAAATATGATTTCTTTTGTTTCGTCTGCTTTTAACCGTTCCACCAGCGAATCAACTTCCAGATCAGACGGTCCAACCCCGTCCATAGGAGAAATTAATCCCCCTAAAACATGATATACGCCATTATATTGGTTAGTATTTTCAATTGCCATCACATCGCGGGTATCTTCCACCACGCAAATAGTACTGCGGTCGCGTTTAACCGAGGCGCAAATCTGGCAAATCGCGCTATCCGATATGTTAAAGCATACCTGGCAAAATTGTATCTCGTTACGTAGTTTGCTGATCGCAGCGCTAAATTTCTCTACATCACCTTTATCCTGGTTAAGCAGGTGAAGCACCAGGCGCAAAGCGGTTTTTTGTCCAACCCCCGGCAATTTGGCAAATTCGGCTACAGCATCTTCCAATAACTTCGATGAAAAATTCATTAGACAAAGATAGTGTGAAACTCGGGAAGTCCGAAAGGCCACGAGCTATTCCCAAAATCAAATTATTTTGTTTAATAAAGTACTATACATAACTTGTCGGCAGGAAATTATTTAACCTTTTACCATCCTCCGGACGCCGACTTTCGGACTTCCGGACTAAAATAAAAACATGTCCCCGGCAGTATTACTCTCATTCATCATTGGCTATTTCCTGGTATTGCTGGTAATATCCTGGTTGACCTCGCGCAAATCAGCTGATAACGACACGTTTTTCATCGCCAACCGCAACTCAAAATGGTATCTCGTAGCATTCGGGATGATCGGTACTGCACTGAGCGGGGTCACGTTTATATCCGTTCCGGGAAAAGTTGGCGCACCCACGGGCGACCAATTTGAATATTTCCAGTTTGTGCTCGGTAATGCCGCGGGGTTTGTCATTATAGCCACCGTATTGCTGCCGCTTTATTACCGGTTAAAACTGACGTCCATTTACAGCTATATCGAAGGCGCTTTAGGCACCTGGAGTTATAAAACCGCTGCCGGTATTTTCCTGGTCAGCCGTATTATCGGCTCGGCATTCCGGCTGTACCTGGTGGTTATTGTTTTACAAAAATTCATATTCGACAGTTATCACATACCCTTCGCGGTGACAGGGCTAATCTGTCTGGCGCTCATCTGGTCGTATACATTCAGAGGAGGGTTAAAGACCATCATCATTACTGATAGTCTGCAAACACTATTCCTGGTATCGTCGGTATTTTTATCCATATATTTTATATGTCAGAGCTTAAACTATAACATTTTTGAAGCGGCCGAAGCCATTAAGAATAGCAGTTACTCCAAAATTTTCTTTTTCAGTGATTTTTTGGGCAGTAAGTTTCACTTCGTGAAAGCCTTTTTAGGCGGCTTGTTTATTACAGTTGCTATGACTGGGCTCGATCAGGACCTGATGCAAAAAAATCTTAGCCTTAAAAATATCCGCGAGGCAAAAAAGAATATGTTCAGCTTTACGGCAGTATTTGTGGTCATCAATATTTTCTTTTTAAGCGTTGGCGCCCTGCTTTGGCTATATGCCAATAAATATGGCATTACGGCCGAAAAAACAGATTACTTATATCCCACCATCGCTTTAAAATATTTAGGCCTGGTACCGGCCATGGTGTTTATGCTTGGCTTAACCGCGGCAACCTTCGCGACCACCGACTCGGCTTTAACTGCCCTAACCACTTCATTTTGTGTGGATTTTTTAGGCTTCAATAAAAATCAAAACGTAAATAATAAAAAGATGGTGCGTACCCGCCATTATGTTCATGTTGCCTTTTCGGGATGCCTTTTTTTAACCATTATTATATTTAATTCGTTAAACGATGGTGCGGTGGTAAACGCCATATTTAAAGTGGCATCGTATACATACGGGCCGCTGCTGGGACTATATTCATTTGGATTATTTGCGGGCAAACTGCAAGTTCGGGACAAACTGGTGCCATTTATTTGTTTAATATCGCCGGCTGTATGTTATTATTTGAGCACACATTCGGCCGAACTGCTGGGTGGCTACGTTTTTGATAATGAACTTATATTAATTAACGGATTAATTACTTTTACAGGTTTGTTACTGTTCTCGTCCAGGAAAACAGGACAGAAGCAAATCAATAATTCAATAGATCACTAATTCAAAATTGATAATGACGGGTGAAGAAAAAATAAGACAAGCATTTGAAAATAAAAACTGGCAGGAAATAAAAGTTACCGATTCCTGGCAGATATTTAAAATAATGGCCGAGTTTGTTGACGGGTTTGAAAAATTAGCCAAAATAGGCCCGTGCGTATCCATTTTCGGCTCGGCTCGCACGCATAACGACAATAAATACTACAAGCTGGCCGAAGAGACCGCCCGTTTATTAACCGAACGGGGATACGGTGTTATTTCAGGTGGCGGCCCCGGTATTATGGAAGCCGCTAACAAGGGCGCTTACGAAGCAGGGGGTAAATCGGTTGGATTGAATATAGAACTTCCATTCGAACAGTTCCACAATAAATATATCGACCGCGATAAAATTATGGAGTTCGACTACTTTTTTATCCGGAAGGTAATGTTCATGAAATACTCGCAGGGCTTTATTATCCTGCCGGGTGGGTTTGGCACGATGGATGAATCGTTTGAAGCGATTACGCTTATCCAAACAGGCAAAATAGCGCGGTTCCCAATTGTGTTTGTAGGCGTTGATTACTGGAAAGGGCTTTTTAACTGGATAGAGGAAAAAATGCTTGCGCAGGAAAATAACATTCACCCGGATGATCTTAACCTTTACAGGCTTGTCGACACGGCCGAAGAAGCCACCGAGCATATTTTCCGGTTCTACGATAAATATGTGCTGAAGCCGAATTTTTAACTGCGGCTTCCCGCGATTTCGGGAAGCCATTTGCTACATTTATCTTTATTTTACCTGGCTGGAAATAACTCCGTCTGGATTACCCGCCATATCAATCATAGCTGTTACCTCGTCAACCAGTTTTTCGGGTGTCCCCGAATATCCCACATACATAAACCGGATATTGCCGTTTTTATCGATGACAAATTTGGTGGGTATCCCGGTTACGCCGAAAGTATTTACAACTTTCGATTGTTTTCCATCCTCGCCTTTTTCATCCATCAGCACATGGAAGCTATACTTATTGTCAGCTATAAACTGCCTAACTCCCGGTGTGTAATTATCGCCGTTTTCCCATGTGTCAACAAATAAAAACTTAACATTTGGGTCGTCTTTATACTTATTAACTGCCATTTGCATTCCGGGGAACGAAGCTTTGCACGGGCCGCACCATGTGGCCCAAAAATCAACAATTACAACTTTTCCTTTTAGATCTTTCAGTGAAACTAATTTACCATCCAGGTCTTTTAGCGCAAAGACAGGGGCAGGTTTGTTAATCATCGTTTTAGCCAGTTCAGTTCTTGTTTTTTCTTTCGAAAAACCCTCAAGCGAAGCAATATACCGGTCATATCCTTTTTCGGAGCCTTTTAATTTAACATAGTCTTTTTTTAATTCTTCCCTTGTCAGGGTTGTGCCCTTGCCTGCTTTTATAACTTTCTCCGCTGCTTCCGCAGCTTTGGCATATTGGCCAACGGCACCTAGTATTTGAATGTAATTTGCATACACATCTCCGTCGATATCTTCGCTCCGGTCAATTACCGGTTGCTCATACTTCAACGCCTCATCAAATTTCCCTTCTTTATACAAAATATAAGCGTAGGTGTCAGCATACATATCAAAGGTTTCCTGGTTGATTTTTTTTACCTGTGAAACAGAGCGGTACGTCGCCGGAGCCGGCTTGCCCATGCGGTCTTTAACGATATCCAGTGATTCTTTCGAAAATTGTTCGGCATCTCCAAGATGCTCGCCTTTTTTGGCCCACTCATAAGCCATATTGTTTAAGTTCATCGCTAAAGCCGACTTATCCTTTATCTGGCTTTCATATTTGTGATAGTTATTCATGTCGCCTTTTGATAGGTATGCACTTGCCAATTGCGACCTGAAATTATCCTGGATAGTGTTTTTGTCGATATTGTTTTCGGGATATCTTTTAATGTAGACGTTATATAAAGAGTCTTTTTTAGCAAGGTCTTTTTCCCTGAAGAACGACATTCCCAAATCGTTTTTAACGGCAATCCCATCGGGAAACCTGGTTTTAATATTGGCATTTAAGGAGTCAGCAGCTTTGGAATTCTTTGACATTTTTAATAGGAAAACCGCCATCATCAGGTCCTTTTCATCGGCGCTTTTTTCTAACGATTCTATTTTTTCATTTACCGCGACTTTGTATTGAGGGTCCCGGGCTATCAGCATATAATAATTGGATTGGTAATCCCTTTCGCTTTGCGGATAAAGGGCAAATTCCTTTTTATACAATGCGATCCCATTAATATTATCGGTTTTTATTTTAGCCAACATAGTTCCCATACCGCTGGATAACATAAATCCTTCAGAAGCATAAGCGCCTTCAATGGGCTTTTTATCCTTATAAACCAGGTACACGTAACCTTTTTCATCATTGTTGTCAACCTGGTTACCCGCACTTATTTTAATAAAAAATGCTTTTGCAGTCGCAGGGACGGTAAAATCTCCTTTCAATAATTTTCCATCAGCTTTCAGGTCAATGTCAGCCGCCGGGTAATCTTTATTATCAAGATAGTAAACAACCGCACCGATATCTTTTTTGCCTTCGACCACCGTCCCTGCAGGATCGTACGTCACGGTAACTTTTTCGTTTGCAGATGGGTAGTTGTTAGATAATTTTACATGACTTTCGATTTGGGCAAACAAACTTTGCCCGGCCAAAAGACATGGGATTGCGAGTAGTACCTTTAAATTTTTCATGATAACTATTTTTTTAGTTAAATATAAATAAAGATTTATGATATCCAATTTATAAAATAAAAATATTAAACTATAATTTTTATTTTGCACCTATGCTTAAACCTAAAGGGGAGGCCGCGTTAGGCTTTATTTTCATCACTTTATTGGTAGATGTGATGGGCTTTGGTATTATTATACCTGTATTGCCTCAATTGATTCAGCGCCTAATTCACGGCAGTATAAGTGAAGCGGCCATTTACGCCGGGTGGATGGCTTTTGCATACGCGGGCATGCAGTTCCTGTTTTCACCGGTTATAGGCAATTTAAGCGACAAATTTGGCCGCAGGCCGGTGTTGCTAAGCTCATTGCTCGGGTTTGGCATTGATTACCTGTTCCTTGCTTTTGCACCTACCATCGGCTGGCTGTTTATAGGCCGTGTGATAGCCGGGATTACCGGTGCAAGCTTTACCACGGCATCCGCTTATATTGCCGATATCAGCACACCCGAAAAACGCGCGGCTAACTTTGGTCTTGTAGGCGTTGCCTTTGGAATAGGCTTCATCATTGGGCCTGTAATTGGCGGCATATTGGGTAATTATAATACGCAATACCCCTTCCTGGCTGCCGCAGCTTTGGCATTGTTAAATGCAGCTTACGGTTATTTCATTTTGCCGGAATCTCTGTCTGTTGAACACCGGCGGCCGTTTAGCTGGGGCAGGGCCAACCCGGTTGGTTCGCTTATACAGCTGAACAGATACAAAGCTGTTATCGGACTGGCTTTTTCATTATTCCTGGTTTATATTGCCGTACAGTCGGTACAAAGTGTGTGGACATTTTATACCATCGAAAAATTTCAATGGAGCAAAGCGATGGTGGGTTATTCACTGGGTTTTGTGGGTTTGCTGGTGGCTGTTGTACAGGGCGGGCTTATCCGTGTGGTTATACCTAAAATCGGGCAGGAGCGGAGCATATGGATCGGATTATTACTCTATAGCTTTGGTTTAATTTTATTTGCATTCGCCTCAGAAGGGTGGATGATGTTTGCTTTTTTGGTGCCCTATTGTCTTGGCGGGATAGCCGGGCCGGCATTACAGGGATATATGAGCAATAACGTGCCGGCAAATGAACAGGGTGAATTACAGGGCGGACTGACAAGTCTGGCTAGTTTGAGCACCATTTTCGGGCCGCTGATCATGACATGGTCTTTTTCTTATTTTACTAAGCCGGACGCCCCATTTCAGTTTCCCGGCGCGCCATTTGCAATTGGGGCGGTATGCATGCTTTTAAGCACACTATTGGCCGTACGAAGTTTTAGACGAAATTAATTTAAGTTGATAAAGTTGAGTGGTTGATTGAGTTACCAGCCGTTAACAATTAAATCAGGTCAACTTAATTCTTCTAAATAATTTAGGTTATTATTGCTGAAACGTCAGCTCAGCTTCTTTCGGACTAGCCAATAAACTATTTTATCCTCATTAAAACCTTTTACTTAAAACAGCCTTTGTTACACTGATTCAGTATATGGCCAAATCAAAACACTCCGGAGCGCTTGGATTTATTTTTGTGACCATTTTTATAGATGTGCTGGGATTGGGGATCATCATTCCGGTATTGCCTAAGCTGCTTCAGGTATTAGGGCATATCAATGTCAACAGGGCTTCTCAATATATTGGCTGGTTAACATTTGTTTATGCCTCCATGCAGTTGATATTTGCCAGCATATTGGGCAACCTTAGCGACAGGTACGGCCGCCGGCCCATTTTACTGATATCGTTATTTGGTTTTGGATTAGACTATGCGGTAATGGCTTTTGCGCCAACTATTGCCTGGCTGTTTGTTGGCCGTATTATAGCCGGCATTTGCGGCGCAAGTACGTCCACGGCAACTGCCTATATAGCCGACGTAAGTACCGGCGATAAAAGAGCGGCAAACTTTGGCCTGGTAGGCGCGGCATCCGCCATCGGTTTAATATTTGGCATAGCGTTGGGCGCTTACCTATATGCCATTAATATACGGTTCCCTTTTATGGCGGCAGCGGGTTTTGCATTTGCCAACGGGCTATATGGATTATTTGTCTTGCCCGAATCCCTGGCGAAGGAGCATCGCCGTAAGTTTGAATGGAAACGCGCCAACCCGCTTTTATCCTTGTTAAGGATATATAAAAAACAGCCCGCGCTGGCTAGTTTACTGGCCGTAACGGCAATTATTTATATCGCTCAAAAAGCGGTAGAATATCTGCTGTCGACCTTTATTTACGAAAAGTTTAACTGGACGCCGGCCATCGTTGGCACACTCGGCTTATTTGTTGGGTTGGTTTTATTTGCCATACAGGGCGGTTTAATAAGATACACGGTGCCCAAATTCGGGCAGCGAAAAAATATCGTGGCCGGTTTGATATTTTACGCCGTTGGTTTGCTGCTTATAGCTTTTGCGGGCAAAGGATGGATGCTTTACCTGTGTATGATACCATATTGTCTTGGCGGATTATCCGGCCCGGCCTTACAGGGCATGGCAAGTCAAAAGGTTGCCGACAACGAACAGGGTGAATTGCAGGGCGCTTTTGCTATTTTGAACAGTGTAAGCCTGATTATCGGGCCGCTTGCTTTTAGCTACGTATTCTTTTTCTTTACCAAAAAGGGCTCGCAGGTTTATTTCCCCGGAGCGCCATACCTGCTCGCTTGTGTATTAATGATCATTAGTACATTAATTGTGATTTGGAGCTTCAGGCGAAGACGTAAGGTTAATGCAGCCCGCTAACGCCGCCTGATATAACGAATTTCATCATGTCGGCCGCGCTTTTATCAATAGGTTTAACCTTATCAGCAGAGATGATCACTACCTGCCCCGCGAATGAATAAGAATAAGGGAAGTAAACCGCCACCTCGCCGGGCAGGTTTAACGCAGATAGATCCTTTTGTACCAGGAAACCGATTTTTTTTAA
>JAQBOH010000008.1 GCA_028288125.1 Mucilaginibacter sp.
TAGCTTAGCTATCCTGGCGCGGTTCAGTCTTCTGATCAATTCCTCTGTCTTACCCGAGAACATTGAACCGCACACAACCTCTATGCTTCCTCCAAACTCCGTCTTTCGCTTAAAAATATCTTCGTTAAACACCAACCGCTGATTTTAATGATTTATGGATTTCGTTGATTTCTAACTCATCTAACTTAAGTTAATGTAACCAAAACGTCAGTTGCAGCTTCTTTCGGACTTTACCGACTTTTCGGACTAACCTCTGATCTCTAACCGCTAACCTCTAAAGGCCAAATATCAGAATTTAATCTTATTTTTGATTAGCATTTATAATAGAGATATGAAGCAAAAGGAAGTAATAAATAAGATAGGCGGGATTATAAAAGAGCTGAATGAACAATATGAATACCTGCAGGGGATGGAAGAAAACTTAAACAGCCTTGAGCTTGAGCTTTTTGTATCTAACGCCCGTTTTTTAACCAACCATATAGAAATACTTTGCAAGCTGAATTCACAAAACAGCGGCAATAAACTTCCGTCACCAGGCCAGGAAAAAAATCCGGAACAAAAACATTTCGAACCTGTGTTTCACCAGCCTGAACATACCGGCGAAAATGATCATGCGACCGGAGCGGAAAAGGCAGCAACAGCCCAGCCCGAAGAACAGCCGGTGCCGCATATTGACCTTGGAACGGCTGCAGTCGATGATTCTTATTCCTATACCAGGCAGGAGCCTGAAACAATACGGCACGAGCTGGTTTTAGATGAGTCGATGAACTGGGATGATGATGAGGACTTACCCGAGGAGGAAAAATTACCGTTGCCTGCTAAAAAGGCGAAAGCGGAAACAACTGCCCCGCCAAAGGCAGAAGGTGCTAAACCTGAAGAAAAAAATCCCGTGCAGGCAGCCGGTAAACCACAAGCCAAAGACACAAGTGCAGCTGCAAATGAAGATGTGCTTACGATCAATCAGAAAATTTCATCGCAGCTAAAAGAAAAACCGCAAGCCCGCGCCGAACAGTCAAACACAGCGGCTATTTCGGATATTAAACAGGCCATAAACCTGAATGATAAAATGCTGTATGTGAAGGACCTCTTTAACGGCTACTCGCTGGCCTACAGCGAAGCGATAGAAATACTCAATCGTTTCAGCACATTTGATGAAGCGACCCGGTTTTTGAATGCAAACTACGCGCTTAAAAATCATTGGGAAAGCAAACCGGAGACAAGGGAGAAGTTTTATGCTTTACTGAAAAGGCGGTACGCCTGAGCAGTTCGCAGCGGGCAATTGGCAAACGAAAATGATTTTGGCATTCCGGTCACTTTGCAAACTGCAAACTGCCTAAACAATCCCCATCCTGTTCGAGTCAAGCTTGATCAGCACGAATAACAAAATTGTAAAGCTTAAAAGAGATGAGCCTCCGTAACTCACAAACGGCAGCGGAATACCAATTACCGGCACCAAACCTATGGTCATGCCGATATTTATCATCACGTGAAAGAATATGATCGATGCCGCGCCGTAGGCGTAAATTCGTGAAAAGGGCGATCGCTGCCTTTCGGCGATCATAATTAATCGCAGTATCAAAAACAGGTATAAGCCAAGCATCACAACCGAGCCTGCAAACCCCCACTCCTCGCCAACGGTGCAAAAAATAAAATCGGTACTTTGCTCAGGCACAAACGAATATTTAGTCTGGGTGCCATGCAAATACCCTTTCCCCCAAAGCTTGCCCGAGCCGATGGCAATTTTAGATTGGTTTACGTTATACCCTTTGCCTTTTAAATCCTTTTTTATGCCTAAAACAATATCGATCCGTACTTTTTGATGGGGCTGTAAAACATTATTGTAAATAAATTTAACGCTCAATACAAAAACAACACAAATGGCCAGCCCGGCTACCATGGTATATACTATGCGTTTATTTTTGCGCATTAAAAAAATGACGAGCAGGCTTAGAATGACGATAACGCCAATAACGTGCAACGGATTAAACAGGATCGCGGTAACGAACAATGCTATAAATAGGGCGCCGATAATTAAAAAATAAGGGGACAGCCCTTCGCGGTATAAAACGAAGATAAACGACATAAAAACAAGGGTCGAACCCATGTCGGGCTGCAGCATGATCAGCAGCATCGGGAAGCCTATGATTGCTCCGCCAATTAAAAATGAACGAAACTCCGTTATCTTTATATTCGGCCCGCTCAAATACCGGGCTAAAAGTAAACAGGTGGTAAATTTCGCAAACTCGGAAGGCTGGAGCCGGAAGCCGCCGCCCAGCGATATCCAGGCCTGGTTTCCCCCAACATTCCTGCCAACGACCAATACGAGCATTAGCAAGAAAACCGTTATCCCATAAAACGCCGGCGATAAGGCTGTAATAAACCGGCTTTCGAGCAATAGGATAACAATGGCGACGGCCATTGCAATAAGAATAAATAAAAATTGCTTACCGTAATTGGTTTCAAAGTCTAATATGCCGGGGTGCCTCTCGTCAAAAACGGCCGCATGAATATTGAACCAACCAATAGTGCACAACGCCAGGTAAATGAATACAGTTACCCAGTCGATATTTGAAAAGAAGCTGCGCTGGTTATTCATCTTCCTTATATATGGTCTGTGCCGCTAAAAACCTGTTCGTGGTGTTTTTTTTATTTTTGCGCGATGCGCTCTTCATTTGCCTTTGCCTGGCCACGCTGTCCTCTTTTAACTTTTTGAGGCTATCTTTTATCAGCGGCTTCCTGGCGCCGTGTATCTTGTAATTTAAGGTATCAGGCAGGAGGTTTTTATTCATGATATATTCAACCTCGCCCCTTGGCTTGCTGATGGTATCCTTCAAGTATTTTTCAACGATATAACTCGCGATCGGCGCGGCGTAGGTAGCGCCAAACCCGGCGTTTTCAACGATCACAGCAATAGCGATTTTAGGATGGTCGCGCGGCGCGAAAGCCACGAAGATAGAATGGTTTTTCCCGTGCGGATTTTGTGCCGTACCGGTTTTACCGCACATCACAATGCCAGGTATCCTGGCAGCTGCTGCCGTACCGCTTTCAACCACCTGCTGCATACCATCGATAACTGGTTCAAAATATCCTGAATCAATGCCAACATAGTTTTTTTGGATATATTCAGCTTTGCTGATCTGTTTATCGCCTATCGCCCTGATAAGATGGGGCCTGTAGTAATAACCATGGTTGGCTATCGTACATTCAACATTGGCCATTTGCAACGGGGTCGACAACAATTCACCCTGTCCTATTGCCAGCGATATAATTGTGCTTGACCGCCAATGACTCTCACCGAAAATTTTATCATAGTGTAAAGGCGTTGGTACGTTACCCCTTCGTTCGTTGGGCAAATCCACATCGAGTTTAACGCCAAAACCAAATTTATTAACATCATCGCGCCAGTTAATAAAGGTGTTGCGCGTGTTTTTTGGCCCCTTGGCGTTCATCACCCGATCGAACACATTACAAAAATACGTGTTGCATGACATGGCAATACCTTTACGCAGGTCGGTTACGCCATCAAAATGCTCGCAATTTACCCTGTGATTACCGGCCATATAATAGTGCGGACAGAAGTAAGTGGTTTGCGGGGTGATAATACCCTCCTGCAACGCTATTAACGCGGACAACGGCTTAAACGATGATCCCGGGGGGTAATAGGCTTGTATAGGCCTTATCAGCATCGGGCTATAAGGGTTATTGTATAATTTTGCCGCGTTATTGCCGCGCTCGCGCCCGACCAGCAAATTGGGGTCATAGGTGGGGCTGCTTATAAAACACAATATTTCGCCTGTTGACGGATCGATCGCTACAATGCTGCCTACCTTATCCTTCATCAGCTTTTCGCCCAGTCTTTGTATCCTGATATCTAACGACGAAGTTAAACGCTGGCCCGGTGTGGCAGCTGTATCAAACATGCCGTTCGCGTAGCTGCCTTTCCGCCTGCCGCGCGAATCCACCATTTGGTTTTCAACACCACGCTGTCCCTTTAATACCGTTTCGTATGCTTTTTCAACACCGGTAACACCTATGTAGTCGCCGGAGTGGTAATAGCCGTTTGACCGTTTAATGTCCCTGTCAGTTACTTCACCAATAAACCCAAGGAACTGGGCGGCCACCGAATCGGGATAAACCCGCAGGTACCGGGGTGAGGAATCAAATCCCGGAAATTCGGAAAGACGTTCCCGTATCGAAGCAAAAGTTTCCGCAGGGATTTGTTTTTCAAAAATTGAGGAAAGGTTAGGCGAATATTTCACCGCCTTGGTCCACTGTTTGTAAAATGTAGTTTTATCAATACCCAGCAGCTTGCAAAATTCGATGGTATCAAACGGCTTAACCTGTTTGGGTATTACCGTAATATCGTATAAAATTTGGTTTTGTACCAATATTTTCCCGTTGCGGTCTAATATGGCGCCGCGCGAAGGGTATTTTATAACCTGCCGGCGTACATTGTTGCTGGCATATAGGGCATAGCGGTCATCTATGATCTGGATATAAAATAACCGGGCCAGCAGCGTAATAATTATGGTGATAAAAATTCCTGCTATAACATAACGCCGTTCAAAAAAACTATTCATTTACGCTCTTTCCTTCTAAAAAACAACAAACCCGACAACAACATCAAAAATACCGTAAACAACGAACTCATGATCACACGGCCGATCATATACTGCAATTCAGAAATATTAAAAGCTTCCAGGTTGAACAGGAAGAAATGATGAAATAAGGTAAGCACCAGGGCGTATGTAAAAAACCAGCGTAAGCCCATTATGCTCAACGTCGGCTCCGGCTCATTATCAAAACCATCTTTCTGAACGGTGATACTGATGAATAATATACGCACAAATGCAAGCAAAACGCATGATGCCGCGTGCAGTCCGGGTGTATCGTAAAACGCATCAATGGTAATCCCTAATATAAATGCCAGGATAAATAACAATACGTTTGGCGTTTCAAAAGGAAGTAATAAAATAAATAAAATGTACAGGTATGGCGTTGAAAGATTGTACAGGGTGATATTTTTCAGCAAAAAAACCTGCAAAAAAACCAACGCAATAAATCGTACCAGGTTAACAAAAACAGCTTTAATCATTCCTTTTTTTGCGCCTCCAGCGCCGCCTGCTCGTGGGCAAACTTGTTATTCACCACGTAAACGTATTGTAAATCGCCAAAGTCCACCGAAAGCTTTACTTCCATATTCAGTAAAAAACCACCCGTTTTTGTTTGCAGGCTGCTGATCCTGCCAATGGGTATCCCTGCCGGAAAAAGCGAATATCCTGAAGTTACCACCAATTCGCCCAGTTTTGGCTGCGCATTGTTCGAAACGTCTTTTAGCACAGCTATATGCGGATCGAGGCGATCATTCCATTCAATATATCCTATCTCTTTATTTTTAGCCAGCATAGCGCTAAACTGCGAGTCCTTATGTAATAACGATTGAATAATGGCATAATGGTCGGAAACATAAATTACCTTTCCAACTATTCCCTGGTCGCATATTACGCCTATGCCTTTAGTTATACCTTCTTTGCTCCCCCGGTCGATCGTGATATAATTGTTGCTCCTGTTTACAGAGTTATTGATCACTTTCGCCACAATATATTCATACTGCTGCTTGTAGATCGTGTCGGTTACCTTGTGCTTTTTTAACGTGTCTACGTAAAAAGAAGATTTAAGTTGGTTGCGCAGCTCGGCATTTTGCCGGGCAAGGTTATCATTAACCTCTCTCAATTTCAGATAATCATAAAACCCGCTAACCCGTGTATACAGGTCGCCGGTAATTTTGTTAGATGAATTGATGAACGTAGCTTTCTGAAACGAGTTGTATTTAATGTAGATAACCAGCGAGAGCACCTCGAAAATGACAAATAAAAAAAATGCGTTGTACTTAGTGATAAATATCAGGAGGTTACGCATTGGTTTTTAGATATGAGATGTGAGATTTTAGATGTGAGATGTGAAAATTTTGGTCTTATCTCATATCTCATATCTAATATCTCACATCTGAATTATTGCATTAAAAATTTAAAATTTCCAATATTTTTAAGCGCTGTGCCCGTACCGCGAACTACGGCCCGCAGCGGGTCTTCGGCAACGTGTACCGGCAGTTTGGTTTTTGCGGCTATCCGTTTATCCAGCCCGCGCAGCAAGGCGCCGCCGCCGGTTAAATAAATGCCGGTTTGATATATATCCGCTGATAGCTCTGGCGGGGTTATTTCCAACGCTTTCAGGATTGCTTCTTCAATTTTTGAGATTGACTTATCCAGGCAATGAGCGATCTCTGAATAGGAAACCATTATTTGTTTTGGAACCCCGGTCATCAGGTCGCGGCCCTGTACGGCAAAATCGGACGGGGGGTCGGTTAGCTCGGGTAAGGCCGCGCCAACTTCGATTTTAATTTTCTCGGCTGTACGGTCGCCGATCATAATGTTATGCTGACGGCGGATATACTGCACGATATCGGAGTCGAAATTATCACCTGCTACGCGTATGGATTGGTCGCAAACAATACCCGACAAAGCTATAACCGCAATTTCGGTTGTACCACCGCCGATATCGATGATCATGTTTCCCATCGGCTCTTCAACATCGATCCCAATACCTACGGCAGCAGCCATCGGCTCGTGGATCAGGTAAACTTCTTTGGCTCCGGCTATTTCAGCAGAGTCACGCACGGCGCGTTTCTCAACCTCGGTAATGCCGGAAGGGATACAGATAACCATACGCAGCGACGGGAAGAACCATCCCCTGCCCTGGTTGATCATTTTTATCATACCGCGGATCATGTGTTCGGCGGCGTTAAAGTCGGCAATAACGCCATCCTTCAGCGGCCTTACGGTGCGAATGTTATCGTGCGTTTTACCTTCCATCTGCATGGCCTGCCTGCCAATGGCGATCACTTTATTGGTTGTCCTGTCAAAAGCCACTATTGACGGCTCGTCAACAACAACTTTATCATTATGTATAATGAGGGTATTTGCGGTACCTAAATCAATTGCGATTTCTTGTGTGAAAAAATTAAATAGACCCATCTGTATTATTTCAAAATGTCTGCAAAGTTAAAAATATATAATAACACGAATGTTACGAATTTAGGCTAAAATAAACGAATAAAATCCTTTTACGGCGTTATTTAATTTAATGTTTAAAATGCCGGATACCGGTAGTTACCATCGAAATATTTTTTTGATCGCACATTTCAATTGAAAGCTTATCGTTTATTGAACCGCCCGGCTGCAATACTGCCAATATACCCGCTTCCGCAGCTAATTCAACACAATCCGGGAACGGGAAAAACGCATCAGAAGCCATTACCGCGCCGTTAAGGTCGAACCCAAAGCTGTTGGCTTTTATAATGGCCTGCTTTAACGAATCTACCCGCGAGGTCTGTCCTACCCCGCTGGCCAGCAACTGGTTGTTTTTGGCAAAAACAATGGTGTTTGATTTGGTATGCTTCACCACCTTGTTTGCAAAAAACAGGTCGCGCAGCTCGTGGTTTGTTGGTTGCCTTTTTGTAACGGTTGTCATTTGCTCGGGCCCTTCTATCACTTCATCCTTATCCTGTTCAATCACACCGTTCAACAGCGTTTTAAATTGTTTGGCAGGTAAGGTAACCGGCTGACGGATTAAAATGATCCTGTTTTTTTTCTCTTTTAATATGGATACTGCCTCATCCGTATAGGCTGGGGCTATCAGCACTTCGTAAAAAATCTTGCTTATTTCGGTCGCTGTTTCGGCATTTATCTCGTCGTTGGCAATTATAACGCCGCCAAAAGCCGAAACGGGGTCGCAAGCGAGCGCGTCTATCCAGGCCTCCTTAATAAAAGTACGGGTTGCTATCCCGCAAGCGTTGGTATGTTTTAAAATGGCAACCGTAGGATCGGTAAATTCATCGATCAATGCCACCGCTGCATCAATGTCTACCAGGTTATTGTACGAGAGCTCTTTACCATTCAGTTTGTTAAACATGGCATCCAGCTCGCCGTAAAACGTGCCTTTTTGATGCGGATTCTCGCCATAACGCAATATCTGGCTGCTCTGAATACTTTCTTTAAAAACAGGCAGCGGCTCTTCCTGGTTAAAGTATTGAAATATGGCTGTATCGTAATGCGAAGTAATGTTAAATGCCCTATGTGCAAAAACACGCCGCTGGTCGATGGTGGTTTCGCCGTTTTGGGCCTTCAAAAGATCTTCCAGGTCCGAATAATCTTTTTTCGAGGCAACGATCACCACATCCTTAAAATTTTTGGCGGCGGCGCGAATAAGGGATATGCCGCCGATGTCAATTTTCTCAATGATGTCATCTTCCTCCGCGTTTGCCCTTACCGTCTCTTCAAACGGGTACAGATCAACGATCACCAGGTCGATTTCAGGTATATCATATTGCTTAAGCTGCTGCTCATCGCTCTCGAAATTCCTGCGGGCCAGTATTCCGCCAAATACTTTGGGATGAAGCGTTTTTACGCGCCCGCCTAAAATTGACGGGTACGAGGTAAGATCCTCAACCGCGATAACATCCACACCTAAACCACGGATAAAAGTCTCCGTTCCGCCGGTTGAATAAATTTTTACCCCAAGGCGGTTTAGCTCGCGGATAATGGGTTCAAGATTGTCTTTATAATAAACAGATATTAACGCGTTTTTTATTTGAACGGGATGAAGCATGGACAGATTTTTTTGAGTCCGCAAAGGTAATAAATGTCATTGGTCATTAGTCACTGGTCATTAGATTTTTATTGATAATTATTGACCTCACCAACATACTGACTAATGACCGATGACAAACCTAGCTCTTCATTTTCTTCAACAAATTCTCGATCACCCTTGGGAAATGGTGATGCTCCAATTGCTGGCCTTTGAACTTTACCACCTCGAGGTTATCACCCGGATCAATTTTAAATTTGGATTGATGGATGATCTCGCCTTCATCAAATTGTTCGCTTACAAAATGAATGGTAATGCCTGATTCATCCTCCTTAGCTGCCAGCACCGCATTGTGCACGTGATCGCCGTACATGCCTTTGCCCCCATATTTGGGCAACAGCGCGGGATGCAGGTTGATGATCTTGTTCGGGAATGCTTTTAATAACGATTCAGGCACCAGCCACAAAAACCCGGCAAGCACGATCAGGTCGACCTGCAGGTTTTTTAACAGCCTGATCACATCGTCGGTCTCATAAAATTCACGCCGGGTAAAAATGTGGGCAGGGATCTCGAAATTGTCGGCCCGCTGCAATACATAGGCCTGGGGATTGTTCGTAAGTATCAGTACTACTTCCGCCTCGGGATTGCGTTTAAAATGCTCCATAATTTTTTGGGCATTTGATCCGGAACCTGAAGCAAAAATCGCAATTCTTTTTTTCATTCGTTTTTCGATGATTGTAAAGCCTCAATACCAAGCCGGCTTCAAAACGTCAGATAGATTTTAAAACGACCAAATATAAAATTTTCAGCCGGATTATGTTTTTTTAATCATACCTGCCTGAATTCAGCAAACATGACTGTAACACCGATAATTACCGGATGTTTTATTAAGGTTAAAGTTATCTGGTTATTTTATCGCGGAAGTATTACATCGAAGTTTGGCGTATAAAGCCATACTGAATGATCTTGCGCTTTTTAGTTAAAGAGTAATTTGGCTGTATGTCGCCAGTTCTCAGTACCAGCGAAAATTGCCCGAGATTTTGGATCAAAGCGTCTGCAAATGGTTTAGAGCTGCCCACGGCGGTGCTGTCCTTGCAAACCATATCCGAAGTTAAGTAAAGTTGGTTTTGGGTAAGCGACCAAGCCCCCTTGGCGGTAGGCTGATTAACACAATCGAAGTACGTATAGGTACAGGTGTTATCGGTATTAAAAGTAAATTTCTGTACAAAATTACAAGCGGTATTAAGCGTAGCTATGGAATCTTGAGTATTGCCTGTAAAATAAGTTACCTGGACGGAAGCCAGCTGCCAGTAGCCGCCGGTAAAGAGTGTTTGAATAGATGTCTGAGTACTCTTTTTGCAAGAATTAACCACAAGGCCAATCATTAAACCGGCTATTAGCAATAAAGATAGTTTCGTTTTCATCCGCAGTATATTGGCAAAAATAAATATTCCCGGCCATTATATCGGCAGGAAGTAATGATAACAGTTATCCGTTATAAATATTGTTACCCGGATAAGATGTCAAACCGGCTATATATCGCAATCAGGTTACAAAAAAATGGTTTTTCATTAACAATTCTTAACTTTCCATTCCTCTATCTTTGGCCCAACATTAAACTAAACGTAAAAACATATGATACCAGTAAAAGGCTATGCCGCGCCAAAAGCAAATATCCCGTTAGCGCCCTTTAAATTCGACCGCCGTGAAGTTGGGCCGCACGATATCCAGATAGATATAAAATATTGCGGTGTTTGTCATTCCGACATCCACCAGGTCCGCGATGAATGGGGCGGATCGATCTTCCCTATGGTTCCGGGCCACGAGATCGTTGGAACAATAACTAAAGTCGGCAGCGGGGTAACAAAATTTAAAGTTGGTGAAACGGCCGGTATTGGCTGCTTTGTTGACTCGTGCCGCCATTGTCCCGCCTGCCTGGCCGGATTAGAACAATATTGCGAAGTAGGTATGGTTGCTACTTACAACGGCCGCGATAAAGAAGGGCAACCGACTTATGGCGGTTACTCCAATCAAATCATAGTCGACGAAAAGTACACCTTGCACATCTCCGATAAATTACCCCTGTCAGGTGTCGCGCCGTTATTGTGTGCCGGCATAACCACCTATTCGCCTTTAATGCAGTGGAAAGTTGGCAAGGGCCATAAGGTTGCTGTTTTAGGCTTAGGTGGCCTGGGCCATATGGCTGTGAAGCTGGCTGCATCATTAGGTGCTGAAGTTACTGTATTGAGCACCTCCGCATCCAAAAAAGTGGACGCTGAAAAATTAGGCGCACACCATTTTGTGGTGACATCCGACGCCGAACAGGTAAAGGCTGTTAATAACACATTTGATTTTATCATTAACACCATATCGGCCCAGCACGAGTACAATTTTTACCTGCAAATGCTAAAACTGGATGGTACCATGATACTTTTAGGCGTGCCGCCCGAAGCTCCAACTGTTGCCGCATTTAACCTGATCGGAAAACGCCGGCGCCTGGCAGGCTCGCTTATTGGGGGGATCAAAGAAACCCAGGAAATGCTGGACTACTGTGCCGAACGCGGTATTACATCTGATGTTGAAGTGATCAATATTGACTACATTAACGAAGCTTACGAACGCATGATAAAAGGTGATGTACGTTATCGTTTCGTGATTGATATGGCTTCTTTATAAGTCTTTGAGTCTTAAGTCCTGAGTCTTTAGTCGTAAGTTTGTACGAATAAACTATTTGACTCAGGACTTAAGACTCAAGACTTTCGACTCAAAATGCGCATCCCATTCGAAATATTACGAGCTGAATTTAGGCGTGTATTGCTTTCCGCAGGATTTGACGAAGCAAGAGCCGGGCTATGCGCCACCATCTTTGCCGAAAACAGCCGGGATGGGATTTACACCCACGGCCTCGACCGTTTCCCAACATTTATTGAATTTGTAAAAGAAGGCCTGGTAAACCCGGCAGCAGAGCCGACTAAAGAAAATGCATTCGGATCGCTGGAGCAATGGAATGGTAATTCGGGGCCGGGAATATTGAATGCACGCTTTTGCATGAATCGCGCAATTAAACTTGCCAATGAAAATGGCATTGGATGCATCGCTATAAAAAACACAAACCATTGGATGCGGGCCGGCACGTATGGCTGGCAGGCTGCCGAAGCCGGGTTTATCGGCATTTGCTTTACCAATACCATCGCCAACCTGCCGCCATGGGGCGGGATCGACCCGCGTTTGGGAAATAACCCTTTGGTCATCGCCATTCCGCGTGAAGGTGGGCATGTGGTACTGGATATGGCCGTTTCGCAATATTCAGTAGGTAAACTCAATCAATACAAAAGAAATAAGGAAGAACTGCCCTTGCCGGGCGGTTATGATAAAGAGGGCAAATTAAGCACCAATGCGTCGGTTATCCTTGATTCACAAAGACTATTACCAATTGGTTTCTGGAAAGGCTCCGGCCTTTCGCTGGCGCTCGATCTACTGGCAACCGTTCTCAGCCAGGGCCGGTCAACGGCAAAGATCACGCAAAGTGAAAAAGAAAGCAGCGTTTCGCAGGTTTTCATTTGCGTCAAACCAGACAATAGCGAACAAACTTCTGATTTGATCGAAGAGATTATCAGCTATACCAAAACCAGCCGGGTTGAACATGAAGGCGGATCGATCTCCTATCCAGGCGAAAACTCGTTAAAAATAAGGAAGAAGAGCTTAAAAGAAGGCGTTTTAGTAGATGAAGAGATTTGGCAAAAGGTGATACGGTTATAATAGATTATACTCGCCTTATACAGTTCCGGATCGTGCCGATTGCTCAATATGCAATTTGACTTAAGACTTTCGACTTAGGACTTCATCAGTCCCTCAAACTTCTCCCAAAAACCATCCTGCGGGAAAGGCGCTATAATGGAAACCGGTTCTTTTTTTATAGGATGAATAAACTGCAGCTTGCGTGCATGAAGGCTGATGCTTTTTCGGAGGCTGCCACGCGGGTAGCCATACTTATTGTCGCCAACAATCGGGCAGCCCAATGTGGAAAGCTGCACCCTGATCTGGTGCGGCCGCCCGGTGATAGGGTCAACCTCAATTAAATAGTAACCATTCAGTTCGCCAACCAGCTTGTAATTCAGTTCTGCCCGCTGGCTGCCGGGCACTTCATGGTCGTGCGCCTTTGTGACATTTTTTTGCGGGTTTTTTATCAGCCAGTGTACCAGGTTGCCGGTTTCGGGCTGCGGGCGGTTACGCACAACCGCGTAATACGTTTTATGCATATCGCGGCTTTTAAAAAGCGCGTTTACCCGTTCGAGCGCCTTGCTGGTTTTGGCGAACAGGATAACCCCGCTAACGGGCCTGTCCAGCCGGTGTACCACGCCTAAAAAAGCCCCGTTGGGCTTGCTGTATTTCTCCGCGATGTACTTCTTAACCTTTTCATCCAACGATTCATCACCCGTATCATCTACCTGCACGATATCGCCGGCGCGCTTGTTCACGGCTATCAGGTGATTATCCTCGTAAAGGACATCGCTGTCGGTAACCTCGTGGTTGATATATTTTATTGCGGCTTTGGGCATAGGGTGTTTATTTTGTCCATAGACCATGGACGATAGTCCATAGCTGTTCTTTTCACATTCAATAATCCTTTTCTGCCATGGTCCATGGACCATCGACTATGGACTCAATCAATATTGCTCCTTCTCGTTCGGGAAACTTTTTGATTTTATATCGTTCACGTAATTTTTGATCGCGCCGTTCATCACTTCGCTTAAACTGGCATATTGGCGCAAAAAGCGGGGCTTAAAAGACTTATTTATGCCCAGCATATCATGTATCACCAGCACCTGGCCGTCGCAATGCTGGCCCGCGCCGATGCCGATGGTCGGGATATTCAGGCTTTCGCTTACCTCTTTAGCAAGTGATGCCGGAATTTTTTCAAGTACAATGGCAAAACATCCAAGCTCCTGCAATTTCAACGCATCCTCGCGCAGCTTTTGTGCCTCGGCTTCATGTTTGGCCCTCACAGTATAGGTTCCAAATTTATAAATAGACTGCGGCGTTAAACCCAGGTGCCCCATTACAGGTATCCCGGCGGTTAAAATGCGTGTTACCGATTCTGAAATTTCAACCCCTCCTTCCATTTTCACGCTATGCGCGCCTGATTCCTTCATGATACGAATCGCCGAGTTCAGCGCCTCTTTTGAATTGCCCTGGTATGAGCCGAATGGCAGATCGACAACCACCAGCGCCCGTTTCGCGGCGCGTACCACCGACGAAGCGTGGTAGATCATCTGATCAAGCGTTATAGGTAAAGTTGTTTCGTGCCCGGCCATTACATTGGATGCCGAGTCGCCCACCAGGATAATATCCATACCGGCTTCATCCACAATAGCCGCCATCGAATAATCGTAAGCCGTGAGCATAGCGATCTTCTCGCCATGGGCCTTCATTTCCTGCAAAGTGTTCGTGGTAATTCTTTTAACCTCTTTATGTACCGACATGGGTTTGTTTTTGTGGTTACAAATGTAATCTTGTTATTTTGAATTTCGGATTTCGGATGTTCAATTTCGGATTTATTTTGAATTTGGGATTTCGGAATTAAAAATATTGTTTACGGGTCACATAAACAGCTATCAAAAATCCGAAATTGAACATCCAAAACGGCGAAGCCTTCTTGAGAGCCTTGAAAAAGACAAACAACACCGAAAAATCCGAAATAATCCCCTATCTTTGCACCCGTGAATCCAGAAGTTCAAAACTTCCATATTACGAGCTGTTTTCACGGAGCGCCGCACCAGGCAAACCGGCTTTTTAATCATTCAAATTTTTTTATCGATGACTTATTTCACCACCTTACCCGCGGTATTATTATTAGCTGACGGAACTGTTTTTTATGGAAAAGCGGCCGGCAAAATGGGAACCACCACCGGCGAGATCTGCTTTAATACCGGCATGACCGGCTACCAGGAAATTTTTACTGACCCCTCCTATTTCGGGCAGATCATGGTGGCCACAAACGCGCATATCGGTAATTATGGTATCAACAAGGATGAAGTTGAATCGGGCCATATCCAGATCGCCGGTTTGGTTTGCAAAAATTATAATATCGCCTATAGCCGCAAACAAGCTGATGAGTCAATTCAAGATTATTTCCAGGAACAGAATATTGTAGGTATATCGGATATAGACACCCGCCAGCTGGTACGCCATATCCGCGATAAAGGCGCGATGAACGCGATCATTTCATCCGAAATATTGGATATCGACGAATTGAAAAAGAAACTGGATGAAGTGCCGTCGATGGACGGGCTTGAGCTGTCGTCAAAAGTTTCGACTACCGAAACGTATACTTTTGGCCAGGAAAATGCAGCTTACCGTGTAGCGGTGCTCGACCTTGGCGTGAAGAAAAATATCCTTCGCAACTTTGACAATCGCGATGTTTATGCGAAAGTTTTCCCGGCAAGAACAACCTTTACCGAAATGGAAAAGGATTTTGCGCCGACAGGCTATTTCATTTCCAACGGCCCCGGCGACCCTGCTGCTATGCCTTACGCGATCGACACGGTAAAAGACATCCTGGCTTCCGAAAAACCGATGTTCGGTATTTGCCTTGGCCACCAGCTGTTAGCCCTGGCGAATGATATTCCCACCAAAAAAATGTTTAACGGCCACCGCGGCTTAAATCACCCGGTAAAAAATATCATCATCAACCACTGCGAGGTGACTTCGCAAAACCATGGCTTTGGCGTGGTGCCCGAAGCTGTTCGCGCGTCTGATAAAGTGGAGATCACCCACCTTAACCTCAACGACCAGTCTATCGAAGGTATCCGTGTTAAAGGTAAAAAAGCGTTTTCGGTACAGTATCACCCCGAATCATCTCCCGGTCCGCATGACAGCCGGTATTTGTTTGATGATTTTATTAACTTGATGAAATAATGGTCCATTAAACTTACGAAGTTTTTAAACTTCGTAAGTTTAATGGAACCACACCTCATTCATCGCCATTTTTCCGCATTTCACCGGAAATCCGGCTACCTTCACCTAAAATCCCTATGTAAAAAAGGTTTCTTTCAGCACATTTGAACCATAAATCAAATGATATGTTATGAAAACCTTACTCGCCATACACATTGTACACGCAGCTATGCACATTGCAACGCATTTACATACGATTATGCACTCATTGGGGCATTTAGTAAAATAACTGTTTAGAAGGAGCTCTCTTCTCACAAAAAAATGACGGAAATATCAATTTTGTAAACGACTTTTACAGCATGGTAAAACAACCAATTATTACCGTAAAAAACCTGGTAAAAAACTATGGCGATTTCGCGGCCGTAAAGGGCATCAGCTTTGAAGTTTACGAGGGCGAGATTTTCGGTCTGCTTGGTCCCAACGGCGCCGGGAAGACCACTACGCTCGAAGTGATCGAAACACTCCGCGACAAAACCTCCGGAGAGGTAACCGTTGACGGCCTTTCTATTGATAACGACGCTGACAAAATAAAACAGCGCATCGGCGTGCAGCTGCAAGCTGCGGGGTATTATCCTAACTTAAACCTGTCGGAATTGATCACGCTTTTCTGCGGTTTATATGGGATAGACAAAACGCCAACCGAAATGCTGGAGAAAGTAGCATTGACCGATAAGGCCAAAGCAAAATATAAAGACCTTTCGGGCGGACAAAAGCAACGCTTTTCTATCGCGACCACGCTTATCAACAATCCAAAAATAATTTTCCTGGACGAACCCACCACCGGCCTTGACCCGCAGGCCCGGCGTAATTTATGGGACCTGATCCGCGAAATACGCGACAGTGGTACTACCGTAGTCATCACCACCCATTATATGGATGAAGCCGAAGAACTGTGCGACCGCGTGGCCTTTGTTGATGGCGGCCATATCGTTGGCATCAATACGCCCAATCATTTTATTGATGAACTGGTTGCCAGCGGTTTTGAACGCAAAAAGGAAGTAAAGCTGGCTAACCTCGAAGATGTTTTTATAAACCTTACCGGGAAAGAATGGCGGGAGAGCTGAGAAACGGTAGCAGTAAACAGTTGGCAGTCCGCCGAAATGCACCAATGAACTAATGAACAAGTGAACTAATGAACCAATACAGCAATACCCGCGCAACCCTGGCCATCGCGGTAGCCAGTTTCCGTTCTATCATACGCAGTCCGTCGGCGGTGGTATTCAGTTTGGCATTCCCGCTGATATTTATTGTTGTTTTCGCCAACATCGGCGGCAGCGGCGTAACTGTTGACGTGGGCGTAGCAAAAACCTGCGATACGGTGGGCCCGGTTTACCAGGTGTTGAAAAATATTAAGGTGATACACCTGATCACAAAAGAGTCGTCAAAAGAAATGGCTTCAAACCTTTCAAAAGGGAATATCGATGCCATTATCAATATACAAAAAAACAACGCGCAGCCGCCGTATACGCTGCATGTGCAATACACCGATGCCTCACAGCAAAAAGGCGGCGTACTTAAGTCGGTATTAAACAGTGTATTTTACCAGCTTAACAGCCAGGGCAATACCACAGTACAGCCCGTTGCCAACATACAGGAAACCACGGTTAAGGGACGGGAATATAAGTATATCGACTTTATTTTACCGGGCATGCTGGGTTTCTCGCTGCTTAGCAGCGGCGTGTTTGGCACCGCCTTTGTTTTTCTTAGCCTGCGTTTAACGCTTGTGATCAAACGCTTTTTCGCTACGCCGGTAAAGCGCTATAGCATTGTATTGGGCGAGGCCATCGCGCGGCTGGTTTTCTCGTGGATCGGCGCCTTGTTTATTATTTTGGTAGGACATTATTTTTTCGGCTTTACCCTCGTGCATGGCATTACAACCGTAGCCAATATGCTGGTGCTTTCGGCAATCGGCCTGATCATTTTTATGGGCTTCGGCTTTATCATATCCGGTATTGCTAAAAACGAAAGTACCGTACCGCCGCTGTCGAACATCATCACCATGCCGCAATTTTTATTATCAGGTACCTTTTTTGCGACAACAGCATTTCCGCAATGGCTGCAGTCGCTCAGTAATATACTCCCGTTAACCTATCTAAACAAAGCCATGCGCGAGGTAGCTTTCGAAGGCGCCGGCCTGGGCGATGTAACGCACGAGTTGCTGATACTTGGCATCTGGTTTATCATTATTTACGCAGTAGCCGTTAAAACCTTTAAGTGGGAGTGATTTTTATTTCGGATTTCGGATTTTCAATTTCGAATTTTAAAACGTAGTATAAAAATCAGCGAAATCCCAAAATCAATAAAATCATCGGTTCCGACATTAATCGGTGTAATCAACCTACAATCGGTGAAATCACAATTAATTCTCACATAATTTACCGGAAGTTGTATATTTGAAAACGATATTATTTAGTGTACTATTTACACTAAGTAAATTTTAATAACTAATTTCCTAAAAATGAGTTTAATAATAGATGTTCACGCCCGCCAGATACTTGATTCGCGCGGCAACCCTACTATTGAGGT
>JAQBOH010000076.1 GCA_028288125.1 Mucilaginibacter sp.
TTTCATCATTAGCGCCGGTATTGTAACGTTTGGCGACGTCTCTGTTAAAGTGAAGGGTTTGCTAACGGATTTTTCGTATCCCACAACAGTGGCCTTAATAATATAGCTGCCGGGTTTAATGTGCTCAAAAGCATAGGTGCCGGACTGGCTGCTTAATGTGCCTTTAACCATAGATGAGTCTTGCGCTTTCAGCAGGCTTACGGTGGCATAGTCCAATGGCTTGCCTTGCTCGTTGAGCAAGGCGCCCGAAACTGTTGCAGGCGAATTGACGGTTTGTGCAAATAATGTGGCAGCGCTTATTAAGAGCAGCAATAAGGTAAAGTATATTTTTATGATAGGTAGTTTCATTGTGATGTGAATTTTTGGGCAAAAGCATTCCATTAAAGAATTTGCTCTTTTTAAAATTTGAATTAAGTTTTAGCTTGTTGTATGAGGCGGCCGGCTAGCCGGTTCATGTCTTTATATAGTCGTTATTTAATCATTTATCAATTTGTATCCTGTTTACCGGGCAATAGTTATCCACCAGGACTTTTACCTTTTTTTTTAAATGCCAATCAAAAATTTGAATTAACCGGCTGCGGCCGGGCGCTTATTGTATTTTATATTAAGATGCAAAAAGGGGTGGTTAGGTTACATTTAATTTAAACTTTTTAGCACCGGCATAAATTGCAGGGCAACGTCAAAAAAGGAAAATGAGTTTTTTAAGTCAGGGGTAGGGGACTTAGTACTAAAGGTGGCTTCAGTCTTTTTCATTGAACGTGAGGGATTAATTCTGTAACCCTGCTCCAAAGCCATCCCGAAAGGGGAAAGCTTTGGCAGGATCAAAAATCCGCAAAATAACAGGATGCTTATATATTTAATGAGCGGTTTCATTATTGTGCATTCGCGGTAGTATCAACTTGTTTTAAAGTATTAACCGAATCCTTCTTAACAGTAACCAGGGTGTCTATCTTGCATTGCAGGCCGTTGTCGGTCATGATAAATGTGGCAGATGTAGCCTTGTCCTTTTTATCAAGCTGCTTGCAATCCCCTATATTCGCGCCCTCAAGCATATCGTTTAAGTTTTCGTCGATAATTACTGTCGAATTCATCGGAACTTTTAAGATCATAAATAATTCTTCATCATGCCATAATTCATCTTTGGCAGCGTACAGCCGGTAATCGAACTTCAAAACAGAATCCTGCTGCAGGAACCTATACTGCGTATTGCGTACATTCAGCAAGGCATCATCATAACTTCTTCCTTTGGCCCTGAATGTTTCTATAAGCACCGGCTGACTGACATCGCTTTTCTCAATAGAAATATGTACCCTTCTCTTGTAACTGAAATGCTCAAAATCATTGTATGAATACATGTCTTCGGTGATCTTAACATTTGGGGCCAGGGCTTTTATATTTAAACGCGCGCTGTCTTCGGCGGTAAAATATTTAACATCGTTTAACTTAAGGTAATAGGTGTTGTTCTTAGTCGGCCTGATGCTGATGTTTTCGCTGAATTGTGCCGAATCTTTAAAGTTCAATGCTATTTGCGTTGAATAATAGATAAACACTACCAGCGCGCACAGCCAGATGACCAGGATGGTTGACCCCGTTGAGCGGCTGACAGAACCTGTATTGAATATCCCCTTAAGGGTTAAAAATATAATGCTTATTAAAGGGATAAGCGCCGCCAAAAATCCTGTAGTATAAATGAGTTCGGCATGGTTGTGCCGTAACAGGCCCATTGGGAGATCGTGGAAAGGCGCAAAAGTGCCGAATGCCAGCAATGCAACAAACGCCACGACCAGGAAAATAGCAAGCCCCAGGCAGCATAACAATATAAATACGCCAATCAATTTGATGAGCAGTTTGCCCGTCCCGTTAAGGAAGATACCCAGGTGGTGAAAGAAGTCGCCGGCAAAATCGCGGGCCTTATATACAAAGGGCCTGGCTTCGTTGCCGAAGTTCGAAAGATTTTGGCGCACAGAGCTCAATTCATCCTCCAGGTTCTTTTTAAAACCCTGCAGATTTTGCTTTTCGCCTTTCATGGCCATGCGGTCGGCCCGGGTAACAGCCTTGGGTACTATTATCCATAATATAATGTATAACAGGAAGCCCGTGCCGCCGATCGGGAAGAAGAGGGCGAATGCCAGCCTGATCCAAACCGCGTCGACATCAAAGTAATTGGCTATGCCTGAACACACGCCGGCTACCAAATGATCGTCCGGATCGCGAAAGAGGCGGCGGTTTTCGGTCGTATAGCCAAAGGGGTTGCCGGTTTTGCTGTCATCGTCGGCATGCTCAAAATCCGACACCGTGCCCATTTGCTCGATGATCCCGGCTACGTCCTGTTCAACAATAACCTGCTTGTTCTCCTTTGCAAGTAGTTCGCTGAACATTTCGGCAATCCGGTTTTCAATATCGGTCGTGATCTCGAGGCTGTCTGCCGAGTTCATAAAATGACGTTTTACATCCGTCATATAATTTTTTAATATCTCGTAAGCATCTTCCTCTATATGAAATACGATGCCGTTTATATTTATGATAATTGTCTTATTCATGATTTGCTTTGTTAGTCATTAGTCATTAGTGTTGCGATTTGGCTTTTAGCTTTTACCTTTTCTGTCCCCTATCGCTGTCGTTACGGCGAATGATAGCTCTTCCCAGGTTTTATCCAGCTGTTCGAGCACGTTTTTGCCTTCGTCCGACAGGATATAATATTTCCGTGGAGGCCCTGAGGTTGACTCAACCCAGTTATAAGTAAGCAGGCCATTGTTTTTTAAACGGGTGAGCAAAGGGTATAACGTGCCTTCCACTACAAGCAGCTGGGCCTTTTTTAGCTCAGCAATAATGTCGGAGGCATAGGTTTCGCCCTTTGCTATGATGGAAAGTATGCAATACTCCAGTATTCCTTTCCGCATTTGGGTTTGTGTATTTTCAACAATCATACTGCAAAGATATATGTTTTAAATTGTATTATGCAATACATAGTACTAAAATTATCTGTTTTATGGATGAAATGGACTTTTTTTTAAATAAATGTGATGTTTTTTTCAATAAAGCTTGACAATTTGATAATGGAACAGTACTTTTAACATTAATTAACTATTAACTGATCTTATTTTAACAAAATGAAAAAACTTCTACTAGTAAGTTTGTGCTTCCTGATGTTTGGTATAACACAGGTATTTGCACAGAATCGAACAATTACTGGTACGGTTACTTCCAAAGAGGATGGATTGCCTCTTCCCGGTGTAACTGTTTCGGTAGCCGGCACTCAAACCGGTACCCAAACCAACGATTATGGTAAGTTCACCCTTAAGTTGCCCGCAAACGCGAAAACGATCGTTTTCTCGTACGTTGGTTACACGAGAGTAACCGTGCCCCTTGGCGCATCCGATGTGATAAATGCCACATTGACCCTCGATGCCAGCCAATTAAAGGAGGTGGTGGTTACGAGCGCATATGGTATTAAACAAACAGCGCGCTCGAGTGTAAATTCCGCACAAACGGTTACCGCGGCGGAGCTTAATACTATTCGTGAGCCAAACATTAATAACGCCCTGGCTGGTAAGGTTGCCGGTATACAGGTGCGCAGCCAGTCATCCGCGGCACTGGGCAGAAGCACCGAAGTAAGACTGCGTGGAGCATCGGGCTTAGGAACTGGCCAGGGTGCACTTTATGTAGTTGATGGCACTATATTGCCCAATTCGGACGACATAAACCTGGATGATATTGAAAGTGTTACTGTTTTACAAGGTGCTGCAGCCGCTGCTTTATTGGGTTCGCAAGGCGCAAATGGAGCTATTATCATCACCACAGCCAAAGCTAGAAAGAACGGCGGCCTTAATATAGATTTAAGGATAGGCGCGTCAATTGATAAAGCGTACATTTTACCTAATTATCAAAATACTTACGGCGGTGGCGCTGACCCTAATTTTGAACAATATGTTTGGAAGGCAGGCGATCCGGTGGCATGGCAAGCGCTAAGCGGCAAATATTATCCTGATTACAGTGATGATAGCAGCTGGGGACCTAAAATGGTTGGACAGGAATATATTCCATGGTATGCATGGTATGCCGGAACAAAATATTCATATAAAACCGCGTCATGGAACCCGCAGCCTAACAATGCAAGAGATTTCTTTCAAACAGCGCCCTTACTGGATAACAGCATTACCTTTGGTAAAGTTGGCGATGATTATAACTTTAAACTTGGATATGGCAACATATACCAGGGAGGTTTGATTCCGGATCAATCACTTAAAAAGAACACCCTGAACCTTAATTATAATTATGACCTTAATAAGCATTTCTCTTTAAACGCCAGCATTAACTATGTTAACCAGAAAACCTATGGTGATTTGAACGATGCCTACTCAAATCAAACAACAGGCTCGTTTGACCAGTGGTTTCACCGTGACCTTGACATGGGAATAATGAAGGAGCTAAGAGGCTTGCAATATGGCCCCGGCCAGTATGCCAGCTGGAATCACCAGGATCCGTCCAGCTGGAGCTCTGCTAATCCAACTGCGTTTTACGGAGGTAATTACTGGTATAACTTTTACACATACCAGGACCTGATTAACGAGGTTAATAACCGCGACCGCCTTTTTGGTAATATTTCATTAACCTATAAGGTAAATAATGATCTGAGTTTAAAGGCGACTTATCGTAAACAGCAAGCTACTTCTACGCTGTCAGAAATTTTTGCCTCTGAACTAAATAACAGCCAAACCCAGGCCACCGGTAATGAAGCCAGAAACCGCGGATATTATCAAACCGGCAATACTTATTCGAACCGCGAAAATTTTGAATTTTTAGCTACTTATACAAAACAAATCAGCAGCTTTAAAATCGACGCGAACGCCGGTACGGATTCATTCAACTGGACCTATGAAGACAATACGGCCAATACCGGGGGCAATGGTTTAACCATCCCTGATCTTTACACTGTAACAAATGGTGTTGATCCTGTAAGTGTTGGAAATACCAGGATCAATGAAAAGTACAACGCGGTTTTTGGAACGGCGAATATTGGGTTTAAAGAGTTGTTATTTCTTAATGGCTCCATACGCAATGACTGGTTTTCTACCCTGCCAAAAAATAACAATGCCGTTTTATCCAAATCAGCCGGTATTTCATTTGTATTCAGCGATTTGCTTAAAAGCCAAAGTAATTGGTTAAGTTATGGTAAGTTGAGAGCCACTTACGGACAAATTCCGAAAGCGCTAGGCACAACCAACGAAACCTTTGGCGCTTACCGGTATCCCGGATCGGCATATGGCGTTGGAGCAAATAAGTTTAACGGCCAGCTGATCATGTCAACGCCCGACCAATTGGTTGATCCCAGTATTCACGGTTCAACGGTTACTCAAAAGGAATTGGGTATAGACTTAAGGTTCCTTAATGACCGCATTGGAATATCAGGTACTTACTGGGATGGTAGCGAAAAAGACTTCCCTTCTACTTTAACGGTGAATGCCGCCAGCGGGTTCTCTTCTATATTAACTAATTTGGGCTTAGTTTCCAAAAAAGGTTTCGATTTAACTTTAAACGGTTATCCTGTCAGATCTTCAAATTTTTCATGGAATATCAATTTAAGTTACTCAAACCTGTTAGAGGATAAAGTTGTAGAACTTAGCACCAAATATGGAATTACACAGGTAATTGCACAGCAATTGGCGTTTTCGGCAGAAATGCCGTATATGGTACACAAAACAGGAATGGAATGGGGACAGCTGTTTGGCAAAGGCATTTTACGCAACAGCGCGGGTGTTCCAATATTGGACGCCCATGGTTTTTATCAAACAAATCCCAGTGTTTATTTCGGGAGTGTATTGCCAAAACATACCGGTGGTATGCAAAACCAGTTCACGATTCTTAAAAACATAGCGGTTAACTTCAATATTGACTACCAGGTTGGCGGTAAATTCGCCTCGTTATCTGACGCGTTCGGGTCATTCAGCGGTTTAACTGCGCGTACAGCCGGCTTAAACGATAAAGGCAATCCTGTTCGTGACAATGTAGCTGACGGCGGCGGTATTCACATGACTGGTGTTGACGCCAGCGGAAAACCGGTTAGTACTTATGTAAGCGCTTATGACTATTATCATAACAATTTTAATAACGGTGCGAATGACGAATTTATTTACGACCTTACCTTTGTAAAATTGCGTGAGGTAGGCATTTCATACCGTATCCCGGTTCAGAAATTAGGCATTTCTAAATTTATCAAGAATGCTACGTTTCAGCTTAACGCCCACGACCTTTTATTACTGTACGCGAAAACCAAAGATTTTGATCCGTCACAAATCAGCAGCATAAGTGGTGAAAACGGGAATTTACCTGGTACAAGAGGATTTGGTTTTAATCTTAGGGTGGGTTTTTGAGAAGTTTGAATGAAATTTTTAATTTAATAATATAAATAAAATGAAAAAGAGATATTTATACACCCTTACAACCCTCCTGATATGGGCGGTTGCGGGCTGTAAAAAGCCAAGTGATTTCGGGAACGCGAATGTCGACCCGTCGGCTACAACCACACCTATTGTGAGTGCGTTGTTGGCTAATGTTGAACAGGGATTACCGGGGTATGCGTCAACAAATACTGAGCCGATATATGGCGCGCAATACGCGCAATATTTTTCGGAGACGCAATATCCGTCATCGTCCCTGTACGTTTTGCCTTCGGTTAATTTTGTGCCTACTTATAGCGGCTCGTTATATGACCTGCAAAATGTGATAAACCTTAATCAAAGTAAAAACTCTGTAGCTGTTGCCAAAATTATGCAGCAATATATATACTGGGTATTAACTGACAGCTTTGGCGACCTACCTTACAGCCAGGCATTATTGGGAATAAAGTCGATTACCCCGGTTTATGATAAGCAGGAAGATATATATAAAGGCATACTTGCTACCTTAACATCGGCAGTCGCATCGATGGATGCAGCGCCTATAGCGGGAGACCTTTTTTACGGCGGCGATCCGGCAGGCTGGAAAAGAGCGGCTAATTCATTAAGAATGCTGGTTGCCATCCAGTTGTCGGCAAAGGTGCCGGGAACAAGCGATTACGCGGCTACGGCATTTAAGGCCGCACAATCAGATCCGGCGGGATACATTACTACCAATGCTCAGAATTTCGCGTTAACTTATCCGGGCGGTACCTTTAAGGATCCATATTATAACCTGTACAATGGCCGAACCGACTATGGTGAAAGTAAGACAATGACTGACATAACAGGCTCGTTAGGCGATGGCCGGACAGTAGTTTTTGGCGGCGCATTTACGGATCCGGGCCAAACTACAGGCGGGACACAAACATCCGCGGTGGGTGTTCCTTACGGCTTAGATCGCGGTGGCGTTACCGCCTTTACCGGCGCTAACCCGGGATATGCCCTGGTATTGCGCGCAGATAAGCGTACCGATAAGGGGACAGTGGTAATTATAAGCGCTGCTGAAACTGTTTTGGCTATTGCGGAAGCGATAAATATCGGCTGGACAACAGGCGACCTTAACGGCACCTACCAGAGCGGTATCAATTTATCGTTTGAACAATGGGGCCTTGCTGACCCATCGGCCAACTATTTTACCCAAAGCGGTGTGGCATTAGGCGCACCGGACGGAAATAGCGTAGCTACAACGTATGCCACTGCAAATGCAAAAAACATTGCTATACAGCAATGGCTTGCGGCTTATCCAGATGGGCACATGGGCTGGAATATTTGGCGTAAAACCGGGTGGCCGAAACTTACCCCCGCGCCGGGCGCCCAAAACTCATCCAGGCAAATTGTGAGGAGATTTGTGTATACACCATCGGAATATACCACCAACACTGTAAACGTAAAAGCAGCCGTTGCAAGAGAACCGGGAGGCGTGGACTCACAAGACAATCCAGTGTTCTGGGATATAAAGATTACCCATTAATAAATATATATGCAAAAGCCTATCATGAATGCAATAGATTAATTTAGGTTGGTTCATGATAGCTTTATAACATTTAAAATAAAAGAAAATGAAAAATAATTTTTTAAAGTATTCGTTTCTTGGCTTGGCGCTGATGATGCTTTTTGCTTCATGCGTTAAGGACCCTTATAATGGCAAGGAAACATTATATTCCGGTAAAACATACGTATGGATTACCGAGGCGCCATTAAACAATCAATTTTTTGATGTTTTTACGAATGTTAAACCGATAACTGTGTTTACGGTACGAAGGGATGCTGCCAGCCCGGCCGACCTTCAAAAAGCGGTTACAGTGTCTTTAACCGCGCTGCCCAGCACTTACATTGATGCTTATAATACGGCAAATGGCACCAGCTATACATTGATGCCTACAAGTATTTATACAGTGACTACGACAGGCGGGATATCTGTTACATCAACCGGGCTTGCTTTAAACTATGCAGCCGGTGACTTTGCTAAAAATGTTGTATTTAACGTTGATGGCAGCAAGGTCGATCTTTCAAAACAATATGCCGTAGCTTACGTCATAACAAACCATGGCGGCTTTTCTAAAAAGGTAGGCTATGATACAGTATTCGCGACCGTGGCAATAAAAAACAGGTGGGATGGTGTTTACGCCGCAACCGGTACGATGACGGATGTTACAAATGCAGCGTATTCGCATATAAATACTTTTTTAGCGACTCAAAGTGCTGCGCCTATGCAATATGAATTGAGAACAACTTCAGCGACTCAATGTGTGCTTTTTGATAACTATGTAGTAGGTGGGGTGGCAACTCCATTTTCAACTGCCACTAGTTGGAGCTATTACGGCAGCTTTGGTTTGGTTGTTAATTTTGATCCGGTTACAAACGCCATAACAAGCGTTACCAACTATTACGGACAGCCCGCCGGAAACGGAAGATCGGCCCGTCTGGATGTAACTGCTCCAAATGTGTATGATCCGGCATCTAAAACGATAGACATTGGCTATCAGTTAGTAGGAGGATCATTGGTGCCCGTGGGTGCAGTCAGGGCTACCTGGCGTGAAACCTGGAAATATATCGGTTCAAGATAATTTTGCGCTTACTAATAAAAAGAAGCCCGCTAATAATTAATTGGCGGGCTTTTTTACCGCCTTTATTTTAGCCAGTGCGTCGCAGGCATAATTATTTTAAGTAAACAACTTGTTACGTATCATTGATTAAAGCGGTTATTTTATATATTACGTTTATTTTATACCTCACATTTATTAACCATTACCAAAGTTTGCATGAAAATTATTAGCTCACTAATTTTGCTGCTGTTTATCAGTACTTTAACCTTTAGCCAAACAATTTTAATCAGAGGAATTGTAAATGATCAGCAGGGGAATCCCGTGCCTGTAGCCTTCATAAGGGATGCAAAACATAATTATGCTACCTATTCTGATTCAACAGGACGATTTTCTCTAAAAGCCGATCTTACATCCTCTCTCGTTGTTAGCGCCCATTATTATAAGGAAAGCGAAGTGAAGATCGATAATAAAACACAGCTTACCATTGTAATGGTTCGCGGGACGGCAGAGACCCACAGAAGTTCGAATGATGCATCGGCCTCAAACGCGCGCGATAGCTTTATTTTGAACAAGCAGCTGCTTGTTTCTCAGGGCAGTCCTTATAACACAGCTGTGAAGGCTGGTTTTAACCAGGAAGAGACCAGGGGCAGCCGGTATCTTTTTAAAAGCTGGATACCAGGTTTCGGTATCAGTAAAGGGGATTCGATCATACAGGACATGGATAACGTTTATAATTATGACAAAATTAATGGAAACCTGTTGTTTACCAGGGATAGGAATATAATGTCGCAAATTAGCAAACAGCAAGTAAAGTCTTTTAGTTTATTTGACGGATCATTGCACCCGCATGTTTATGAAAGCGCTCCCGAAATAAGTGACAAAACTTTTGTAGAAGTTATTGCGGGCAGCCCCAAGTATAAAATTTACAAAACGGTTGATACCAAATTGCAACGGGCCGATTTTCATACAGACGGAGTAATTGAATCGGGCCATAGATATGATGAATATATAGATGCGGAACGATATTATTTTGTAAGACTACCTAACGGCCGGCCGGAAACTTTTTCTCTGAGAAAAAATGCCATAAAGAAACTTTTTGCGGGCGATGCCGATAAATTCATAAGTGCACAGGGATCTCGGAATATTGATGAAAATTATTTGAAGGATTTGATGGATTCGCTTGGTCAATAATTATCTCGTACCCTGTCATGCTTTTTGATATGAGGAGGGCTGGAGTCCACGCTTGTTGATGTTTAGCGAAATGATTTCACACCATTTGTGGGCGACTCTTATTGCAGAACACAACAGTAAGGGAACGTAAGCAGGCGAAACTATTTTCTGTCCACACTTAACCTTCCCGGGCCCACAAAAAGCAATCCTGCAAAAACCACGGCATCTTCGATGGCATGGGCGGCGCCGTCTAAGCCTTCGCCTTTACCCAGGTGCATGGCCGCGGCTACAGCCATGGTTATGAACAATAATAAACAAACCGGCCGGAAAGCTAATCCCACGATCAGTAAAAACCCGCCGAATGTTTCGACAACCGCGCTCAAAAAACCCCACATGGCCGGCCAGAAATGAATGCCGGCATATTTTGTTGCGCTGCCTAATCCTTCCCATACCTTAATGCCGCCTGTTAACATAGGCAGGCCATGATAAATGAACATGACGCCTAGCCCCACCCTGATAACGAGTAAACCAAAATTGCGGTAATTGCCTAAGTTGCTGAAAAGAGCCATTGGATATGGAGATTAGAGGTTAGTAATGTCAAACTGAATATTTACTTGTTTGTTATGCACGGATAAACTCACCACTTTTCCCAATACCAAACTGCAATTATCGGGAATGTGTCCCGCGGGGAAGTCAAAGCATACCGGGTAATTATATTCTTTTACGGCTTCCATGATGATTTCGGGTACGGTTTGCCCGAATGGGATATCGTTATCTTTTACATCAGTAAAGCCGCCAACGATAAGCCCGGCAAGACGCTCCAACTTTCCGGCTCGTTTTAGGGTGCGTACCATGCGGTCGATGGAGTATAAATATTCGCCCACATCTTCCATAAACAATATTTTGCCGGAGTAGTCAAGATCGGAAACAGAGCCGGAGGCTGCTATCAGCAGGGATAAATTACCGCCAATTAAAACGCCCTTGCTTTGGCCGCTGCGGTTCAGCGCATGCGAATTAAAGCGGTAGCTGACCTCTTCGCCGAAAAGGGCTTTTCGTAAGGTATCTAATGACCTGGCGGAGGCGTCGGGTATGTTTACCGGCATCTGTCCATGGATGGTTTGCGTGCCGTACATAGTGAACAAGTGGGTATGCAGCAAGGTGATATCGCTAAATCCGACCAGCCATTTCGGGTGCCTCGCAAACCGGCTGAAATCCACACGGTCGATCATCCGTATAGTGCCATAGCCGCCGCGGGCGGCAATGATGGCCTTTATGCTATCGTCGTCAATAAAACGCTGCATATCTTTCGCCCGCAGATCATCGTCGCCGGCAAACTGGTGATAACTGGCGTTAACCGTTTCGCCCAAAACCACTTCGAGGCCCCATGATTGTAGCAGGCTTATAGCGTCGGTCATGGGGTTGGGCAGTTTTTTCGCCGGGCAGGTAATGGCAATTTTATCCCCTCTTTTCAGATAGGGGGGAAGTAGCCCCAAAGTCGGTAAGTCTGAAAGTCCGTAAGTAGCCGCGGGTTTATTCATAGTATATTAACAATGCGGCAAGATGGTAGCCGGCACCTTACAAACTTACAAAACTTTCGGAGGTTGAGGTGTCCGGCGTATTCGGGCGTCGAAGGTGTATTCCTGTATCTGTTGTATCTGTTGTATCTGTTGTATCAGTTGTATCTTTCAAAATTGATACACCGGGTTTTCGCCCTTTGTTTAAAATATTAATTGAGTTATTTACTTACTTTAGCTATATAGTTTATTTTTTATGAGATACCGTTTTGTTTACTTCTTATTGTTATTTGTTGTAATACTGGCATCCTGCTCGCCGAAAGGACCTTACGCGCTTACCAACAAGATTTATAAAGATAAAACCAGGGCTTACCTGGCTACGATAAATAAACAAGCCCCCGATTCGCTGCGGGATAGTACCGGTATGCTTATACCATCAGCCTGGGTGGGGACGGTGAATTTTGGCATACGCAAGCCCAATTATGTGATCATTCATTTTACCGCGCAAGATTCGGTACAACAAACGCTGAAGACGTTCACCGTCGCCAGCACACAGGTGAGCGCGCATTACGTGATTGCAAAAAACGGCGGCGTTTTTCATATGGTGAACGACTACCTGCGCGCGAATCATGCCGGCGCAGGCCGATGGGGCAGCGTTACGGATATGAACAGCTGCTCGATAGGCATTGAAATAGATAATAATGGCAGCGAGCCTTTTACAGACCGGCAAATTAATAGCCTGCTGGCGCTGCTGGCACAGTTAAAAAAGGATTATAATATTCCGGCAGCCAACTTTATCGGCCACCAGGATTTCGCGCCGAGGCGTAAGCCCGATCCCGGGCCGCTGTTTCCGTGGAAAACGCTTGCACAGCACGGCTTCGGTTACTGGAGCGACGATATATTGGAGCTTGCCCCTGATAAGTTTGATTACAAAATTGCCTTGCGGCTGATCGGCTATGATACTTTGGACATCAACGCGGCCATAGTAGCGTTTAAACGGCATTTTGTACAGACAGATATAACCCCACAGCTAACCCAACTGGATTTGAATATTTTAAACAACTTGTATAAAAAATACGCCGCGCTGTAATTTGCAATTTTATTTGTTGAGCAGGTATTCGATAATACGCTCTTGGGGATTAAACGGAGCCAGGTTTGACAGGCCGAGCGATGTTACGGCTGCGTCGATAATTTCGTTATCACTTACATTAACGGGGCTATGCTGCTTTGCCAGGAAATATTTACCCGCATCAAGCATAGCCTTTAAAGGGATAAGGCCAACCAGCTCGCTCCCAGTGACCTGTACGTTACGTTTGGCGGCTTGGGAGCTTACTTCTTCGAAGGCGATATGTAAGGGCGTTATTTCGATGTTGGTGAGGTTCATGGATACCTGCGCTATGCCATATTCCTTAATATGCCAGCCTATGGCCTTTACCGCTTTTAACGTGCCGGGAATAGTTGCGGCCCGGCCGTTTTTATCCCGCACCATACGTCCGGACTCCCGCACATCACAGGCTATTTCGTTGGCCAGGGGTACTGATGTGGTGTCCAGATTTACATTATAGGCGATCAAAAAATCACGCGCGCCGATTACTGTCGCGCCGCGTTTGACATCCAATTCAGCGGGGCCGAAATCGGGTTTCCAGCCGGGCAATGTTATCTTTTTAAACCAGCCCTCGTATTCGCCGGCACGTATAACGGAAAGGTTATGACGGTTT
>JAQBOH010000081.1 GCA_028288125.1 Mucilaginibacter sp.
AACTTGGCGGAAATGCGTATAAGCCCGATTTCAAATACCGGAATAATGCCCTTGCAGCGCTGAATATAGCAACGGGGCCGTAATTTGGAATACGTTACTGATTTATGCGAATCGAGGGCAAGAGACAAGAAAATAGCCTCACATTTCACCAGAATATTTCAGCTGAATGCCGTAAAAATTAACCGACTTGATTCTTGGTTCTTGGCTCTTGATTCTTGGCTCTTGATTTCTTTGGTTCTAATATCTTGACCCTTGATTCAAATGATTTATATCGACAATATCTCCACGATCTTCAAAAAATCGGGGTTAACATCAACAAAGTGCTTGGTCGCGTTTTCAAATGCGGTATAAGCGATCTGGTTGTGTATCAGTCCTATCATTTCATTTCGGCGGCCAGCCAGTAAGGCCTCAACAGCGGCAACGCCGACACGGCTGGCCAGTACGCGGTCCATACAGGTTGGTTTACCGCCGCGCTGGATATGCCCCAATACTGATATCCGCGTATCATAGTTCGGGAATTTTTCTTTTATCTGCCTTCCTATTTCAAAAGCGTCCCCTGCTTCGCCGCTTTCGGCAAGCATAATAATTTTCGAGGTTTTATCCTTCCGGCCGCTCTCTAACCGTTCAAATACCGCCTTCAGATCGGTTTTTGATTCGGGTATCAGTATAGCTTCAGCTCCGGCTGCAATACCGGTGCGCAGAGCGATTAAGCCGGAATCCCTCCCCATTACTTCAACGATAAACAACCTGTCGTGTGATTCTGCCGTGTCCCTTATCTTATCAACCGCGTCAATAACCGTATTAATCGCCGTATCATATCCGATCGTAAAATCTGTGCCCAAAAGGTCGTTGTCTATTGTACTTGGCAAGCCTACAACCGGGATATCATACTCCTGACCAAAAACTCTTGCCCCTCTAAAGGTGCCGTCGCCCCCGATAGCCACCAGGGCGTCAACATTATTTTTCTTTAACTGCTCATAAGCTATTTTACGGCCTTCCGGGGTGAGAAATTGCTCGCTGCGGGCAGTTTTCAATATGGTGCCGCCACGCTGTATGATATTCGAAACCGACTTTCGGTTCATCGGGAACATATCGCCGTTGATCATCCCATCATATCCCCTGCGTATTCCCGTAACCCCTACATTGTAATAAATTGCTGAACGCACTACCGCCCTTATGGCAGCGTTCATTCCCGGCGAGTCGCCGCCCGACGTATAAACTCCTATATTGTTAATTTGGGCCATTGCTAGTAACTGGTATCGCTTTAAAATCAGCGCGAATTTACGTTAATTTTTGTCAGAATTTTAGAAGCTGTTTAAAAAGGGTGTGATTCAAATAGCAAAGCGGCAATTTGAATTGCGCCTTTTTAAAAGGATTGAGGAAGCATGTTATAGATGAATTTATCCTATTTTAAAAAGCTTCTTAAAAAGTTTATTCAAACAGCGTAGGCTGCCAGCAATTTAACCTGGGGTCGCGGGCTGTTTCGTCGCCGGAAATATGTGCCTTCCCTATTTGGTACACAGCGGTTTCTTCATAGCGCGAAGCCACAATAATGGATGTGCCATTCGCGCAGCCGCTGAACAAGTCATTTACGAGTTGCGGGTCGTTATTATTTTTTGAAAGGTGGGATAATAGCAGATGGCTCAAATCCGGCGAACGGTATGTATTAAATAGTTCCAGCGCCTGTTTATTGGAAAGGTGTCCGTATCCGCCGCGAATACGTCTCTTCAAATGGAAAGGATAATTGCCGTTTTCCAGCATCTCATCATCATAATTGGCTTCCAGGAATACCGCGTGGCACTGGCTGAAATGATGTATCACCTGTTCGCAGGCTATACCAATATCGGTAAACACACCAACTTTAATATCCCCGCAGGCAATAACAAAGCTATGCGGGTTTGAGGCATCATGCAGTTTGGGAAAAGCGGTAACATGCAACTCGCCGATACTGATGGTTTGAAACGGTGCAAATGACTTAACCAGGTGGTCTTCGAGGCTTAACCTGCCATTTAACATGGTTGGCCGGGTGATATAAACCGGCAGCTGGTGTTTTTTTGCAAGCACGGGGATACCGCTGATATGATCGGAATGTTCGTGCGAAACAAAAATAGCCTTTACCTTTTTAATGGATAAACCCAGCCTGAGCATCCGCTTTTCGGTTTCGCGGCACGATATGCCGGCGTCAACCAATATAGCTTCGTGCTCATTACCAATGTAATAGCAGTTACCGTTGCTTCCCGAATTTAACGACGTAATGAATAAGGACATCTTAGCTTACAAAGTAACCTCATTTTAGTGAATTTTTCATTTGAATGCTAAAAAATATGATAAACCCGGGTGAGAAAGCTGCACATTTGAACTCTGCATACTAAAGGCCAAATGGGCCGTGCGGCATCGAAATCAAAACTATGGATCCACAAATGATATTACCTGTACTTGAAGGGGCCGAGCTGCGGGTGCTGGGCTCCTTAATGGAAAAAAGCAAAACCACGCCCGATTATTATCCAATGACCATCAATGGTCTTACCGCTGCCTGCAATCAAAAAACATCGCGCAAACCTGTGGTTCAGTTCGATGAGGACACGGTGGCGCTCGCGTTAAATTCGCTCAAAAAACGCGGACTGGTTTCCACAGCCACGGGCGGCTCCATACGCAGTATTAAATATAAACACAACTTTGCTATCGTATTCCCGGTAATACCGGCCGAGGTGGCCATCATTTGCCTGTTAATATTACGGGGCCCGCAAACACCGGGGGAGTTAAACACAAATTCAGGCAGGCTGCACGAATTTGAGTCAATCGAAGACATACAGGAGATCTTAGAAAAACTCACCTCGCCCGAAATGCCGTTTTTGATGCAATTGCCAAGGCGGCCAGGGCAAAAGGAGGTGCGATATGCCCATTTATTAGGCGGTACGCCTGAAATAAGTGAAGACGACTTTATGGACGACGTCCCGGAAAGGCATCCGGGTATTGAAGCCCGGGTGGCTAAACTGGAGAATGACCTGGCGCAGTTAAAAGATGCCTTTGATAAGCTGATGAAAGAGTTGAGTTAAGCTATATGTTTATGCTAATCCGTTCAGGCGTCCAAAAACGGGTTAACAATAGCATAATTAAAAACTTAACGGCGGGTAGTTTGTTACAAGACAAATTATAACCATTAAAATTAACGCTATGAAAAAATTAACTTATCTGGTGATGATCGCCCTTTCTGCGTATGCAATTCAGGGCTGCCACAGCGCCACAAAGGACGCCAAAGAAACAGCCGACAGTGTAAACAAAACCAAGGACACTACAACCAGCGCCGCAGCCACCGGCGGCATTGCTGTAGATAAAGATGACGCCAAATTTGCTACCGCAGCCGCAAATGGCGGCCTGGCCGAAGTGGCGTTAGGAAAGCTGGCCCTGCAAAAAACCACCAATGCACAGATCAAAGACTTTGCAAACATGATGGTAACCGATCACGGCAAAGCCAACGATGAGTTAAAAGCTATCGCCGCAAAGAAAAATATAACCCTTCCAGACAGCGTTGATACCGAACATAAGCAAAAGATGGACGACCTGGGCAAAAAATCGGGTAAGGACTTTGATAAGGCCTACGTTGACGCGATGATCGACGGGCATAAAAAAACGCTCGACCTGATGCAGGATGGCGCGAAAAGCTGTAAGGATGCCGATTTGAAAGCTTTTGCTGCTAAAACAGCGCCAACTGTAAAAATGCACCTCGATGCGATTAATAAGATACACGATAGCATGAAATAATCTCGATTGCTTTCGATAAAAGGGGAATAAAGTTTACTTGTTCCCCTTTTATTTGTTATGCTCCCTTAGCAATTCGTCGATCCTGGCATCGGGTACCAGTTCCGTAACGCCGGCTACACTGATCCGGCTATAATCGCTGTGCTGGGCATGAATTACATAATTATTGCTTTGAACTACAATTGCCGATGGCACTTTTAGCACTGGCGATTTGAATTCATCAAACCACACATTCCCAATTTGTTGGCAGATCGTATAATCATTTATACTACGCCATTCGCCTGTTAAATCGCTTAATTGCACTATGCCTATAGCCAGGTCATCTGGTATTTCGATAATAATAATGTTGTAGTCGTGGTTAAATCCTACCCCCTGCCGTCGTATCATACTTTCGAGGAAAGCAAGCGGAATAGATTCAGAACAGTAGAGTACTTTTTTGCCTGTTCCATTCCATCTCCCGGCAAAACCGGGAGCAAATAAATGATCGGAATATTTTTTATGTGCAATGCGATAAACAAGCATGTCTACGCAGGATAGCCGTAAGCTAAACGATCTATCTCCAGCATTACAAGGTCAACACCCCCCGGCGTAATAAGCCAGTCGACTGGTTTCTCCATTGAATTCCAGAACGGCTTATTAAGCCAGTAGTTAAATTCATCGATATTGCCGAATAACTCTTCGCCCTTATCATATAAAGTGATCAGTTTTAATAAATGTTCGCTCTGTACAGGATCGAGGGATTTATGTTTTTCGAGGTAATTACTGACAGTTCTTGGTGAAAGATGCAGCAATTGGGCAAGCGACTTATCGGGCATTTTAATGGTTTTGGCAAACTGGTAAAATATTGCCGATGACAACCCGGCCCGGGCTTGCGTAAATAGTTGGACGTCATTTTCAATGGCAAGCGTTTTAAACTTCGATTTAAGCGAGGCCGTCTTTTTTAAACCAATATCCGGATGCATAACTATCAATTTTTTTAATCTAAGGTAATGAATTTTTTCAATATTAAAAGCGAATTTTTTCAATAATGTTTTACATTTGATTTTATTTTCATTTTCATAATATTGGGGAGGCTACTATCATCAAATGAAAACCGTTACCGATCTTCTTTTATTAGGCGACCCGCGACTTTACGAAGTGTGCCAGCCGGTTTTAAAAACAGAGCTCCATTTGGTTGCAGGCTGGGTTGCTGATTTGGATAATGTGATGAAGGAAATTCGGGCCAAATATGGTTTCGGGCGTGCTATCGCGGCCCCGCAATTGGGCATTATGAAACGGCTGATCTACATGAATATCGATAAACCGGTTGTTTTTATTAACCCTGAACTAACCGGCCTGAGCGATGAAATGTTTGAACTATGGGACGATTGCATGAGCTTTCCCCATTTGCTTGTAAAGGTAAAACGACACCGGTTATTGACCATAACATATCTCGACGAAAATTGGCAGCCGCAGGAATGGAAAATGGAAAACGCGCTTGCCGAGCTTTTACAGCATGAGTGCGATCATCTGAACGGAATACTTTGTACCATGCGCGCCATCGACGAAAAATCCTTCCGATGGAGGGCCTAACGGCTTAACCGCGTTTGTTAATTCCTATCTTTAAGCGCTGAAATAACAATGGAACTTCCTGGTAATATCCTGTATTCCCCGAACGCCGGCGTATGTTTTATATAATAATTAGGGAGAAGTCCGGAGTCTGTAGTCATAAGTCTCAAGTCAAAAGAGTTTATTGTCTATTTAAAACTTTCGACTCAACACTTAAAACTCAAATAAATCATGCTGCCAACTGGTGATCGACCATTTCAATCAGGCTGGTAATATCAAATGGCTTGTGTAATATATCGTCGGGCGCGCCCTGTTGCTTTAATGATTCTCCGATAGTATCATCTCCTGAGCAAATAATGACCGGTAAATTGCGCGTTGCGTTGTTCATTTTTAATAACTGGCAAATTTCCCTTCCGTCCATTCCCGGTAAAATCGCGTCAAGGATGACCAGGTCAGGGTGATTAGCTTTAATATAGTTAAATACATTGTCGCCATTCGGCAACGAAATTACCTCATAGCCGCTGTTAATTAATATGTAGGTCATCACATCAATCATTAACTCATTATCCTCTACAATTAATATCTTCTTTGGCATTACTTCGTCCCTTACAATATATATATATATAGAAACTATACAAAGCACATGCCACTTATGAAATACTAAAAAATATAACCCTTTATTACATATTATTTTAACTATATGAAATATATTTACATACTATTAAAATAGGCTTTCGGGCCTGATATCCTGCTTTTATCAGCTTTATGCTGTATTATCACTGCTTAATCTGCCAAATGGATATCATTAATATTAAAGAAACCGGCGAACGAATTAATAATTTTAACCTCAACCATTTCAAGGGCATTTAACGGCAGCGCCGATATTAATAAGGACACTAAAGAGAAAATTCCGGCATTTTGCAAAGGGGCATAACCTTTTACTAAACCATTATGCCAGCAATTTTCGCGACAAAAGCAAAATGCATGTTTTAAAGTCCTTGTTTTATACGGCACTCATCGGGCGGATAAAAATGCAGAAACGCCCCGATGATTCGGGGCGTCTTCTGCATTTAAACATGTATAAATAATTCATGTTTTGGCCTGCGCACCTTTATCATTTTGCTGTACACATCATCATCGGCCCGGAAACCAACAGCGGCTATGACAGATGTTGTAAGGCCTTTTTCCTTTAAGCCTAATATCTCATCGAATTTGGCTGCATCAAATCCTTCCATAGGGCCGGCGTCAATACCAAGCTCGGCAGCGGCAGTTAACAGCACGCCTAAAGCGATATAGGCCTGTTTGTGCGATGCGGCTATCTTTTGCTCATCAGTTTGACTATTGATCGAACCCAATACCATTTGCTCAAATCCGGCAAGGGTTTCACGTTCAACGCCGCGGGTTTTGGCTACAAGGTCCACATAGTTTTTACCGTACTCGCTATCGATATTTGTTTCAGAAGCAAAAACAATCAGGTGAGAAGCATCCGTTATCTGTGGCTGATTATAACCGGCCGCGCGTAATTTTTGCCGCGTTGCCGCATCGGCAACAACGATAACTTTGTACGTTTGAAGTCCTAATGATGATGGGGCTAACTGTATCGCGGAAAGCAGGTCATCAAGTTGCCCGGCGCTTAATTTTTTACTTGTTTCGAATTTTTTGACGGAAGAGCGCCATTTTAATTTATCTATGATTGACATAATTTTAATGTTTCAACAAAAATACATGTTTAAACATTTAATAACGTCATGCCTGAGTAATCTATTACTGAACGCTTTCCCTGAGCGCTTTTTCCTTGTCTTTTGCTTCGTTCTTTAACCGCCGTTTTTCTTGGCGTATCTCTTTCCGTGTTTTTCCGGCAGTATCAATTAAAAGTTCTTTTTTTCTTTCTTCTTCCTTAATTTTCTCAATATCGGCCTTTAATTTGGCTTTAGGGTCCAGTCTGGGCTCTGCTTTTTTAGGCGTGCTGTCGCGTTTGCCGAATAGCCGCTGAAAAAAAGTCGGCTTCTTTTCGGGCTCAATGAGGGGCGTCACGTCCTCATCAGAATCTTGCTTCATCATGCTGTCGGCAACTGCCACGTCAACCGGGGCTATCTCTTTACGCAGGCTTGCCCTTAAACGTACGTTGTAAAAGCCGTAGCCGCTGCTATCGCGCAAAGCTTGTCCCCGCATGGCCATCATCCTGCCGATAAGATTAAAATACCCCAGCAAGCCCGGCCGTACCGAGCCGTCGGGCAAAAAGGCATACAGCCCCGCTTTCGGGTTAGGAACAATGCTGGCCAGGTAAATGCTCTCGCCCAGTGTAAGCTCGGCCGGTGTTTTCCCAAAATAATAGCGCGAAGCCTCGCCAACGCCGTAAATATTACGGCCCCATTCAATAATATTGAAATATACTTCCAGCATCCTGTTCTTTGTCATGATGTGGTTATTCTCGATCAGCCATACGATCAGTATCTCTTCAATTTTACGCGCCAGAGTTTTTTCGCGGCTTAAAAAAGCGTTTTTTACCAGCTGCATGGATATGGTACTGCCGCCGCGTTTAAACTTTTTGTCTTTATAATCGGTAGCCAGCGATTTGCGGATAGACTCCTCAACAAAGCCGTGATTGCTGTAAAAAGACGGGTCCTCGGCAGTCATTACCGCGTTGCGCAGGTCGGGCGCGATCCGGTCAAGGGGCGTATAATAAGGATTCTTAGGGCCGATAACGCGCGCGGGCATAGGCTTGCCTTTTTCGTAGGGTATATAAACAAAGGTGCCGATTAGCCGCGAAAGATTGGTTTTCCCGTATTTCACGATTTTAAATTGGTTTTTATCCAAGCGCGAATCAAACTGTACATCATCGGGCCGGGCCGCGTTTAAAAATATATTGAGGCTATAATTTAATTTACCGGCTACCTGCATCCCCTCGAGCGACTCAAACATCCCCGAAGGGAACGAATCGAAAACATCCTGTGCGTTCAGCCACCCCGTGTTTACCTTGAGCTCATAAATTTTTACCGGATTAAGGGTGTATTTGATGTAAGGATGCGCAATTATTTTTTTGAGATGTATAACCGATGAACTGTCAACCGAAACATAGTTTTCGCCCACAAATACGTTGGCATCGATAGAAGCGTTGGGTACGATAATATTATTTGAAGCTAGCCCGGGGTGGTTGATCAGCAGGTTACGCACACCCCAATAGCCATATATCCGCGTTTCACCTCCGCTATGCTCTACCTTGCTCAGCCGGGTGCTTATCGTATCAAAATTCACCTTTAATTTATAGCGCTTTTCGATAAAAGGCAGCTCGACCTTTTTGCCGTCGGCATACAGCTTTACATCGATATCCCTGTCCGATGAGTGCACCCGGCCTTCAAAATGCCAGGTTGCCGCGCCGTTATTCACATTAATTGTAGAGGTTAATTGTCCGTTTTTTATAAGAGCCTTTTGCGTTAGCAGCCTGAAGCTGCTGCTGTCATTGGTAAAGGATACCACGAAGTTTTTAAGCGTAAGGTCGTCGGGTATTTTATAAAGCACCTCATTGATCAGGTTATAGGATAGCTGCGAAAGATCGACTTTGGTGTGTGCTGTCGTATCCTTTTTCTTTTTAAACAGGAAATCAAAATTTTTAACATGGTTGATGTCCGTTAAGTTCAGGTGGGCGTCCTGTAAGTTTACATCAGCCAGCTTAATAGCGCCATAGATGAGCGGCAAAATGCGGATGCCCACCGCAAACTTTTTGATGGTGAGTAAACTGTCGCGGTTTTCGGGCACTACGGTAATATCGGTAAATGCCACGGTGCTGAGCCCGGTAAAGTGTGCCGATCCTATTTTAAGGTTTAGATTATAATCGCGTTTGGCTTTTAGTTCCGCCTTGTTAATAGCGCTTTGCAGCATTGCGCCCCGCTTGCCGTACGCAATATAGCCGCCGATTAACAGGATAATAACAAGACAAATAAGAACAATACCCGCAATACGGATATACTTAGGATTAAGGCGGCGGTACATCTATAAATATTTATCCAAAACTAAACTAAATCTTATGCGATACAAACGTCCGGAATGGCAAAATGTTTCCTTAATAAAAAGGCATTTTAACACCATTGCCGGGGCGTTAAAATTTTTGAGAGTTGCACACATGGAACAACCTGAACACTTATTAAAAGCGGGCAAAAAATATAAAACATTTTTGCCGGCCGCAGGTTCTGTAATTATGAGAAGTTTAATTTATATTATCGTAATTATCCTGGTGATCAGTTGGTTGCTGGGAGGATTTGCCTTCCACGTGGGTGGCGATGCCATACATATTATTATTGTGATAGCGGTTATACTGTTGTTGCTGAATTTGATTAACGGCGGTTCAAGACTGGACAGAGGCCGTTGGTGGTAGTTTAACAGATCCGGCGTTTAAAAATAGCTGTCCTGTCGTGTCTGAAACAATGGCATGGTTTTGTTGTACCTTATGTTTCGGCTGTTGTACAAACTGCCATCATCGCACTACCGGCCCGGACAGTTACTACGAAGCTCTTTTATTAACTGCATACCAGTCGCCGCTTGCCGGTTTAAAGGTAGTGTCGGCGTTAACTATATTGTATGCAACGCCGGCCCCGGTTTTTAAGCCGCGGCTGGTAACCGTATTATCTCAATAGCCGGGACCAATCCTGTCTGTATCGCTCTCTTCACCGCCACTTCGGCTTCATTTCATTCAAATGACATTACTTTACCCCGATTTTACTAAATTTGTGCAAGTTAAAATGGCGGGTGCCGGGCTATGCCGCCTACAGCAAACAGGCACCGCCCACTGAAAAAATGATCACCAAAGAACAAGTTTTACAGGCCTTAGGCCACGTTGAGGAGCCGGACCTTAAAAAGGACCTGGTTACATTGAACATGATACAAAATGTGCATATCGACGGCAAGCACGTAAGCTTTTCGGTGATACTAACTACCCCGGCATGCCCGCTTAAGGCGATGATCGAAAACGCCTGCCGCAATGCTATACTGCATTTTGTAAGTAAGGACGCGATTGTTCATATCGACATGACGTCGAAAGTTACCAGTCAAAAAAATACCGGCGTGCCTGGCATTAAAAATATTATAGCAGTGGCTTCAGGCAAAGGCGGTGTGGGCAAATCAACAGTAGCCGTAAATCTGGCGCTGGCGCTGGCAAAAACAGGCGCGCAGGTGGGCTTGATTGATGCTGACATTTACGGCCCTTCTATACCCATCATGTTTGGCTTAGAGGGCGAAAGGCCCAAAGCCAGGGATGTGGATGGCAAAACCCGCATTCAGCCGATTGAAAAATTCGGGATCAAGCTATTATCGATAGGGTTTTTTACCGACCCTAACCAGCCGGTTCCATGGCGCGGCCCTATGGTGTCAACAGCGGTTAAACAGCTGTTTAACGATGCCGACTGGGGCGAGCTGGACTACATGGTAGTGGATTTGCCGCCCGGGACAGGTGATATCCATATCACCGTAACACAAACCTTCCCGGTAACGGGGGCGGTAATTGTTACTACTCCGCAAAAGGTAGCGCTGGCCGACACAAAAAAGGGGATTGGCATGTTTATGATGAATGCCATCAACGTGCCTATACTGGGTATAGTTGAAAATATGTCGTATTTCACCCCGGCCGAGCTGCCTGCGAACAAATATTACATTTTCGGACAGGGCGGCGGACAGAAGCTCGCCCAACAGCTCGAAGTGCCGTTTTTAGGCGAGATACCCCTGGTAAAAGGGATAAGTGATTCGGGCGATGCGGGCATACCAATCGTGTTGGATGAGGAAGGCGTTATGACCATCGCATTTATGGAAATGGCCCGCAAAGTAGCACAGCAGGTTGCCATTTCAAACGCAAATGCGGCTGAAGCCGCGGTGAGTAGTTGATTGAGAGAGTGGTTGATTGGTTTAAAAGCATCTGTACAGGTGGCACTAACTTAATCAACCTAATCCAACATAATCAACCATTCACTAAAGACATAAATATTTAATAACTTTACTCTTTATAAAATTGATACAATGAGTTTATTAGACCGGGTTGAGGCTGCATTGGATACAATTCGTCCGTATTTACTGACAGATGGGGGGAATGTTTCGGTTGACGGGATCACTTCTGATAATGTTGTTAAGCTTAAATTGCTTGGCGCATGCGGATCGTGCCCGATGAGTATCATGACACTTAAAGCGGGCATCGAGGAAGCTATAAAAAAAGCTGTTCCCGAAATTACTGCCGTTGAGGCAATAAATCTCACCGATATCGACGACCCGAACGCCGTACTTCCCGAAAACCTCAGATAGTGTTAAGTTTTGTTAAATTGCCGCACAGGTGGTGGCAAAAGGATATTTTTGTTAAAGTTTGAACACGTTTATTAACGTCCGTAAAAATAAAACGGCAAACTGGTTTAGTGCATGAAGAAGTTAATTGGCCTTATATTATTTTTATCGGTAGCTGTCAGCGCCTTTTCCCAAAAGCGGGAGCGGCCCCTGGTACAGTTTACCGGTATCGCTCACAATGCCGATAGTATACGTGTCACTGTACCTTATGTAAGTATAACCAACACATCATACCAAAACCAGGTAAACCTATCGGATTACAGGGGCTATTTTTCATTTGTCGCGCACGAACAGGACACCATTCGTTTTACATCGATAGGTTACGCGCCGCTAATAATTGTTATCCCAGCAAATTTGCCAACCAAAAGTTATACGCTGCAGGTATCGCTAAAACCGCAGATCATTAACCTGCCTGTTTTTCGCGTTTTCCCGTGGGCAACCACCGAAGAGTTCAGGAAAGATTTTTTATCGATGAAAATTGCTGATGACGATCTCGAAAATGCCAAAAAGAACCTTAGCCGCGCATCCATCCAAACCCTGGAGCGAACATTGCCGAGGGATGGCTTTGAGATGAATAGCTTCCAGGATTTTCATAACAACGTGTTAAACTCACATTCTATTACCAATCCCTTGTTAAACCCCTTTAGCTGGGGCAGCCTGATCAAACAAATAGCAGACGGCGACAAAAGCAAAACGACGTCAAGCAATTGATAAGAAAGAGGCAAGACATCAAGAAGCAAGAGTCAAGATAAAAAACGATTGAAAAATTGTATCTTACCTCCTATATTCTTCCGACTTCCGACTTCCGACTTCCGACTTCCGACTTCCGACTTCCGACTTCCGACTTCCGACTTCCGACTTCCGACTTTCGACTTACGACTT
>JAQBOH010000140.1 GCA_028288125.1 Mucilaginibacter sp.
GGAATGTTGAAAGGTTGCAATGTTGGAATGTTATGAAAAGAACCAAGCAAAGTTTAAAACTCCTGCAACGTTACAACCTTTCAACTTTACAACCTTACAACATTTAAATTACAATCGGCTTACCCACCATACTTTACCTATAGGTACATTTGTATATGGCAGATCAATTGGTTGAATTAAATGTTACGGGGATGCATTGCAATAACTGCGCCCTGTCGGTACATAAGCTGCTCGAGAAAAAAGGGCTGCACAACATACTGGTTGATTTTGCAAGCGAAGAAGTAAAATTCTCAAATAACGATACCGCCGACCTGCCCGGCATCATAAAAGATATTGAGGGCCTCGGTTACAAAGTAATTGAAGATCAGGCAACGCATGTTACCCCTTTTTACGAAAAGGTAGAGAACAAGTTTATTTTTTGCGCTGTTCTTACCGCCCCCCTCCTGCTGCACATGATTTTGCCCTGGTATTTTTTACACCTGCCTGTAGTGCAATTACTGCTGTGCTTACCTGTTTTTTTGGTGGGATGCCTGCATTTTGGAAAAAGCGCCATTAACTCCATTAGGGGCGGTGTGCCGAATATGGATGTGCTGATATTTGTAGGCTCGTCGGCTGCGTTCATTTACAGCCTGATCGGGACCATAGAGAACCTTGGCGAGCATTACCAGTTTTACGAAACCTGCGCCGCCATAATTACCCTGGTACTGCTGGGCAATGTCCTCGAAAAACGGTCGGTTACCCAAACAACCTCCGCGGTAAAAGACCTGGTAAAATTTCAGCAGGTAAATGCGAACCGGGTTATTGACGACGGCGTTGAGGTGATCAGCGCCAGGGATGTCCGTCCCGGCGATACGCTTCTGGTAAACCAGGGCGATAAAGTGCCTGTCGACGGCGAAGTGCTTTCAGGCAGTGCGTCGATTGATGAAGCCATGCTTACCGGCGAAAGCCTGCCTGTTGAAAAAGATAAATATGATAAAGTGATTGGCGGGACCATCGTACAGCATGGAAATTTTCGCATGATAGCCACTAAAGTAGGATCAAATACCATACTGGCGCAAATCATCGATCTGATGAAAAAAGCACAAGCCGCTAAACCGCCGGTACAAAAATTAGGCGATAAGGTAGCTGCGGTTTTTGTTCCAGCTGTGATAGGGATCGCGCTTCTTACGTTCGTTATTACCTATGTCGCGGTGCACACCAGCATGCAGGTGGCTTTAATGAATGCTATCGCGGTGCTGGTTATCTCCTGCCCCTGCGCGATGGGCCTGGCGACGCCGACTGCGGTAATGGTTGGTCTTGGCCGCGCCGCCAAAAACGGTATATTGATCAAAGGCGGCGACACCATCGAAGCGGTGGCCCATACCAAATACGTAGTGTTTGATAAAACGGGCACATTAACAACTGGCAAGTTTCACATTCGTGAGATAAAAGCTGAAGGAAACATCAGTCCCGAACAGATCAGGGGAGTAATAACAGCAATAGAGGAAAGATCGAACCACCCGATTGCCCGGTCGTTAGTGAACGAATTAAAATCCCTTCCGCAAACTAAATTGATATTAAAGTCGGCCAGCGAAGAACGGGGGCTGGGTATGCGTGCCGAAGATGTTGACGGAAACCATTATTTCCTTGGTGCGGGCAAATCGGGTGATCATAACGATTTCAACGTCTCACTTTACAAAAACCAGCAACTGTTGGCGCAGATAGCCATTGAAGATGAAATAAAGCCGGAAGCGGCTGAACTGATAGCCAGGCTTAAAAAAATGAACATCATCCCGGTTTTATTAAGCGGCGATAAAGATAATCGATGTAAGGAGGTTGCCAACCTTATCGGGATTGATGAGGTACATTCCGAAAAACTTCCGGACGAAAAACTTGCAGTAATTGACATATACAAACAAAAAGGAACAACTATCATGATCGGCGATGGCGTAAACGACGCGCCGGCTCTAACCAAAGCCGACGTAGGCGTATCCATGAATGATGCCAGCCAGATCGCCATACAATCTGCCCGGGTTATCCTTTTAAATACCGACCTGCATTCGGTTGTTAAATTCTTACAGATCAGCAAACATACGTTGCTTACCATCAGGCAAAATCTTTTCTGGGCGTTCGCCTACAATATAATAGCTATTCCTATTGCCGCGCTCGGTTTCTTAAACCCTATGGTTGGTGCATTTGCCATGGCTTTTTCGGATGTGGTTGTGATCGGGAATTCATTGCGGTTGAAGGCGAAGAAAGTATTTTAGACCATAGTAAATTTTAGACCATAGTCGATAGTCCATAGACCATGGTAGGACAAACGCATTAAATTATTATATCTAAATCGGTTCGAGGCTGTCGTGATAGAGGAGGCTCCTAATGGAGCCATAAACCTTTTCGTTTCTTTTCTATAAACAGGAGGTTCCTACGGAACCAATAACTCGTTTTATGAAGTCCATTTGACTCCTTTAGGAGTCGCCTGTTTATAGAATAACAGAAATCCAGATATTAAGGCTCCATGGGAGCCTCCTTACGCTATCTATTTATTCCAAATATTTTCTTTAAATTTTTAATGCGTTTGCCCTGATAGACCATTGTAGAAGTTATTGCATTAATTAAAAGATCGTTCATTAAGCCGTCTTAACCCAATGTTTCCTATTTTTGACACCGGCTATGGACTATCGACCATGGCCTATGGACTAACACATGATCGAAATATTTACAGACGGCGCTTCAAGCGGTAACCCGGGGCCCGGAGGATATGGTGCAATTCTCCGTTCAGGAAAACATTACAAGGAGCTTTCTGAAGGTTTCCGTAAAACGACCAATAACCGGATGGAGTTGCTTGCGGTAATAAAGGCGCTGGAAGCATTAAAAAGCCCGAACCAAACGGTAGTTATTTATTCCGACTCAAAATATGTAATTGATGCCATTGATAAAAAATGGGTGTACGGCTGGCTGCAAAAAGGTTTTAAGGATAAAAAGAATAAAGATCTTTGGCTCCGTTACCTCGACGTCAGCAAACTCCACAATATCAAATTCATATGGGTGCGCGGACATGCCGGGCATAAAGAAAATGAGCGTTGCGACGAACTCGCTGTAGCTGCCTGTAAACAAAAAAATCTGTCAATCGATTCAGTTTTTGAAACGGAGGCGGATAAATCCAGTTTGCAGTTTTGAGTTAGCAGTTTGTACTCCCGGATAATTGGATGAATGTATTTTATTTAGCTAGCTCAACTAGCTCCAGGGTATGGATTTTTTCCTCAGAAATACAAAATCTCACCAAAGTTCGTACTTTTTGCCAACCCTGTTTTCCGGCTGCACCGGGGTTTATGTGCAAACAATTGATCGTTTTGTCGAAAATAACTTTTAAAATATGCGAATGGCCGCAAATAAAAAGCTGCGGCGGCTTAGCATATATTTCACGCTTTACATGCGGGCTGTATCTTCCCGGGTATCCCCCAATGTGCGTCATCCAAACATCGACGCTTTCGCATTTAAATCTTAAATTTTCAGGATATGCTTGCCGGATGTCGGCGCCATCGATATTTCCATATACGCCTCTTAGCGGTTTAAAGGCAGCAAGTTTATCCGCGACTTCAATATTGCCAAAATCGCCGGCATGCCATATCTCATCGCAGCTTTCAAAATGTTTGAAAACAGCGTCGTCGAGATAAGAGTGGGTGTCGGAAAGAAGGCCTATTTTAACCATTGAATTTCTAAATATAAAAAAATATGTCATTTCGAACGTAGTGAGAAAACTACACACCGGAATCTCCACCCTGCATGGCCGAAAGTAAAGGGTATAGTTTTCTCCACATTCCCTGCCCACCGGCAGGCGGACTCATCGAAATGACATGTCGAATTAAAAGGCGATAAAATAAGGCTGCAAAGGTTTCTGGTATTCCCTTGAGTAAACCCCAACTGCTTGGTAAATAATGAATCTACTAATTTCGGTAGAAACCTTATTAAAGCCGAGGCATAAAATAACCCTGTGCGCCTGGGAATGCGGATATGATTGCACCCGGATAATCTTTTGCGGGAAAATATTAAAGTTTTCGCTTAAGGATATAACGATATCCGCGATATGAACGGGCAGTATTAGCCAGCAGCGTCCGCCGGGCGTCAAATGAACGGCAACGGATTTGACCAGCGTTTTAAAAAAATCCACGTCCGTATGTTTGGCCAATGTTTTTTTCTCGCCCGGCGATTTTAACGAATTGATGTAAAAAGGTGGATTAGATATGATCAGATCGTACTTTTTTCCAGGATGTTGGGCTAAATATTCTTCAAATCCTAAGATATGCACATTCAAACGCCCGGCGAACGGCGATTTACTGAAATTCCGTTCGGCGGTTGCAGCAGCACTATTATCAATTTCAACCGCATCAATTTTAGCTGTGGAAAATTTCTGCGCAACCATTAACGCGATAACGCCGGTGCCGGTTCCAATATCCAGTACAGCGGCAGGATTCTTGGCTTCCGCGATCGCGCCAAGCAAAACACCGTCAGTATTGATCTTCATGGCGCAGCCGCTTTGGTCAACAGTAAACTGTTTAAATTGAAACATCCTTAATAAAATCGTAAATTTGCTACAAACATAAAACATGCCCGAACTATTTAGATTTTTTGGTATTAGATTCTTCTTTTTTAGCAACGAACATTTGCCAATTCATGTACACATAGAAAACAGTGACGGTGATGCTAAATTTGAAATCAGTCCTATAAAACTTGTCAGCAATAATGGCATGAAAAATAAGGACATAAAACTTGCTGAAAGTATTATAGAGGAAAACGAGGAATTAATTGAAAAGCGTTGGAAAGAATATTTTAAAAAATAATAGTATGATTATAATTAAATCGGTGCATTTTAATAACAACAATATTATTGTTGAAATGAGCAACGGCAAAATTATCGAAACACCCATTAGCTACTATCCAAATTTACGCAAGGGAACAAAAAATCAAATAAATAATTTTGAGATAAAAGGCGGCGGAAGATGGATACACTGGGAAGAATTGGATGAAGACCTTTCGGCGGCAGGTTTTCTGTCCACTCAGCAATAATAGTTTAAACGCATCAACTGATTTGCTACGCCCCTAATATTTCATGGAGTACGTTATCATAAACCATTTTAATATCGGTGATATGACCGAATAACTTCTCGTCGACATTCAAAAACCCATTGGTAACCGTTCCCAGCAAACTGAAATCAACTTCGCTGGTAGCCATCATTTCAACAAAACGTTCCTGGTCATCCGGGGTTATACTCACTACCACCCTGCCCTGTGCTTCGCCGAATAAAAATGCGTCTTTACGGATACCGCTGTCGCTTTCAATATCGAAACCTAAACCGTTAGGAAGAGCTGATTCAATAAGCGTAACATACAGGCCGCCGTCAGACACATCATGCGCCGACTGCACCATTTTATGCTTGATCAATTGTTTTATTACCTGGTGCATGGCATATTCCTTATCTATGTCAAAATGTGGAGCGGGCGCTGCCAACACTTTATGCCACGAGGCCAGGTATTGTGAGGATGCTATATCATTAACCGACTCGCCTACTAAATAAATAAGATCGCCGGGCTGTTTAAAATCCAGGGTCATCAGGTTCGCCAGATCATCCATCACACCCAGCATACCTATGGTAGGCGTAGGGAATACCGGACCTTCATCTGACGACTGGTTATAAAAGCTTACGTTACCACCGGTTACAGGCGTTTCAAATTTACGGCAGGCTTCGCTCATGCCTTTAATGGCGCCAACAAACTGCCAGTAAACTTCTGGTTTGTATGGGTTGCCAAAATTGAGGCAATTGGTAATGGCTACAGGTTCGCCGCCCGCGCAGGTGATATTCCGCGCCGCTTCAGCAACAGCAATTGAACAACCTTTTTGCGGATCGGCATATACATAACGCGAGTTACAGTCAACGGTTAATACGATTGCCTTGTCAGTATCCTTAACAGCTACAACGGCCGCGTCGCTTGGGCGATTGGTTGTCATGGTAGATGTGCCGATCATGGAATCATACTGGTCGGTAACCCATCGTTTTGAAGCGATATTTGGATGCGATATCAAATGTTCGGCAACGGCTATCAGATCGGCAGGTTCCGTAACATCCTCAATTTTAAATTTCTGGTGCAGACGGTAATAGGACGGTTCGCGGTACTCGCGCTCGTAAACAGGGGCGCCGCCTCCTAAAACCAGGTCGTCTGCAGGCACATCGGCGACAAGTTGGCCATTCATATAATACTCGAGTCGTTTCGTGTCGGTTACCTCGCCGATAATAGCGCAATTCAGATCCCATTTATCAAATACGGCCTCAACTTCTTTTTCACGACCTTTAAAAACCACGATCAGCATGCGTTCCTGCGATTCTGAAAGCAAAATTTCGTATGGCTTCATGTTTTCCTGCCGCATCGGCACCCTGTCGAGGTATATTTTCATCCCATGCTCGCCCTTTGCCGACATTTCGGAGTTGGAGCAGATAATACCTGCTGCACCCATGTCCTGCATGCCCACTACCGCACCGGTTTTTATCACTTCTAATGTGGCTTCAAGCAGTAATTTCTCCTGGAAAGGGTCGCCCACCTGAACAGCCGGAAGGTCATTAACTGAGTCTTCTGTAATATCCTTTGAGGCAAAAGCAGCGCCATGAATCCCATCCTTACCCGTTGCCGAGCCAACGATATAAACCGGGTTGCCAACACCATACGAGGTTGCCGAAACGGTTTCCCCGGCTTTTACAATTCCCGCCGACATGGCGTTAACAAGCGGATTAACATTGTAGCAATCATCAAAGAACAACTCACCGCCCACGGTAGGTATACCAAATGCATTGCCATAATGACTGATGCCTTTAACTACTCCTTTAACCAGCCATTTGGTACGCTCGAGGCTCAAATCGCCAAAACGCAAAGAATTAAGCTGTGCAATGGGTCGCGCGCCCATGGTAAAAATATCGCGGTTAATACCACCAACGCCGGTTGCTGCGCCCTGATAAGGTTCTAAAGCCGATGGATGATTATGAGATTCTATCTTAAAAGCACAGCCTACCCCACCGCCAAGGTCAACCAATCCGGCATTTTCTTCGCCGGCCTTAGCAAGCATACGCGGACTATCGTTAGGCAAAGTTTTTAACCCGGTGATCGAGTTGTTATAAGAGCAGTGCTCGCTCCACAGTACCGCGAAAATCGACAGCTCGGAGAA
>JAQBOH010000048.1 GCA_028288125.1 Mucilaginibacter sp.
GCAATACCCATAATTATATGTTTATTAATCGCCGCTTTTAACGGTTTTTGAGCCTCCCCGGTACGTATGCCTTCCATTACGTTGTACGTGAATGCCATTGGCGGCTCGTCGAGTTCCATTGCCGAAAATTCCTGGTTGAGGCTCAATAGCTGGTTGTATTTAAACCTTACAGGCTCATCACCGGCAATCAATGCGCTGATTGCCGCTCGCTCATCCGGGGTGCATCGGTCATCGATATATTCCCAGAGTTTTTCTTCAATATTATTCATATCAGTTCTTTAACCTCATGTTTTAAATTACGCGCCAGCTTTTCCTTTAAACGCTGCCGCGCCCTGAACAGTTTTACTTTAACGGTATTGGCTTCCATGTCCAGCGCCTGCCCGATTTCTTCCAGCGATTGCTCGCCTTTATAAAACAAAGTAATAATTGCAGCATCATCAGGCAAAAGTTGCTCAATGGCCTGGTTTAAATAAAAACTCCTTGACTTATTCTCAGCATTGTTGACATCATATCCCGAACATCGATTTTCTACCTGGATATGAATACTTTCATCGTCAATTGAATCAGTAGCTACTCTCTTTTTTCGCAAAAATGTCATAGCAGTGGTATAAACAATACTATACAGCCAAGTACTGAATTTCGACTGATGCTGGAACGAGGCCAGCGAACGGTATGCCTTAATGAAGCAGTCCTGCGCTATTTCCTCGGCATCTTCCCTGCCTTTTGCAAAGCGCATTGCCAATGTAAAAACAAACCGCTGGTGGCGTTTAACCAGATCGGTATACGCCGACTGGTTACCCGCCAGGGTTTGTTCTATCAACTCAATGTCCGAAAGCTTGCCTTGCATCTGTTATCATACTCTGACGATGCCTTACCCTTTAAGGTTACACGTTATGTAAAGTTAGTTTTTATTGGTATCAAGTTATTAGTGTGAGGTAGCCAGTATTTATTCTCTTTTACTTGATACTTGATACCAGCGACTTGATACTTTTTTTCCCAATCACTGTAACCTCATCAAAAACCTTGTGGTCATAGCTTACAAATACTTAAAAATAAAACATTTATAATTTAAAAATTGAAATATTATGGAGGATCACGCAAAAGAATTAGCGGTATTAGTTGGAATTTTAGTACCGATCGCATTATTCGCAATGGTTTTTGGGATAGTTTATCTTGCTAAGCGCGAAAGGATGGCAATGATTGAACGCGGAATGGACCCTCGCAGGTATAAGCCGCAATCGGCTCCCTTTGTCAATTTAAAATGGGGTTTACTATTAATGGGCGCGGGCCTGGGATTATTTTTAGCTTATGTGCTTGATCGCAGTGTTTTTAATCACTTCGGTGCCCACGATTTTGAAGACGGTAATCCGGCTATTTACTTTGCATTAATAGCCATATTCGGCGGCGGCGGTTTGGTTTTATCTTACCGTATCGAAAAGAAAGAAAGCGATAAGGATAAGGAAAAAGTTGATTGAGTGAATGGCGGAGAGGACGAGCGGTTATAGACTGTGGTGGATTTACCAACTTAATTACCTAATTCAGCTCGATCAACTTAAATACTGCTCTTTCAAAATCTTAATATGATGCAGCTCATGCCCAGCCGCAATATAAAGTAAAGCCCTCACAGAAACCGGATTGCCGCTGGCAATCCCTTTTTGTGTTTGCTGTTCATCCCCTATCGATCTGTACAGGTACATGTTTGCCTCGCGTACTGCCCTGAATTCATTTGCCAAATCAGCCAGCGACCGCGTTTTAAAGGTTGCCTTGAGCATATAAACATCCTGGTCAAAACCCGGCAATATAATTTCCTCGCGCGTAAAGCAAAGAAAACGGTAAGCAAAGGTACGCTCGGCGTCTATCATATGGCCCAGCACTTCTTTAACGGTCCATTTATCTTCCCCGTAAGCATAATCAGCTTTATTAGCCGGTATTCCGGTAAGAAATGTATAGGTATCCTCCTTTAGTTGCTCTAATATTTCCAGTATGGGTTCGTTCCCAACAAGTTTTATGTAATTTGCCTGGAAGGGTGCAAATTCATCAGGCTGTGGTCGGTTTATCATCTTTAATATTTTTTAATACAATTCTAAAAGTTGTGCCTTTTCCCAATTCCGATTCCCGGACAAATACCTGGCCGTCGTGATAATTTTCAACCATCCGTTTGGTTAACGAAAGGCCGAGTCCCCAGCCGCGTTTCCGGGTAGTGTAACCGGGCTGAAATACCGTATCAAATTTAGACCTGGGAATACCCTTGCCAGTATCGGTAATGTCAATAAACACCTGCCTCTTTATTTTATTTCCGGATATTTCAACTTTTATTTCCCCCTTTCCTTCAATCGCGTTTACGGCGTTTTTCAGGAGGTTCTCAAGCACCCAGTCAAACAATGGCACATTTAATCCCGCTTTTAACTCGCGGTTACCTGCCATTTCAAAATTAATATTTTTACTCACCCTAACTCTGAAGTAATCGATAAAATCCTTAACTACTTCAAATACGCTATATTCTTCAAGTTTGGGAGTGGAGCCGATTTTCGAGAAACGGTCAGCTACTATTTCCAGCCTCCGTACGTCGTTTTCCATTTCAGCGATCAGGGGGTCTTCCCCGGCGCTGAACTTCTCTTTCATCAATTCTATCCATGCCATCAGGGACGAAATGGGCGTGCCTAACTGGTGGGCGGTTTCTTTAGCCAGGCCCACCCAAACCTGGTCCTGTTCCGACCGGCGGGATGAGCTAAAGGCGGTATAAGCCATTAGTAAAAAAATGGAAATAACCGATAGTTGTATGTAGGGGAAAAACTTCAACTCGGTAAGCAGAGGCGAATCTTTATAATAAACCAGCCATGGTGTGCCCAGGACGATTAATTTTATTGGCGCGTGCTCCTTTTTCATATCGGCTAACTCCGAGTTATAATATTCCGGGTCATAAGTAAGCTTTTTATTACCCTCTGCGGCCAGTTTAATAAATGTTTTAGTAGGATCCAGGCCCCGGGATAGCTGAATATCGCCTTTATCATTCGTTACAATTGCCGGAACAACCGAACTATCGATTACCATAAAAACGTAGTTCAAAAAATCGTTATCATCCGAGGCCAAAACCTGTTTCTGGCTCATGGCCCAAACCTGCGCACGGGTGCGTTCGGATTTCGCGATGTTCCGTACCAGGTAGTTGGTGTATAACAATGAGCCGCTGGCGATCACCACCGCGAAGGTAAGCAGCGAGTATTTCCAGCGTTTTTTTTGTTGGTAGGGATTCATTTTTGAGTCGGAAAAGTCAGTAAAGTCCGAAAAGTCTGAAAGATGCCAAAATACATAAATGTTATGAAGTCGGAAAGGCCTATACCTCATTATAGTTAAAACCAACAACAAAGACAAAGCTTTTTCCAATGCAAAAACGCGTTTCTATCGGACTCTATTGACTTCCCGACTTTTCGGACTTTCCGGACTTTACTGACTTTCCCAACTCAACACCTATCTTTGCCAAACTATGCCTGATAAAAAAGTTAGAGTACGGTTTGCACCAAGCCCGACCGGTGGCTTACACCTGGGCGGTGTGCGTACGGTATTATTTAATTACCTCTTCGCCAAAAAACATCATGGTGATTTCGTTTTACGAATTGAAGACACCGACCAAAACCGCTACGTTGAAGGAGCCGAGCAATATATCGTTGATTGCCTGGAATGGTGCGGATTGTTCCCGGATGAAAGCCCGGTAGCAGGCGGTCCGTACGCACCTTACCGCCAAAGCGAACGCAAATCAATTTACCGCGAGTATGCCGAAAAACTGGTGGCCCACGGCCATGCTTATTACGCTTTTGATACGCCCGAAGAACTGGATGCCAAACGTAAAGAAGTACCCAACTTTCAATACGGACATTTTCACCGCAGCGAA
>JAQBOH010000182.1 GCA_028288125.1 Mucilaginibacter sp.
TAGTCCCATAGGGACTTTTGGTGGGTAGAAATGCGCAAAAGAAGCACGAGGCGTTCCTATAGGAACGCTTGTTGAATTTCAAACAAACATTCTACCAACGAAATGTGCCTGACGGCACATCAGAAAGTGAAAAAACATGTTTTAAAATTTTAATGCGTTTGCCCAGACTTCTTTTCGTTCCAACCATATCCTTATACCTTTTCCAAATATTCCGGAAGCGATTTGCCAATGATATGGTTCCAGCCCATCTCGAAGTTCGTTCTCGCAAAGTCGGATAGCGATGGAAAGGTTTCCAGGCCGGTATGGGTTAACCTTAATCTGGTTTTATCACCTTCGGGAAACAATTCGAAAGTCACAAAAGAATCGCCGGGATAGCCGTCATACCGCCAGCTGTGGGTAAGTTTTTTAAAGGGAACTACCTCGGTAATTTTACAAATATGTAAATACTTATTCTCCTCGGTTCCGCCGTAAAAACGGAACTCAAAGCCAACTTCAGGCCTGAATTCTTCAAAGTCGAAATACCATTGCTTCATTTTGGCGTTATCTGTCAATGCCTCCCAAACCTTTTGAACGGGCACATTAAATATTCTTTCAACAACTACGGGTTCTGCTTTCATGGTCGTTTAGTTATCAGGTTTTATTCAGTGTCTTGTTCAACAAAATCCTTCAGTGCTGTGCCTATAAAATAGGTCCAGCCCTCTGTAAAGTTGTGTTTAGCCAGGTCGGGGTGAGTATCACCGCGGAAGGTCTCCAAATTTTCATGGGTCAAAACTATCCGGGTTTTACCATCTTCATCAAACAGTTCAAAGCTCACCAGCGAATTGCCCGGGTAGCCGCCGAATCTCCATTCGTAGCTGATTTTCTTTCCTGGCACCACCTCAGCAACTTTCCAGATATGAGGGAACAGCTTTCCCCCGTTTTCAACATCAAAACGCGTTTCAAAACCTATTTCGGGTTCAAATTCGGTAAGTGAAGGAAAATACCATTGGCGCATTTTCTCCACGTCAGTTAACGCGTGCCATACCTTATTGGCGGGTGCATTATATACACGTTCGATTATAACCGGTTCGTTTTTCATTTTCGTAATTTTTGGTTTGATTTATATTCGGTAGTCTCCCTATCCAGGAACTCACCCAGCGCATCCAGCTTATTTGTCCAGAAAGTGCGGTATTGTTCTACCCAGTCCGATACTTCGTTCAGCCTTCTGAAATTCGCTTCGCAAAACCTGTCCCTACCCTCTTGCCTGATGGTGAGCAGGCCGCATTGGGTAAGAATTTTAATGTGCTTAGATATGGCGGGCCGGCTGATATCAAAATTTTCGGCAATGGCATTTAAGTTTAATGACTTATGGGCAATTAAACCTATAATATCCCTTCGGGTCGGATCGGCAATCGCCTGGAAAACATCTCTGCGCATAATGAATATTTAACCGTTTGGTTACAAATATATATGAAACCGTTTGGTTACGCAAATTTATTAATTCTTCTTAGTAATAATAATGATTGCCGAAACGTAACAGGTATTATCTTTACAAAATAATTACAAGGCGTAAATATAGTTTCATCGCGATGACTATGAATATACGCGACGAAGCAGATAATGAAATACAGCGATATCGATAAACGCAAAACCGCATTCATATTTGAACTGGACAATGTGCTGTATCCCGAAAAAGATTACCTGTTCCAGGTTTATTATCTTTTTGCCGGTTTGCTGGAATATACTGAGCTAATTGACGCCAGGATGGCAACTGAATTGATGGTGAGCACGTATAACAGTGAAGGAAAGGATGTTGTTTTCGACCGTTTAAAAGAGAAATTTAATCTCAGCGAACGATTTCGATATAGTTTAAACAATCTTTTAAACACCGTTAAACTTCCGTTAAAGCTTTTGGTCTATGAAAACATGCTCAAAATGCTGCAGGAAGTTGTGGTTGACAGAAAAAAAGTGTTTATTGTGACGAACGGCAACCCCGAGCAGCAATTAAATAAAATAAAACAAACAGAATGGCATGGCCTCGAAGAATATTTAACCTGCTATTTTGCCAATGAATCGGCGCCGAAGCCCGAACCTGATGTTATCCACTTATTAATGAAGGAACATAACCTGCAAAGAAGAAACCTGGTGATGATTGAAAATTCAGAGACTGACAGGCTTTGCGCGCAGGCATGCGGGATTGATTTTATTAACACAAAAGAATTTTTATAAATTATTACGATAACATATTTAAATATTTTCCGTTTAAAGACTACTAAAAAATAAAATATTGATCAAATGAGAAAACTACTTTATCTAACGCTTATACTTTCAGCAGGTTTGCTGGCGGCTTGTAAAAAAGAGAAGAAGACCCCGATTGTAACAGGCTCTTCGACTGGTACAACGCTCGACCTGATAAAAGACTCGGTCTATCTCTATTTCAAGGAAGAAAATTTATGGCATGCCGCTGCGCCTGACTATGCAACATTTAATCCGCGCGCGATCACCGGCACCAACGATATTGACGCTTTACAAACTGAACTTGATAGACTTTCGCAATATGCGATCAATCCGGCAACGGGCAAACCTTATGAATATTACACTTCCGCACCGGGGCATGCAAAATATTCGTTTATTGATGACGGAACCACAACGGCGGCATTAAACGGCACTAAAGGCGATTTTGGCTTTTCGGCACTGTATAATCTAGTAAGTGATCTTCGCGTTAAGTATGTATATCCGGGTTCACCGGCTGCGCTGGCAGGCATCAGGCGTGGTTACCAGATCATGAGCATTAATGGCAGTACCAACATATCATATGATGGCGGAACCGGTGCGGGTACAAATTTAGCCATGGTAAATAATGCCATCTTTAATAGCAGTGCAATTACAATGACATTAAAAAGGTTTGATGGATCCATACTTACTGCTAACTTAAGCGTGGCAAGCTACACGGTAAACCCTGTATTAAAAGACACTGTTTATACCACAACAAATAACGGGATTGTCCATAAAGTTGGCTATATCGTATTTAACAGTTTTACATCTGCGTCTAACGCTACACCGCAACTTGATAAAGCTTTTAACTATTTTACAGCCCAGGGCATCACCGATCTTGTAGTCGATCTGCGTTATAATGGCGGCGGTTATGTATCTACAGCGGAGTATCTCGATAACCTCATCGTACCGTCGGCAAAAACCGGATTGATGTATAATACTTACTATACTGATAACATGGTTAACGGAACAGACCCCTTACTTAAAAATCAGTGGCGCAAAGATGGTAATGGGAACGATTTTAACTATGCGCAAATTGATTTTTCGGTAGCTGCGAACGCGGTAAATTTTTCAAAGAAAGGTTCGTTGAATGTTAACCGTGTATTTTTTATCATTACCGGCTCAACTGCATCAGCCAGCGAGCTAACGATCAATAACCTGCGCCCAGTAATGGATGTGCAGTTTATAGGCCGGACAAGCTATGGAAAACCGGTTGGTTTTTTTGATTTAGATATCAATAAATATATCATGTATACGCCGGAATTTTCAACGAAAAACTCTGCCGGCCAGGGCGATTACTATGCCGGCTTTACCCCCGGCGATGCAAGTTACCCGGGCGTAAATGATTATGATGATCCGACAAAAGACTTTGGCGACCCTACAGAAGGATTACTGGCCCATGCTTTGCATTATGTAGCAGCAAATACTTATTCTGTACAAAACCCGTCGACACAAGGGGTTGGAGCAAAAACACTTATGCTGCAGCAGCAATCACCGGTTGGTACCGGACTCGATCCACATGCCTTCAACGGTATGATATTCGACAAGAAGCTGAAACTGAAAAAATAAGGTAAAAGGCAAAAGGTGAAGGGCGAAAGGTAGCTGCATTAAGCTGATCTTTCGCCCTTCGTTTTTTTGGGATTAGTCAGACTTACGAAGTTTTAAAAACTTCGTAAGTCTTTTCCCTTTCACCTTTCGCCTCCTCAATTAACCAGTTCCCTCAAATCAACCGCCACTACCCTCGATATTCCCTGCTCAACCATGGTTACGCCGTAAATGATGTCGGTACTGGCGATCGTACGTTTATTATGGGAGATGATAATGAACTGGGAATCCTTTGAAAATTCACGGATGATGTTATTGAATTTATCGATGTTGGTATCATCAAGCGGCGCATCTACCTCATCAAAAATACAGAAAGGCGCAGGCTTTAACAGGTAAAGCGAAAACAGGATGGCGGTAGCTGTCAGCGTTTTCTCTCCGCCCGAAAGCTGGTTAATAGACAATGGTCGCTTCCCCTTGGGTTTGGCAATAATATCGATATCCGATTCCAGCGGATTTTCGGGATCAGTAAGTATCAGATCGCATGAATCTTCTTCGTTAAACAAGGAGCGAAAAACCTTTATAAAATTCTCGCGGACCATAGTAAACGAATACATAAACTTTTCCCTGGCCGTATCATCAATTTCCTGTATGGTAGCCAGCAACGACGATTTTGCGTCGGCCAGGTCTTTCTTCTGCGCCTGTATAAACGTATACCGCTCATTCATTTCGTTATATGCCTCAACTGCCATCGGGTTAATGGCGCCAAAATCGTCCAGTTGTTTTTTTAGCTTTTCTGTTTTTTCGCGGACATCATGTTCGTCTTCCCCGGCAGAAACTTCTGTATCAGGCAATTCCTGGATGTCGACGTTAAACTCAACAGACAGTCTTTCCTTTAATGCGTTCAAATCCAGTTTAAGATTATTCCGCTGATCTTTTAACTCATTTTCCAGTATTTCGGCATTATCCTTTTTACGCCTGAGCGCGGTAATTTCGTTTTCGGTTTCAGTTATTTTCCCGCGCCATTCGTAGTATTCCTGCTCAGCCTGTACGGTCGCTTTCTCCAGCTCATCCTTTTGCGCATACATTTCCAGCAGGTCTTCGTCGGAGTTATCCGACTGCTGCAAGTTCTCCTGTATAGCAATTTTTACTTTTTCAAGTTCGGCGCTGTTTTGTTTTATCCTGCTATCCAGGTTTTCACGTTGCGACTCGCGGTAATCCAGATCCTTTATTAACCCTGATACCTTATTTTGCTGCTGGTGAAAACGGATATTTTCCTGGTTATAACTATTTGACTGCACGGTTACCTCTTCGTTGAGCTTATTGAAAGCCTCTTGTTTTACTGCCAGCAGATCATTTTGAATTTGTTTTTCGGCTTTTAGCTCCTCTAACCGCGGCGTTAAAGTAAGTGTTTCCTCTTTAAGACTGCTGATCTTCCGCGCGATATCGTCCTTGCGGTTCAGGCTGTTCTCAATAAAAGCCTGGTATTGTTCCTGCCGCGTTTTAACGGTTACCAGTTCGGTATTCAGCAGGTTTAGCTCCTGCTGTTTTTGTTTTATTTCTACAGCCCTGCCCGACGCCCTTAAAGCAGATAGCTCACCCTGTAAGGCTTCAAGCCGGGTTTTAAATTCTGTAACTTCAATATCGATCAGCCTGATTACTTTTAACAGGTTATCGAGATTTTTTGCCCGGCCTATCCGCTTGCCTTCAAATAAGCCGACCGAGCCGCCGGCCATGGCATATTTCGATTTGTTGAATTTGCCGCTTTTGCCAATTAACACTATACCATCCGGCAGTTCGGCATCATTTAAAGCCTGCTCGTTTCCGTCATCAACCAGGTAAACGTTTTTCAAAAGCTGGTCGCATAAAGGCTGGTATTGTTTTTCAACCTCAACTACATTTAATGCCGGGATAGCTCCTTTTAATTCGCTGCCTGTTGAATGCTTATGGGCTTCATAGTTCTTTAACAGAAAAAACTGGGCCCTCCCTTGGGATGAATTACTCAGTAAATTAATGGCCCTGATCGCTTCGTCATAAGTGTCAACCACGTAGTGGTTCATCAGCGGCTCCAGGTAGTTTTCGATAGCTACCCGGTATTCTTCGCGGCAAAAAAGTATGTCGCTGAACAGCGGCGCGTTTTTCGACCATCCTGCGGTTTTCTTTAAAAAACGAATTGATTCCGGGAAACCTTCCAGGTTATCAACCATGCTTTTGGTAAGATTGTACTCATTCTGCTTCGCATCCAGCTTGCGGCTTTCGCGGATGATCGATTCCTGAATAGTATTCGATTCGATTTCGGCTGCAGCTATCTGTTCTTGTAGCTTATTTTCAAAATCTACATCAACCTGAAGTGCCATTTCGGCCGTTTCAACCCGTGCCTGTAACCCGGCAACGACCTGGTTAAAGTGCGAAAGTTCGGCTTCTTTGGTGGTGGCGTCTTCCATGTTGCGCTGGCTTTCCTGCTCAAGCGCCTGCTGCTGTATCTGTAAAATGTCGAGGTCTTTTTCTGTTTTATATGCCTGGTTCTGCAGGGCGGTGTTGGCAGTTGTTAGTTCATTCAGTTCAACCCGGGCCGAGGATTGCTGTAATCGGAGTTCATCCACGGCCGCTTTTAATTCCATGACCTGCAACTGCAGGGTTTGCAGCGCCGCATCTTCCTGCACTTTCTCCTCGGCCAGGCGTTTTTGATTGTACAGCACGTGGTTCAGCTGGGTTTTGTCGCGCTCCAACTCTTCCGTCAGCCGGGTTTCTTTATCCTGCTGAAACTTTAACTGTTCATTTTTTATCTTCTTCTCGCTTTCATAAGCCCTTATCTTCGACACATATTCGTTGGTGGCCTTTTGCTGCATCGAAAGATTTTTTTCTTTGGTCAGGCTATCCAGCTTGTGCTGCTGAACGAGGGCTTCAAAGGTATCTATCTGGGTTACTATGCCCGATTTTTCTTCTTTATGCCGTTGCTCCTGCTCTTCAATTTTTCCCAGCGATTCGCTGAAAGAAGCTATCCTGAACGAAGCCAATGTGATACTAAGCGATTTATATTGCTCCTTGATGCGGTAATAGCGTTCCGTTTTCTTTGCCTGGTTTTCCAGCATCTTAAGGTTCTTCTCTATTTCAAAAAGCAGGTCCTCCACGCGTTCCAGGTCGGCTTCCGTGTCTTTAAGCTTATTAAAGGTTTGTTTTTTACGGAGCTTATATTTGGATATGCCCGACGCCTCTTCAAACAAGTTGCGGCGCGAGCCCTCCTTATTGGTGATGATCTCGTCGATCATCTTTAATTCAATAATAGAATACGAATCGGCGCCGATGCCCGTATCCAAAAACAGGTCGGTTATGTCTTTTAACCGGCATTGTACATCATTTAAACGGTATTCGCTTTCGCCTGTGCGGTACAGCCTGCGGGTTAAGGTAACCTGCGAAAAATCGGTCGGCAGAATGTTTTTGGTATTATCAAAGGTGAGCGAAACTTCGGCCAGGTTGGCGGCTTTACGGCTTTTGGTGCCGTTAAATATCACATTATCCATCTTTTCGGAACGGAGCATGCGCGTGCTCTGTTCGCCCAGTACCCAGCGGATGGCGTCAACCACGTTTGACTTTCCGCAGCCGTTCGGACCCACAATAGCAGTTACGCCCTCATTAAAATTAATGGTGATCTTATCCCCAAAACTCTTAAATCCTTTGATTTCTAAGCGTGTAAGCTGCATTTAAATTGTACTGGCCGCGGAAAAATTAAGCCCTTCAAAGTAATCATAAAAATTCTGTTTTTTTAAACTTTATTTTGAGATTTGGTGAAAGATTAAAGGCGAAAGGTAAAAGGTTTTCGCCGGGACAGAGTCCGAAAGACGGAGAGAATTTCCAACTAAATGATACATACCCAAAAGCACCTTTTACCTCGTTCACTAAAACATTTCCAGCCTTTACAACATTTATAACCCATATGAAGATAGCAGTATTTGGAGCGGCGGGCCGTATAGGCAGCCGCATAGTAACCGAAGCTTTAAACCGCGGGCATGATGTTACCGCTGTTGTTCGGCATCCCGAAAATTACAAAGTTGAACACGCACATTTAAAAGTCGCCAAAGCCGATATGTTTAAAACTCAGGAGGTTGAAACCGGCGCTTTTGATAACGATGCCGTGGTATGCGCCTACAATTATACGCACGGTGCGGCGCCATCGTCCATTACTGAAGTTGCCGTTCCGCTAATAAACGGACTAAAACAGGCGCATGTGAAGCGGCTGATCATTGTTGGAGGCGCGGGCAGCCTGGAGGTAAGCCCCGGTTTGCAGCTGGTTGATACGCCCGATTTCCCGGCAGCCTACAAAGCCCCCGCGCTGGCACATCGCGAAGCATTAAAAATATACCGGCAGGAAAAAGAGCTTGAATGGACGTATGTTAGCCCGGCGGCAGAAATAGTTCCCGGCGAGCGTACCGGAAAGTTCCGCACCGGCACCATCCAATTAATAACCGACGCGAATGGCCATAGCCTGATATCCATGGAAGATTATGCCGTAGCTATAATCGATGAAATTGAAAACCCCAGGCATATCAGGGAGCAGTTTACGGTAGGATATTAGCCCCACCTAAATCCTCCCCAGAAGGGAGGACTTTTTAATTTAGTTTCTGAGATAACTTTATTTCGAAAGACCTTTTGAAAGTCTCCCCTGCCGGGGGAGACCCGATAGCTATCGGGTTAGAGGGGGCTTTACAAAAATATTTCCCCCTTCAAATACGTCACCGCTTTTCCGCTCATCAGTACGCGGTCGCCTTTTAGTTCGCACCAGAGCTCGCCTTTGCGGGATGATAGCTGGTAGGCGTGCATCTTGGTCTTTCCTAATTTTTCGGCCCAATACGGGATGAGATTGCAGTGTGCCGATCCGGTAACCGGGTCTTCGGGTATGCCGGCGCCGGGCGCAAAAAAGCGAGAAACAAAATCAACATCTTTGCCGGGAGCGGTAACAATTACGCCGACGGTATCCATTTTCGACAACGCGAAAAAATCGGGCGAAATGTCGCGGATATCCTTTTCAGATTCATACACCAAAAAATAATCCCTCGAACGTAAAACTTCAAGAGGCTTTTTTTCACCTATTGCCTCAACCAATCCATTGGGCCATTCAATAGGTATAGCCGGCCTCGATGGAAAGTCCATGGTATATTTATCGCCTTCTTTCTTTACGGTGAGCGTACCTGCCTTTACTGTTTCAAAATGGATAACATCTCCGTTATAGCCTAATTGGGTAAACAATATATGTGCTGAAGCCAGCGTAGCATGGCCGCAAAGGTCAATTTCGTATTCCGGCGTAAACCATCTTAATTTATATCCTGTCTCATTTTTTACAAAAAAGGCTGTCTCTGCAAGATTATTTTCCACGGCTATTTTCTGCATGGTTTCATCAGGCAGCCATTCGTTAAGCGGGCAAATCGCGGCCGGGTTACCGCCAAAAAGCTGGTCGGTAAAGGCATCGGCCTGGTAGATAGGTATTGTCATAGGTATTACTTTATACCGCTAAGGTAGCGGTAAGTAACCAATTCATCAATATGATGAATTGGTTTGGTACAACCATTTTCCAGGATTATATTCCTTCCGCTAACATCTAAAACATTATAATACTGATGGTCGGTGATTATAATCCCCTTCCTTTTGGCGCAGGCCTTTATTATCGGTTTAAAATATTCGGTTTGTACCGGGGATATATGTGTAAAAGGTTCGTCCAGTAAAATAAAATCGGCCTTATTGTATACGATCATCAGCGTTTCGAGCATCCGCAGCTCGCCGCCGGAAAGCTGGCTTGCTGTTTTGTACTGGTGGTCTTTGAATATAGTTAATTCGGAAAACTCGTCCCAAAACAATTCATCAATTAGCATCCGCGCCAGGTTTTTGATCTTTATGCCGTGCGGCAGGTAATTATGCTGCGGCAGATAGGCAATGCGGTTGTTAATATATCCTTTAACAATATACTCATCGTTTATACTTATGTACTTGAAGCCAGGTACCAGGGAGCCGAATATTATTTTTAACAATGAAGACTTGCCCGATCCGTTACGGCCAAGCAGCCCTACAATTTCGCCGGTGCTGCATTCAAGGTAGATATCCTGCAATATTTTCCTGTCATCAAATGATAGCTGCACACTATCAACCTTTAATGTAAGCGACTGCATGGGTAACCAGGTTAATAAATAGAATAGAAACGATAAAAACGAAAACATCAACTATAAAAGAGACCGTAATTATCCATCGCATTCTGCAACCGGCATTACGGAAGTAATAGTATGTATCTTTTGCCGAGTACTGGTGTAGTATAGCCGCCCCTGCAAAACCAAATATTTTAGCTATAAAAAGATTGCCTCCGCCAATATATCCGGCATTATACCAGCCAATCGCCAGGGCAAGTAAACTGCAGGCTACGTTAAAAAGCAATAGCAGTTTCCAATAATATAGGGAGATAAGGATTAAAGCCTTCAAATGATAATTGTGACAGCCTATCAAACAGAAAATCCGGCAGATTATTGTTGGCCGTTTTCGTAAACGCAAAAAAGTCATTGAGGTTATCAATGACTTTCTGTTATTTCAATAATATTAAGATTTGACAACTTTTAAAAAGTTGTCAAATCTACCTTTATCCCAAATATGATTTCAGGATCTTGCTTCTTGATGTATGACGCAGCCTTTGCAGGGCTTTGTCCTTGATCTGTCTTACACGCTCGCGTGTTAAATTAAATTTTTCGCCGATCTCTTCCAGTGAAAGCGGGTGATTGGAACCTAAACCAAAGAATAATACAATGATCTCGCGTTCGCGTTCGGTAAGCGTCGAAAGTGAGCGTTTGATCTCCTCTGATAAAGATTCATTGATCAATATCGAATCGGTATTCGGCTCCTGGTTTTCCAGCACATCCAGCAGGGTATTTTCTTCGCCCTGTACAAACGGGGCATCCATAGATACGTGACGACCTGAGTTACTCAGCGTATCCGAAATTTTATCTACAGTTGTTTCCAGCATATCCGCCAGTTCTTCGGGTGAAGGCTCACGCTCAAACTCTTGTTCAAGTTTTGAAAATGCTTTACTGATCTTACTTAATGAACCTACCTGGTTCAATGGCAAACGTACAATACGCGACTGCTCGGCAATGGCCTGTAATATAGATTGACGGATCCACCAAACGGCATACGAAATAAATTTGAAGCCCTTGGTTTCGTCAAAGCGTTTAGCCGCCTTGATCAAACCTAAATTACCTTCATTTATTAAATCCCCTAAGGTAAGTCCCTGGTTTTGATATTGCTTGGCAACAGACACCACAAAACGCAGGTTGGTTTTTGTTAAACGTTCCAACGCGGCCTGATCACCTTCCCTGATCTTTTGAGCTAAAATTACTTCTTCTTCGGCAGTTATCAGATCAACCTTACCAATTTCGTGAAGATATTTATCTAATGACTGCGACTCACGATTGGTAATTGATTGGGTTATTTTGAGTTGTCTCATCTATTTTTTAACCTCTCCTGTGCTTATTTTAGGTTAGAACGTGCAAAGGTATAAAATTGTTATTTAATTTTTATAACCTATTATATATTTACAAAAAGATTATATCATGAGGCAAATACGTAAATATTCGCGTCATTATTACAATTTTTCCAGCTTAAAAGTTTCGTTTAATCTCACGCCCTTTTCCGTTTGCTGTAAAGTGCAGCATTCGTTCACCGGGTCGTGCTCAAGGAACAGTACATAGTTGTTTTGAACGGCCTCGTCCAGGAAAATTTTCTTTTCGGTTAGCGTTTGCAAAGGAAACATGTCGTAAGCCATTACATACGGCAGCGGTATGTGGCCAACCGAGGGGAGCAGATCGGCCATATATAAAACTTGTTTGCCTTTATACGATATCTGCGGCAGCATCATTGCCTCGGTATGCCCGGAAACAAAGCGCACCTTAATATTGGCCGTAAACTGAGATCCGTCTTCAACCGGGATAAATTTTAACCGGCCGCTTTCTTGTATTGGCAATATATTCTCTTTTAAAAAGGAGGCTTTTTCGCGGTCATTCGGGTGAATTGCCCAATCCCAGTGTTTTTGATTACTCCAGTATGTGGCATTTTTAAACGCAAGCGCCAATTCTCCGTTTTCCCGGACAACAGCGCCGCCAACATGATCAAAATGCAGGTGGGTTAAAAATACATCGGTAATATCATCACTGGTGAAACCCAGCGCGGCTAACGAACTGTCAAGACTTGAATCTCCATGCAGGTAATAATGACTGAAAAATCGTTCATCCTGTTTGTTGCCAATTCCGGTATCAACCAATATCAATCTGCCCTCATCCTCAATCAGCAAACAGCGCATGGCCCAGTTACATAAATTATTTTCGTCGGCCGGGTTGGTTTTGTTCCAGATGGTTTTGGGCACTACGCCAAACATAGCGCCCCCGTCTAATTTAAAAAAACCGGTATCTATGGTGTGTAGTTTCATTTTTGGTTCATGGTTGATTGTTCATAGTTCATGGCAGGATTGGTTAAGCGTTTTTTAACCGGGAATTACAAACTTATAATTTTTCGGCTATCAACTATGAACCATCAACCATGAACTATAGTTATATCATATTCCTGGAATAATTGTTTGGCTTCTTTCAAAAGTATTTTTTCCTGCTCTCCAAGTGGATAAATGGTTTGAATTTCATTATCAAGACATAAAGCTAACATTTCGTGTGCATAAGCTATCGATTTGGGATCGGGCAGGCGGATCATATTGCCGGCCTTCAGCATAAATTCGGGCAATTGCAGGTAATCTCCTAAAATAACAGTATCTGTATCTAATTTATTTTTAAGCCGCTGGGCCTCCCCGGAGGTGGCTGCCGTTATAAGCGTTTTCATTGTCCGGTAAAATATTAACTCAACGAATGAACGATCAAACCGTCCTTCATCAAAACCGTGCGGTCTGAAATATCGGCGAGGTCCTGGTTATGCGTAACGATCACAAAAGTTTGGTCGAACTCGTTTCGCAGCTTGATAAACAATTCGTGCAGTTCGAGCGCGTTGGCCGAATCGAGATTCCCCGATGGCTCGTCAGCAAATATCAACGATGGCTTATTAATTAAAGCCCGCGCCACGGCTACTCTTTGCTGCTCGCCGCCCGACAGTTCGTTGGGCTTGTGGTTAAGCCTGTCACCTAAGCCCAGTAATTCCAATAATTCTGTAGCCCTTCTTTCCGCATCTTTCCGCGATGTGCCTGCAATAAAAGCGGGTATACAAACATTTTCAACCGCGTCAAACTCGCTTAATAAATGATGGAACTGGAAGATAAAACCAATTTTCTGGTTCCTGAAAAGGCTTAAATTTTTGTTGTTTAAGCCGCTTAGCTCCATGTTATTAATAAACAGCTGACCGGAGTCGGGCCTGTCCAATGTGCCCAATATGTTAAGCAATGTACTTTTCCCGGCGCCGGACGCGCCCACGATGGTCACGATCTCGCCTTTTTCCACATCAAGGTCAACGCCCTTTAATATTTGAAGCTGTCCGTATGATTTATGGATATTTTTGGCTTTGAGCATGGGCAAATGTAGAGATTAGCAGTTAGAGATTGGAAATTAGGTGAGTTTTTTGTTTTGAAGATAAGAAGTTGACGGGTCTAAAAATAGTTTGCTTAATAAAAAATCCTAATTCTAATCTCTAATCTCCAACCTCTAATCACTATATCCCAACAAAATTGTAGATTTACCGCAAATTCTTCAGGACACATGAATATTCACGAATACCAGGGTAAAGCGATACTAAAAAGCTTCGGCGTAAGGGTACAGGAAGGCATACTTGCCAATAATGTAGAGGAAGCCGTTGCAGCAGCTCAAAAATTAAAGGAAGATTATAATTCAAGCTGGGTTGTTGTTAAGGCCCAGATACATGCGGGCGGCCGCGGTAAAGGCGGAGGCGTTAAACTGGCCAAGAACCTTGACGAGGTTAAAGAAAAAGCGGGAGCCATTCTTGGCATGCAGCTGATTACCCCCCAAACCGGGCCCGAAGGCAAAAAAGTGCATAAAGTGCTTGTCGCGCAGGATGTTTATTATCCCGGCGACAGCCCTACAAAGGAATTTTATATCAGCGTATTGCTTGACAGGGCAAAGGGCCGCAATATCATCATGTATTCAACCGAAGGCGGTATGGATATTGAAGAAGTGGCACACTCAACGCCTGAATTGATACACAAGGAAGAAATTGACCCAAAGGTTGGTTTACAAGGTTTCCAGGCGCGTAAAATTGCCTTTAACCTCGGCCTTTCGGGCGACGCGTTTAAGGATATGGTGAAATTTATCACCGCTTTATACAAAGCGTACGATGCCACCGATTCTTCGCAATTTGAGATCAACCCGGTGTTAAAAACATCGGACAATAAAATACTGGCTGTTGACGCCAAAGTAAACCTGGACGATAACGCTTTATACCGTCATCCTGATTTTGCCGCTTTACGCGACACAGATGAAGAAGATCCTACGGAAGTGGAAGCCAGCAAATCAAACCTTAACTATGTAAAGCTCGACGGCAACGTTGGCTGTATGGTGAATGGCGCCGGTTTAGCCATGGCAACTATGGACATTATAAAAATTGCAGGTGGCGAGCCCGCAAACTTTTTGGATGTTGGCGGTACCGCCAATGCCGAAACAGTTAAAGCAGCTTTCAATATCATATTAAAAGATCCGCATGTTAAAGCTATCCTGATCAATATTTTTGGCGGAATCGTTCGCTGCGACCGGGTTGCGCAGGGTGTGATCGACGCTTACAAAGAGATCGGTAATATACCTATCCCAATAATTGTACGCTTGCAAGGAACCAATGCCAAAGAGGCAAAACTATTGATCGATAACTCGGGACTAAAAGTTTACTCGGCTATATTATTGAAAGAAGCAGCTGAGCGTGTGAAGGAAGTGTTAGCGCTGTAAGCTTGTCATTAGTCATTGGTCATTAGTCATTTTAAACGCGGCTCAATAACCAATGACCAATGACCAATGACCAAAAAAAATGTATATCATTAAAGTAAAGGGCGTTGCCAAAATACCTGATTATGTACAGTTAAGAGACGATAAGTTTACACTATTGGCTTATTTCAGGGTTGACCGGCCCGAAAAATCGTTGGATAAAGCCGGGCTTCACGACAAAACTGAATATATAATGAACATCATAAAAAATTTGCCTTTTGGGCAGATCTTAAAATTAGAGCTTTAAAAACATGATTGGAAATTCCATTATAAAGCTACAAAACGTTGATATTTTTCAGCAGTCGCACCTGGTATTGTCAAATGTTAACCTGCATGTTGATAAAGGCGATTTCGTTTGGTGCATAGGTCAAACCGGATCAGGCAAGAGCAGCCTGTTAAAAGTTATTTATGGCGACCTGCCTATTTCAACCGGCGAGGGCCACGCCTGCGGTTACGACCTGAACCACCTGAAAACAAGTGATATTCCATTTCTGCGACGCAAGCTGGGCATCGTTTTCCAGGATTTCCAGCTATTGACGGACCGGTCGGTAGAACAAAACCTGCAGTTTGTAGTACGTGCAACCGGCTGGACAGATAAAAAATTAATAAGCGACCGGATACTTGATGTGCTTGAGAAAGTCGGGCTTCGCTCGAAGCTTAAAAAAATGCCCCATGAACTTTCGGGTGGTGAGCAGCAGCGTGTTGTAATAGCCAGGGCATTGTTAAACGACCCTGAGATCATCCTGGCAGACGAGCCAACGGGCAACCTTGACCCGGATACATCCGAAGAAATTGTAATGCTGCTTAAACAGATCAGCCAGTCATCGGGCACTGCCGTGCTTATCGCGACACATGACTATCATATTATCCGCACCTTTCCATCGCGCATTATTAAATGTGAGAATGGAAAAGTATTGGAGGACGTGACGATTGGGTGATTTCGAATTTCGGATGTTCAATTTCGGATTTTTTTGAACGCGTTAAACCTGCCACTACTATCACAGAACGTGTCACATTTTACGCAAATAATAAAAAGCGCTGACAGCTTGTCGGATTTAAATCGATGGCAGGATACTTGATTGGCACTATTAGCGATGAATTTTAATGATATGCTGAAGAAAAAAAAGAAAGACGATCCGGAAGAAACAGGCGTTTTAAACGAAGAAATAAATGATTCCCTACCGGGTGATGGGCAGGAAACAGATCAGCAGGCTGCTGAAAATGCGCCTTCGGCTGTTGATTTGCTGAAAGGAGAACTGCAGCTTGCCAACGATAAATATTTACGTTTATACGCCGAATTTGATAACTTTAGAAGGCGTACGATAAAAGAACGGGAAGAAGCCAGGAAAACGGAAGGAAAAGATGTAATCGTGTCTTTACTGCCGGTACTGGATGATTTTGACAGGGCCTTACGGTCGATGCAAAATGCGGCGGACGTTGCTCCCGTTAAAGAAGGCGTTGAGCTGATCCAGCAAAAATTAAAAAATACACTTACGCAAAAAGGATTAAAGGAAATGGAATCCATTGGGAAACCATTTGATCCTGAATTGCATGAGGCCATTACCAATATACCTGCCCCGAACGAAGAATTGAAGGGTAAGATAGTGGATGAGATGGAAAAAGGTTATTTTCTTAATGACAAAGTTGCGCGTTTTGCAAAAGTAATTGTAGGAGCGTGAGGGTAATTTCGGATTTCGAATGTTCAATTTCGGATTTATAAAAGCTGAAATCGGACATCTTTATCTGAGTTATGGGCAACAATAAAATAAAACTTCGGGATCGACTACGGAAACAAATCCGAAATTGAACATTCGAAATTCGAAATAAATAAAACATGGCTAAAAGAGATTACTACGACATATTGGGCGTAGCAAAAGGTGCTGATGCTGATGAGATAAAGAAAGCTTATCGTAAAATTGCCATTAAATATCACCCGTACAAAAACCAGGGTGATAAGGCAGCTGAGGAAAAATTTAAGGAAGCTGCAGAAGCATACGAAGTTTTAAGCAACCCGGATAAACGCCAGCGGTACGATCAGTTTGGCCATGCTGCCAATGCGCATTCGGCTAATGGCGGCGGCGGTTATGGCGGTGCAGGCATGAATATGGAAGATATATTCAGCCAGTTTGGCGATATATTTGGCGGCGGCAGTCCGTTCGAAGGATTTTTTGGCGGCGGACGTCAGAGCGGTGGCGGCGCGCGGCGGGTGAAGGGAAGCAACCTCCGCATCAAAGTAAGGTTAACGCTTGAAGAGATAGCCAACGGCGCCGAGAAAAAAATAAAAGTAAATAAGCAGATACTTTGTAATACCTGCGATGGCACCGGGGCGAAAGACCGGTCGTCATTCCAAACTTGTAAAACCTGTGGCGGTTCGGGCGCGGTGCGCAGGGTTACCAATACCATACTGGGCCAGATGCAAACCACCAGCACCTGCCCTACCTGTAACGGCGAAGGCTCAACCATTTTATCAAAATGTACGGTTTGTCATGGTGATGGCGTAGTACGCGGCGAAGAAACCATAAGCATCAATATCCCCGCCGGCGTAAGCGAAGGCATGCAGCTAAGCATGAGCGGCAAGGGCAACGCTGCCCCGCGCGGCGGCGTACCGGGCGACCTGATCATCCTTATCGAGGAGATCCCGCATGAAACATTGAAGCGTGATGGCAATAACGTGATATACGACCTGCACATCAATTTTGTTGATGCCGCCTTAGGCACCAGCGTTGAAGTGCCAACTATTGACGGCAAGGTTAAAATAAAGATCGACCCCGGAACACAGGGCGGCAAAATATTGCGTCTGAAAAGCAAAGGTGTACCCGAAGTAAACTCGTATCACCGCGGCGACCAACTGATACACATCAACATCTGGACACCAAAGGCGTTAAGCCGTGAAGAACGCGAAGCATTGGAAAAACTGCAAAGCTCACCCAACTTTAAACCAAATCCGGGCAAAAATGAAAAAAGCTTTTTCGAACGGATGAAGGAGTATTTTGAGTAGGTGAGCGATTGGAGACTGGAGGTTAGAGGTTAGGTATTAAAGCCCAAAGTCGTTCGGATTTTGGGCTTTAAATGTGTAATGAATTATATTTGCAATCAAAATGTTGGAACTATTCCGTGTATGCAATTTATTTTTTTACGTTGATTTATCGTTTTGAAACATTTCTTACCATTCCTGTTTTTCCTCTTTGTTGCAATTTTTGTTAAAGCACAAGGGTATAAAACTTTCCTCGATGAAAAGGGAAATGCGGTTGATCAACCAAAGGCTGACTCGTATATTATCGTAAAACAATTAGCCGACACTGTTTGGTTGATGAAGCAGTATGATATGCGTGACACTATAATGACGTCAGGTACGTACAAAGACAAGAACCTCCAGGTCCCCGACGGCAAATTTGTTTACTACTACAAATTAGATCCGAAGATATATGGCCCCAATTATAAAGTTAAATCTGCCAAAGATACTCTCAACCGCATCAAGACCGACGGTGTATATAAGAACGGATTAAAGGACGGATACTGGATCGATTATTTTGACGGGCGACAAAAGGAGTTTGTTACATATTATGAGAAGGGAGTATTGAATGGTCCTTATGAAAGCTACAATCGTGAAACAAATACCGTGATGGTGCAAGGTAATTATGTAAATGGCGAAAGGGACGGAGAATGGCATCTTTTAAATCCGCACGGCGAAATAATTCAAACAGATATTTACCGCCGCGGAAAAATGTATAAAAGCCATAAATCAATCTCGAACTATCATGCGCCCGAACCGACCAGGGAATTTTACACCTTTATGGATAAACGTATCCAAAAGTTAATAAATGATAGTGATGTAGTTAAAATATCTATTTCATTTACTATAACAGTAGATGGCAAGTTAGTTGCGCCTAAAATTGTTGGCAAAGGATATAAAGAAGCCTTTGACAAACAATTACTTGAAATGCTTCCCTCGTCTCCTTTATGGAAGCCAGCCAACAAGGGTAATCCTGGTGAACCGGTTGAAGATTCTTCAATGGTTACTGTAGAAATTAGAAATGGCCAAATTCAAACCACTATTATTAATTATCGTAAGGATGTATTTTACAATCTGACCCATTGATTTATTAAAAAGGGGGCAGCATTTAATTACGAATAAAATGATTAATTGCGTTTATATAAAGCTTTTAGCCGTCTGCTTAAAATCGGCTGATGCATGATCAGCAAATTGATCAATTCCTCCACTTTTCTGTAATCGAACTTTTCGACAAGATACGCCTGGCCTGTTCCATTATCGTCCCAGGTATTACTGCCGTCGGCGGCGACCTCCATCCGTCCTTTGTGCAGGATATACCAGCTCGAATAGCCTTTTATCGCTACCAGCACCGCCGTTTCATCCCAGCTTTTCCGGCCTAAAGAATCTTCCTTTGCCATTGGGATAGCGATGCGGAAAGCATCCTTAACCGGGTCATTTTTTATAGCATCGTTATGAATGAGCGGTAAGCCTGCTTTTATTTTCTCCCCGATCTCGAAACCGCTAAGGATGACCGGCGTGGGCCAGTGCCCATAAACACTTTGTGAAGCTGCGGCATCCTTCATCACGTTAAACTCAAATCCCGAAGGGAATTTGCCGGCCATACAAACCAGCAGTTTTACCTTCCTTTTTATCAGTTCTATTCCGGTAAGGGAAGAATAGCCGTCCGCACCGGTGTTCAATAAATTAGAGAGATTGGTTAGAAAACCCACGGTCACAATCGTAACACTATGATCGGGCTGCGCCGCAAGGATTTTACGGTAAAGCTTAACCGCATCCTGCGCCTCATCGTTGGTTTTAATTTTATGCGGATATTTCGCCAGTAAGGTGTCTGTCCAATGCTGCCAGTCGCGCAGTTCAAGGGCATAGCCTTTTGGTACACCAATGGGAATATCCGGGCGGTTAAAATAAGTGTTGAATATATTTAAAACACCCGCCACACCCTCGTATTTGGTGCTGGCCATTGTAGCGAGGATATTCGCCTCGCCTTTATCGGCGAAAGCATGCAGAGTGGCGATGGCGCCTACATCGTCATAATCGGGCCCCATATCGCTATCGAAAATAATGGAGACCGGTTTATTAACTTTTTGGGCAAAAACAGTCGTCGCAAAGCAAAGGATCAACAGGAATACCAGGTTTTTGAAAAGCATTTTTAAATATACAATTTAATAAATACCCCTTCCCCATTGTCTGTGTCCTCACAGACAATAACAGCAGACAGCCTGTGAGAACACAGACAATGGGTTTGGTTTACAAAAGCTTAATGCTTGTTCTTGTTGCATATATATGTAACTTTAAGCAATCCGGTTTATCTAATTCAAAATCTGTTAACTGAACAAACCTTATCCCATGCTAAGCATCCGCAATATTGTAAAGCAATACGCCGGGCACACTGCCTTAAGCGGCGTAAGTTTGGAAGTTGAGCGCGGACAAATATTTGGTCTTTTGGGGCCCAATGGCGCCGGCAAAACCTCACTTATCCGCATTGTAAACCAAATTACCGCACCCGATTCGGGCGAAGTTTATTTTAATGGCGAGAAGCTCAACCAGTCGCATATTGAGCGCATCGGCTATTTACCCGAAGAGCGCGGCCTTTATAAAAAAATGGAGATCGGCGAGCAAATGATATACCTGGCACGCTTAAAGGGGTTGAGCCGGGATGAAGCGATCAAACGGTTAAAGGTTTGGTTCGAGAAACTGGGCATGCAAACCTGGTGGAAATTGAAAATTGAGGAACTGTCAAAAGGAATGCAGCAGAAAGCGCAGTTTGTGGCAACCGTGTTGCACGAGCCCGACCTGATCATCCTTGATGAGCCCTTCAGCGGTTTCGACCCCGTAAATGCCGAAGTAATAAAAGACGAGATACTAGAACTTAACCGCAAAGGCGCCACCATCCTGTTCTCAACCCATCGAATGGAGTCGGTTGAGCAGCTTTGCGATGCGATAGCATTGCTTGACCGTTCAAAGAAAATACTCGACGGCAAAATAAAAGACATCAAAAATTCCTATCGCAATAACGTTTACCTTATTGAATATTCAGGCGACAAAATCGACATAGACGGATCCCAGCCTTTTCACCTGCTTGATGAGATCGGCAGCGCGGATAACTGCTATACGGTACGGATAAAATTAAACGAGAATATTACTTCAAATGATGTTTTAAAATACATGATCCCCAAAGTGAGCATTAATATGCTGCAGGAGGTAATACCCAGCATGAACGAAATTTTTATTGAACAGGTAAACAAAATTGCTTAAGCCATGAACAAAGTTTTACTTATCATACAACGCGAATACTTTACACGCGTAAGAAAGAAATCATTTCTAATAATGATTTTCGTTGTGCCGTCATTGATCTTTGTGATGTCGGCGGTTATTGCTTTGGTGGCTAAAAACAGCGGTCAGTTGAGCACCCCGCAAGTTGTTAAGGTGCTGGATGAAAGCGGGGTTTTCACAGGAAAGTTTCACGATGTAAAAAACATACATTTTGAAACCACGAAACAGTCCCTGAACGCTGTTAAACAGGAAGCGAAAAACGACGAGAACCTTTCCGCGCTTCAAATACCTGCAAATTATAAAACAAAGGACGCTGTTCAAATTTACGCCAAAAAGAAGCCGGAATTTGCCCTTTCGGGTGAAATAGAAAGACAGATGAATACAATTGCGGTAAGTGATGGCATGTTAAAGCATCATATTGATACCGCGGTGCTTCGTTCCATAAAAAGTAACATTTCCCTTAACCCGATAGAAGTAACCGACACCGGGGATAAAAAAGCAAATGTCGGCGCGGCGGTTGGCGTTGGGATCGCCTGTGCTATTTTAATTTATATTTCGCTGTTTATTTATGGCGCGCAGGTAATGCGCGGTGTTATTGAAGAGAAAACAAGCCGTATTATTGAAGTGATCATATCATCGGTAAAACCATTCCAGTTAATGCTTGGCAAGATCATCGGCGTAGGGCTGGTCGGCCTTACCCAGTTTGCTGCGTGGATCATCCTCTCGTATATAGCTACAAAAGTTGCGGGAGCGGCATTTTCAGCGCCGCAAGGTGGTGTAATGGGATTCCTGGCCATTTTAAAAACCATACCCTTTGGCCACATTATGGGTATCTTCATTTTCTACTTTTTGACCGGGTACTTATTATACAGCGCCCTGTTCGCCGCAGTTGGCTCGGCGGTGGACAGCGAAACCGAAACGCAGCAGTTTATGTTTCCAATTACCCTTCCATTGTTATTTACTTATATATTGTCTGTTTCTATTTTGTTCCAGGCGCCCAACAGTCCTTTGGCTGTTTGGCTTTCAATTATTCCGTTCACTGCACCGGTAGCTATGATGGTGCGCATCCCTTTTGGCGTACCGGGATGGCAACTAGCCCTGTCTATGTCGCTTATGGTGGTCGGCTTTGTATTTACCACCTATGTGGCTGCCCGTATTTACCGGGTTGGTATTTTAATGTATGGTAAAAAGGCAAGCTACAAGGAATTAGCCAAATGGTTCTTTTATAAAGAGTGATTTGATTTCAGATTTATTTAGGATATTCAAGCCGGATTAACCAACTGAATTTCTATGGGCAGTCGCGCAGCTGTTATTGACCTGGGGACAAATACTTTTCATTTACTGATCGCCGAAGGTACGCCCGCCGGGTATACCGAAATCGTACACGAACAAACAGCCGTGAGGCTGGGCGAAGGCGGCATAAATCAGGGATTTATACAACCCGAAGCATTTGAACGGGGCATTAATGCAATGCTGAAATTTCACGAGCTCATTTCAAAAAATCCTGTTGAAAAAGTAAGGGTGATAGCGACATCGGCCCTGCGCAACGCCGCAAACGGGCCCGATTTTATCGATAAAGTTAAATCGCTGACAGGCATTGCCATTGAAACGATTGACGGTGATAAAGAAGCGGGATATATTTACCAGGGAATAAAAATTGCCGGGTGCTTATCCGAACAAAACAGCCTGATCGCCGATATCGGAGGCGGCAGCGTTGAGTTTATCATTTGCAATAAGGACGAGGTCAAATGGAAGCGGAGCTTTGAGATAGGCGCCGCCCGGCTGATGGATAAATTTCACCAGGTCGACCCCATACCTCCCCTTTCAATTGTTTCCTTAAATCTTTATCTCGAAAACAACTTAAAACCCCTTTTTGAAGCATGCTCCGGTTTTACGATTAACAACATGATCGGCTCATCCGGCGTATTTGAAACCTATGCTGAGATCATAGAATCCAATAATGGAAGGCCGTTCGATTTGAAACAAACAAAAAATTATGCCTTTGATAAGAGCGACCTATTGGTATTGATCGAAAAGCTTATCCTTTCATCACACCACGACCGCGCCGGAACAAAAGGCATTATCCCTATCCGCGTTGACATGATCGTAACAGCGTCGATATTGACCCGGTTCGTAATGCAAAAGCTGGGAATAAGCAAGGTTTTGATGTCGACCAATTCGTTGAAGGAAGGTGTTTTGGCGGACATGCTGCGTTAGTGGATATAGGAAGCGATAACGCACGTTGAAAAACCAATTAATATTACTAGTATGCCACTTAATTGAAATTCCCGCCTATGCCAGAATATAGAAAATACAAAACATAATAAAGAATGAAACACTATACATATAGCCAACAAAATTGCGTTTCCAAAATCACGGCTATTTAATCCCAGATAAATGGTATAGCCAACAAACACCAGCATATTGATTGCTACGACAATTATGTTTGTATTTGATTTAATTTGTTCGGTCACGAGCATTTAATTTGATCAACGCATAGTAGCAATCATTGCACAAGTCGAAAACCCTATCGCTAAGACAACGAGCGCGCTTAGGAACCACCACCAGCTTCGTTCGAACAGCGAAGCCAACAGGCATATAAATACATGGGCAGACAAAACAACCGCGTCAAATATAAAACCCGAATCCCTGGACACCAAAGTCAGGAATAAAGTGTAACCCACCATCGCCAAAACATTATAACCCAATAAAGTCGATCCCCGTAAAGGTTTAGTCCCTGTATGGTCTTTTTCGGGCTGGTTATCCTGGTTAATATTTTCTTCCATTATACCGGTATTTCGTTTCGCAATTGATTGAGGTATTCCTTTTTATCATCCCGGTAAAAAATATTCATCGTTTCAAACGGGATAATCTGCATGTCTTTGTTTACAATATGAACGCATGATTTTTTTATAGCCCGCACATCAAAGTTTTGCGCGTCAATAAATTGCATGATTATCACCCTGAACAAGTTGTCATAACTTAAATTGGGTGCATCAATTTCAGGCAGGCAGCACATAATTGATTTTAAATGTTCTTGCGCCTTATCCACCGAATTGCCCGTGCTGAACATATTTAACAAATGCAGTTTTAATTGCTCATCCTGCTCGTATACAATAGTATTTTTCGAGTTATCCAACAAATCATCCGGGTTTATCATTCGGGTTAAAGGGAATACCTGACCGCCCAGCTTTAAAGCGTAACCCATCACTAGCGCATCCGGGTTACATGGAACCGGAATAAGATCGTGTTTATTGAAGATATTGGTTTGTTCAAGGATAGCCGACCTAACCTCGGTTAATGTATACCTGTCAGTTTCGGGATTAAAATTCTCCAATCTCCCCGCCTGCTGGGTTGGCTGAAAAGTTACCCCTCTAACGCAAGGCTGTTTTAGCGCATATTCAATTATTTTGCCAATTTCATCCGTGTTCAATCCTTTCTGAAGAGTGACAACAAGCGTTGTTGACAGATTGTATTTGTTCAAATTTTCCAGCGCGTTTCTCCTTACCTCGCGAAGATCCTCCCCGCGCAATTGCTCCAAGGCCTCTTTTTTAAATGAATCGAATTGTAAATAAATCTCGAAATCGGGAGAATAAGTTGCAAGGCGTTTTACAAAGCTTTCGTCTTTTGCTATTCTTATTCCATTCGTATTGAGCATTAAATGTTTAATGGGTTTTGTTTTGGCTATGTCTAATATTTCAAAAAACCGCGGATGCACCGTAGGCTCTCCGCCACTGATCTGTACAACATCAGGCTCGCCTTCATTTTCAACAATAACATCAAGCATTTGCTCTATTTCCTCCAATGTGCGGTGTCTTCCATATGACGGTGAAGACATCGCATAACAGGTAGGGCAGCTCAAATTACAGCGGTCGGTAACCTCAATCACTGTAAGACAGGAATGCTGCTCATGATCCTGGCATAAACCACAATCGTAAGGACAGCCAAAGTGTGTTTTTGAATTGAACTTCAACGGCATTTCACTGCGCTTGGCATAATTGCGACAATTTTTGTAGTATTCAATATCAGTGGCGATCAAAACTTTTTCGAACCCATGCCGCTTGCAGGTTTTAAGCATAAAAACCTTGTTATCTTCGAACACTATTTTGGCATCAACCCGCCTTAAACATGTCGAACAAATACTAAGTGTGAGGTCATAATAAATATACGGGCGTTCAGGCATTGGCTTTAATCAGTTTAGACGGGTACAGAAATACTTTATAATAATACAAAATACCAACGATACAAACCAATTGAATTACGGATAGACCAAAGCTGAAGAAATAGTCAGGCTTGATAAATTCAATTACCAGGCGAAATACAAGATAAGAGGACAGAAAAATTTTGAATTTGGAACCGTCACTAAACCGCCGATGGCTTTCAATAGATTTTAACATGACCCACAATACAATCCAAAATGCGATTTCATATAGATTAGTAGGATGTCTGCGGATACCGTCACCAAAATCAATTGCCCACGGCAAACTCGATGCATTACCGTAAGTGCCATCATCGAGACCGGCTAAAAAACAGCCGATGCGGCCAACTATCATAGCCAATATCAATGGGTAAACCATTAAGTCGCCCGACGACACTTTAACCGCGATTCGCTTTTTTGTGACCTCGACCCCAATCAATCCGCCGAGCATGCCGCCAACTATCGTTTTGTTCCCCATTAGGTAAATCAGGTCGAAATGGGACAACAATGCGGGCTTCTCAAGCACCCCTACTAAATGTGATCCTATAAGCGCCCCAAAAGCCGCACCGATAAAAATAATTAATCGATTTTCCGCATTAATAGGATCAGTAGTGTGCTTCCTCAAATAAATGTAATACCTGTAGCCCAGAAAATAAGCCAGCGTTTCGCAAACGAAATGAACCGGGATAAAGGATCTTCCAATGGGTATATTAACTGGAAAGTGCAAATTGTTTTTTTAGAGAGTTAGCAAGTTAAAATTTGAAATTCACCTTCGTATATTGCCCCAATATAGATATATCTCATGAAATTAAAATTTGCCGGCCTTAGTCTTCTACTTTTTATAGCTATCTCTGCCCTTGCACAACGCAAGCCGTCCAATGATACGCTTAATTCTAACTACCAACCCTCCAAACTATTTTCGCCATTGTTTTATAGTGAACAAGGCAACGAAATGCATGCGGCCAACGGCGAGCCGGGGCTTAGATACTGGCAAAATCATGTTGATTATAACTTGGATGCTAAAATTGATACCGCAGCAAAAACCCTTACCTGTACCGAAAAGATACACTATATAAACAACAGCCCGGATGCATTGAAATATTTGTGGCTGCAGCTGGACCAGAATACCTATAAAAAAGATGCGCGTTCAAATTTTGTGACGGGGTTTTCGCCGGGGCCTGAGCAGCATACAAACGGGTACCAGATCGAATCGGTGGCTATCAATCATGGTGATGTCGTACAAAAAGTTGATTATATTATTACCGATACGCGGATGCAGATACGCCTCCCTAAACCTATTTTACCAAATAAAGGCGGCATCGACCTTATCATACGCTATAAATACACCATTCCCGGCAATTTTGGCAACCGTACCGACTATGTCGATACAAAAAACGGTAAGATATACGAAATAGCCCAGTGGTTCCCTCGTCTGTGCGTGTACGACGACAGTCGCGGCTGGGATACTTTACCATTTTTAGGCGCAGGCGAGTTTTATCTCGAATACGGCGACATCGATTATAAGGTCACCGTGCCTGCGGATATGATCGTTGCCGGCTCCGGCGAGTTGATGAATCCTAAAGAAGTATTAACAGGCAAACAGATAGACAGGCTGAACGAGGCACGTAACAGTGATAAAACCATAATGATAAGAAGCGCCGGTGAAGTAACCGACCCTGCTTCACGACCGGCGCACAACGGTACGCTAACCTGGCATTTTAAAATGCTGAACACGCGCGATGTGGCCTTTGGCGCATCGAAGGCTTATATGTGGGACGCGGCCAGGGTTAATTTGCCGGGCGGTAAAAAATCGCTGGCCATGTCGGTTTACCCGGCTGAGAGCGCGGGGAATGATGCATGGGGCAGGGCTACCGAATATTTAAAAAAGTCGATCGAATATTTTTCAGAAAAGTGGTTCGTTTACCCCTACCCTGTCGCGGTTAACGAAGCTGGTATTGCGGGCGGTATGGAGTACCCCGGCATTGTGTTCGACGGCATAAACGACAAAGGAGGCGAATTATATTGGGTAACGGCCCACGAGATCGGGCATAACTGGTTCCCGATGATCGTAGGTAGTAATGAACGCCGGTTTGGCTGGATGGACGAGGGCTTTAATACATTTATTGATATATATGCCGCCGATGCCTTTAACCATGGCGAATACGCCCCTAAACGCGATGGCGAGTATGCACCCGGAAAAGGTAACCCGGCTGACGAGATCGTCCCAATTATCAATGACCCTAACGCGCCGGTTATTATGACTGCCGCTGATGCCATCCCTGAAAAATACCGGCACCCAATCGTTTACTTTAAGCCTGCTTTCGGGCTTGTTTTGCTGCGTGAGCAGATTTTGGGAAAGAACCGGTTTGATTACGTTTTTAAAAATTACATTCATTTGTGGGCATTTAAACATCCGCAGCCTGATGACTTTTTCAGGTCGATGGACAGCGGCGCAGGTGAAGATCTGTCGTGGTTCTGGAAAGGATGGTTCTATAATAATTTCAAGCTCGACCTTGCATTGACCGATGCCCAGTATGTAAATAACGATCCTAAAAAAGGCATACAGGTTACGGTAGCTAATAAAGAACAAATGGCAATGCCTTTTACGGTAGAGGTCGTTTTAAAGAATGGCAGTAAACACCGTATGTATTTGCCGGTTGAAACCTGGCTGCAAAACAGGACTGTAACCTTTACTATTCGCACTACCGCTGAAGCGGAAAGTGTAACGGTCGACCCGGATGCGGCGCTGCCCGATATGAACAGGAAGAACAATACGTTAAAGGTGCGGTAGATTTACGCCCCAACAACATACCGCGCAGACTTACGAAGTTTGCAAAACTTCGTAAGTCTTTCTCCGGATATTACAATTTCATTAATTCGCGGTATAATTTTTCGGTAGGGAGGCCCACCACATTGGTGTACGAGCCATTTATCCTTTCAATCCCGATCAGGCCGATACGTTCCTGGATGCCATAGGAGCCCGCTTTATCAAACGGCTGATATTTGTTTACATACGCCCGGATCTCCTCATCAGCCAGCTCGCTGAAAAACACTTCCGAAACATCGTAAAAAGTATGATACCCATGCTTATACAGCAAGCATACGCCTGTAATTACCTGGTGCATTCGTCCTGAAAGCATTTGCAGCATTTCGATAGCATGACCGGCAGACTCTGGTTTGCCAAGTATTTTATCATCAACAACTACAATTGTATCAGCGGTAATTACGATCTCGTTCTCTATCGTTTCATCAAATGCCTGCGCCTTTTTCTCAGCAATGTATACAGCTACTTCTTCGGGTTTTAGATTATTGGGATAGGATTCGTCCACGTCTTTTAAAACCACACGGAAGTTAATATCCATTAACCTTAGCAGTTCCTGCCTGCGCGGCGATTTTGAAGCAAGGATGATCGGGAGGTTCATTTTTTAGTCCATGGACCATAGTCGATAGACCATGGCTAGATTTACTAATTTATGTTTTACTAATCTATGTATTTATTCTTCCGGCTGATATCTATGGGCCATCGACCATGGTCTATGGTCCACACCCTACCAGCTATAGGCTTCCTCTTTCATCCATTTGCCTTGTATTTTCAACACCTTTTCAATTACATCCCTGGCGCAGCCTTTGCCGCCGGTACAGGGCGAAACATACAGGCTGGCGGCTTTGATTTCTTCAACCGCGTCCGCGGGACAAACGGGTAAACCTACCAGCCGCATCGCTTCCAACTCGGGTATATCGTCGCCCATGTATAATACCTGTTCGGGACTGATGCTCTTTTCTTCGAGGTAAATTTTGATCTTTTCGATCTTTGTATGGATGCCCATATAAACATCTTTCACACCAAGGCTGTTTAACCTGAAAATAGCGCTTTTCGACCGGCTGCCCGAAACGGCACAAACATTATAGCCGCATTTAACAGCCAATTGCAACGCATAACCATCCTTAATGTTAAAGGCACGGCTTTGTTCGCCGTTTTCTGTTACATACACGGTACCATCGGTCAGCACGCCATCCACATCAAAAATGAAAGTGGT